>NZ_QUIK01000008.1:1361-166212 GCF_003480105.1 Clostridium sp. AM42-4
GAGGTGCGCCTGACGGCGCACCTCGCAGATGGATATAAATTTCTGGGAGAATGTTTTATTTCTCACGGCAATATTCCCGGATCATTTTCAGAAAATCTCTTGCATGCTGCGGCAGATACCGGTTTTTCCGATAGGCGGCGATGGTAGTTGTGAGGGCCGGTCTGTGGCCGACGGAGAAGCAGAGGGCGCGGTTTCCGGTGTACTGGTTTTCATAATGGAAATAGCTCTCCGGGGCGAAGGCAGCGCCGACGCCGTCCATGGCCAGATGGATCGACATGGAGGAGTTTCTCGTGTGGAGAGAGACCGGTGGATTGATGTTGTACTCTTGAAAGAGATCCAGGGAGATGCCACCGGTGTTCTGGTCCGGGTAGAGGAGAATGAAGTTTTCCTCTTTTAATAGGGAAAGATCCAGCCACGGGTAGCGGAAGCCGGGGCGGGTAATGGCTTTTGCGGCGAGAGGATGGTTTTCATGCAGGACCAGAACGATCTCCTCAGAGCGCAGGATCTGGTAGTCCATGGTCTCGGGAAATTCATGGATATTGTAAAGGGTCAGGTCGATGGATGAGGTCTCCAGACTGTTCTCCGCAATGAAATTTACTGCTTCCATGATATTTAAGGTCACATAGGGGTATCGTTTATGAAACGGTGCCAACATCGGTTCGATCAGCGTGCTACCCATCATGATCGGCACGGCGATGTTTAAGCGGCCGCGCTGGCGGTGAGCGATATCGTCGTATTCCTGCATCCACTCATCGCCGCAGGCAACGATCTGTTCGGCGTAGTGGAGGTAGCGTTCACCCATGTAAGTCGGGTAGTAGCGGTTTTCGTGGCGGCTGAACAGCGGAGCGCCGAGACGTTCTTCCAGGTTCTTTAAGTACTTGCTCAGGGACGGCTGGGAGATATAAAGGGATTCGGCGGCTTTGCCAATGCTCTGGTGGCGGGCGATCGCCAGGATATAGCGGGCTTCTTTTAATTCCATACAGGGGCCTCCTCATAGCTTTACTGCATAAAAATTATAGATAATATGTATTTGACGTATAGTATATCACTTTTTATAATGAATGTAAAATATAAGTGCAATTGATGAAAAAACAAATATTTATAAGAAGCACTAATTAAAACTTATCACGCACAGTTGAGAAAGGGGCAAACCAATGAAAAAGAGCAGTGCATGGTGCATGCTGGTTCCGGGACTGGTGATCTTATTTCTGTTCCTGATGATCCCGCTGCTTCGCGTTCTGGTTCCAAGCGTGTTTACGGGGGATTACCCGTTCAGCGCGTACGTGGACTTTTTTAAGGACGAGTATTACAGAAAGATCTTTTTGAGAACCGTGAAGATCGCGGTCATCACCACCTTTGTCTGTATGGTGGGCGGTATCCCGACGGCGTATTTCATCAGCCGTTGTGATAAGAAATGGAGAGGACTGCTTCTCTCTGCGTCGATCTTTCCGATGATGACAAACTCTGTTATCCGAAGCTTTGCATGGATCAATATTCTCGGCAGCAACGGGATCATCAACAAGGCCATGATCGCTATGGGACTGATTGAGAAGCCGATGAAGCTTTTATACACTGACTTTTCTATCATCATTGGTTCTGTCTACCTGTTCCTTCCGTTAATGATCGTAACGGTTGCCGGTGTTATGGAAAATATTGATGATGATATGATGGAGGCGGCACAGAGCCTCGGAGCCTCAAGAACGGAAGCGTTCATGAAAGTCATCTTCCCGATGAGCCTTCCGGGAATCATCGTCGGCGGTATTCTGGTATTTACCGGAACCCTGACCGCGTACACGACGCCGCAGTTATTAGGAGGCAACAGCAACATGGTCATGGCGACCCTGATCTACCAGAGAGCGATGTCCGTCAGTGACTGGACCGGCGCGTCCGTGATCGCCCTCATCATGATCGTTGTAACCCTGGTTGTGATCAAAGGATTTAACGCTCTGGCC
Organism: Clostridium sp. AM42-4; assembly: GCF_003480105.1. Lineage (NCBI taxonomy): Bacteria > Bacillati > Bacillota > Clostridia > Eubacteriales > Clostridiaceae > Clostridium > Clostridium sp. AM42-4. The sequence continues at coordinate 3,314 of NZ_QUIK01000008.1, forward strand.
GCACGGCTGGACCGCAGAGGTGAAGATTATGCGTAAAAATAAAGTGTTGACCATATGGGCAGCGATCGTATTTGCATTTTTGATGATCCCGTTACTGATCATCACCGTAACGGCATTCGGCGGCGGAAGCGCCATCACATTCCCGATCGAGTCCTTCTCGACGAAATGGTTCGCGAACGTGTTCGCGTTAAAGTCTTTCCGCAGATCATTCCTGACCAGCCTTGAGGTCGCGCTCCTCGCGACATGCATCTCTCTTCTGGTCGGAATCCCGGCGGCTTACGCGCTGGCGAGAGCCGGTTTAAAAGGAAAGCAGTTATTAAAGTCCATCTTCCTTTCCCCGACAATCGTTCCGGGAATTGTAATCGGCTTTATTATGTACCAGTGCCTGATCCTGACACTCAGGATCCCGGTGTTCGCGGGACTTCTCGCAGGCCATTTTATGGTGACACTTCCGTATGTGATCCGCGTAGTCGGTTCTTCGATGGAGCAGTTCGACTTTTCAATCGAGGAGGCGGCGTGGAGCCTCGGATGCCCGAAGGGAGCGGCGTTCTTCAAGGTCGTTCTTCCAAATGTGACCTCCGGAATTTCCTCAGCATTCATGCTGGCGTTCATCAATTCCTTCAACAACATTCCGGTGTCCATGTTCTTATCCGGACCGGGAGTTTCCACATTCCCGTCAACACTGATGAACTATATTGAATACAACTATGATCCGACCGTATCGGCGGTTTCCGTACTTTTAATGGCAGCTACCGTAGTCATCATGGTGATCGTAGACCGCACACTGGGTATCGCAGCCCTGGCGAAATAAGGAGAATATGACCATGGCTTTTATGAGTTTAAATGGAATCGACGTAAGTTACGATAAAAAGAAACAGATCTTAAAGGGGCTGAATCTGGAAGTCGAGGAGGGCGAGCTTGTATCCCTCTTAGGTCCCAGCGGCTGCGGCAAGTCCACGACACTCCGCGTCGTTGCAGGCTTTATCAACCCTCAGGGCGGAACCTTCACATTAGACGGAGAGGACATGACAAAGGTCCCGGTCCACAAGCGCCAGTTCGGCCTGGTATTCCAGAGCTACGCCCTGTTCCCGCACTTAAGTGTTTATGACAATGTAGCGTTCGGGCTCAGAACAAGAAAGATGGACAAGGACCTGATCGACAAGAAGGTCAGGGAGATCCTTGAGGTCTGCGGCCTGACAGAGCTTGCCGACCGTTTCCCGAAACAGATGTCCGGCGGACAGCGCCAGCGAGTTGCCCTCGCGAGAGCACTTGTCATCGAGCCAAAGCTACTGCTCTTAGATGAGCCGTTATCCAATCTTGATGCGAAATTAAGACTTTCCATGCGTGTGGAGATCAAGAGACTTCAGAAGCGCCTTGGAATCACCACATTATTTGTTACACATGATCAGGAGGAATGCTTCTCCATCTCCGACAAGGTGGCTGTTATGAACGGCGGTGTCATCGAGCAGTTTGACACACCGGAGAACATCTATAAGAGACCGGCGACAGAGTTCGTCGCGAGATTCATCGGTTTCGAGAACTTCCTTGAACTTGCGAAAAAGCAGGACGGCGTTTATACAGCACCGGATGGAAGCGAGTTCTTAACTTCCATGGATCTCGATTGCGAGAAATTCGCGGGAACGATCCGCCCGGACGATATCTGTCTGGCAGATGATGTTCAGACGGAGAATGTCTTAAGCGGTAAGATCGGTGTCCGCACATTCCTCGGGAAAAGCTACCAGTACGAGGTTGAGACTTCCGCCGGTGTCCTGAAGGTAAATATGGGAACTGACCATGTTTATAAAGAGGGCGAGGAGATCCGGCTGTATCTGCCGAAGGATAAGCTGATTCTCGTGAGAAGATAGGAGACAGAGATCTTAGGGCACAGGTCATGCGCCGAAGGGAGAACCGGAAAGATCGAATCGTACTCCGGACGGAAAACAATGAAGGGAACCATCGCAGGATGTGGGGGATATGAACGGATAGTTCCGAAACAGACCCATATTCATGCGGGAAAATATGCAACTGCCCATTTGTACAGCTTGTGCGGAAAGCACAGACCTGCCGGACAGTTACAAAACATTATCTCAAAAAGAGAGAAAGAGGAGAAAAACCATGAAAAAAACAGCAGCAGTTGTACTTTGCGCAGCAATGATGCTTACCGCCTGCGGCAGCGCATCCACAACAGAGACCACAGCAGCAGGAAGCCAGGCAGCAGGCTCTGAGGCAGCTTCTTCCGCAGAAGAGACAAAGGCAGCTTCCGGAGACGCACAGAAGCTCGTATTATCCACATACGGCCTCAGCGAAGATATCTCCGAAGAAGAGGTTTACACACCGTTTGAGAACGAGTTCAGCTGTGAGATCGTTACTGAGACAGGCGGCACAAACGACCGTTATACAAAGTTAGCGGCAGACCCGAACTCCACCATCGATGTGATCGAGCTCTCCCAGGCTATGACAGCGAAGGGCACTGACGAGGGACTTTTCGATACGATCGACTTAAGCAAGATCCCGAATGCTGAGAAGCTGATCCCGGCTGCAAAGGAGATTGCAGAGGCAGGACAGGGTGTTCCGTACACCATCAACAGCATCGGTATCATCTACAACCCGGAGCTTACAGGATTTGAACTCACAAGCTTTGATGACCTTTGGGACGAGCGCCTTGCAGGCATGGTTTCCATCCCGGAGATCACAACAACATTCGGACCGGCTATGGTTTACGTTGCAAGCGACCACGCAGGCGTTGACGTAACAACAGACAACGGCGAGGCTGCTTTCAAGGCACTTGCTGACTTAAAGCCGAACCTTGTTAAGACTTACACAAAGTCTTCCGACCTGATCAACATGTTCACATCCGGTGAGGTTGCAGCAGCAGTTGTCGGTGACTTCGGCGTTCCGACGATCGTAGCCGCTAACCCGACACTTGTTTACGTTACACCGGACGGAGCTTACGCTAACTTCAACACCATCAACGTAACAAAGAACTGTGCGAACAAGGAGCTTGCTTACGAGTACATCAACTACCGTATCAGCGAGGAGCTTCAGACAAAGACAGGCAAGGCATTAAATGAGGCACCGACAAACAAGGACGTTACATTCACTGAGGAAGAGTCCAAGGATATGACCTACGGCGACAAGGCTGCAAAAGTTAAGGTTGTTGACTATGCTTTTGTAAACCCGATCTTAAATAACTGGATCGACCAGTGGAACAGAACGATCAACAACTAATAACGAGGAATTTTATATGAGACCCGATTTCATTCTGAAAAATGTCATGGTCTATCAGACCTTCAGACAGTGTTTTGAAAAGCGGGATGTGGCAGTTGCAGGGGAAAAGTTTTATTGCGTTTCCCCTGCAATTTCATATCCGGGAGTGCGGGAGATCGACGGAAAAGGCAGATACATGCTGCCTGGTCTCGTGGATATCCATATGCACATCGAGAGCTCGATGACATATCCGGGCGAGTTTTCAAGGATCACGCTTCCATATGGAGTAACAACGGTGGTTGCCGATGCCCACGAGATGGCGAACGTGTTCGGCATGGACGGCATCCGGGCTTTTATGGCGCAGAAGACGAAGCAGGATATCTTCTGGGCGATCCCGTCCAGTGTACCGGCGACAAATGAGAAGTTAGAGACAGCCGGGGCGTCACTTGGTGTAAAGGAAATTTCTGAGATGGCATCCTTAGATGGAGTTCTCTGCCTTGGAGAGATCATGAACTATAAGGATCTCTCAGCAGAAGGCGAGAGCCGGACGAGGGATCTCATCAATGTGTGCCGGAACGCGGGAAAGAATCTCCGAATCGAGGGGCACTGCCCGGGACTTACGGGGGCGGATCTTAACCGCTTTATCTATGAAGGTGTTGATGCGGACCACACCCAGCAGACTCCACAGTCAGTGATGGAGAAGACAGAGCTTGGGATGTTTCTGGAGCTGCAGTTCAAATCCCTGACGCCGGAGGTCGTGAAGACCGTCTGCGACAATGAACTCTATGAGAATGTGGCGCTGGTGACGGATGACACGATGGCAGATAAGCTTCTGACCGGACATCTCAATAAGATTATCGAGACGGCTGTGAAGGCTGGAATGCCGATGGAGAAGGCGATCTACTGCGCGACCTGGACACCGTCGAGACGGATGCATCTGGATGACAGAGGGATGATCGCGCCGGGAAAGATCGCAGACTTTATGCTGCTGGACAGTCTGGATGGGATCGATCCGGTTGTGGTTTATAAGAAGGGCGAGTGTGTGTACTGCAAGGACAAGGAGGCTTACGGTGCGGCAGAAGCTGCGGCGTGCAGTTTCCCGGCTTCTTTCTACCACACGATCAACTGCCGTCCGGCGGAAATCTCCGACTTTGTGTTAAAGGCGGAAGATCCGGAGGCGAAATGGGCGGAAGTCAATGTCATGAAGATCGGCACCTTCGGAACGGCAACCACACCGGTGAAATGCAGAGTCGAGGTGAAGGACGGTGTGCTTGACTGGAAGTCGGCAGGACTTTCCCTTGCAGTCGTTTTCGAGCGGTACGGCAAGAATGGAAATATCGGATATAGTCTCGTGGAAGGAGCACTGACGAAACCGGGCGCTGTGGCCACCACGTGGTCCCACGACAGCCATAACCTGTTTGTCCTGGGAACAGATGAGAACGATATGAAACTGGCCCAGAGGCGCGTCCTGGAGCTCCAGGGGGCATATGTGGTGTTCGCTGAAGGAAGATCCCTGGCAGAGGCGGGACTCACCATCGGCGGCATCGTGTCGGATCAGCCCATCGAGGTTCTCGGACAGGAATTAAAGGAAGTGCGGACGGCGATGGAAGGTCTCGGATATGTGAACAACAACGTGGTCATGTCCATGTCCACGCTTTGCCTTCCGGTGTCACCGAAACTGAAGCTCACGGATCACGGGCTTTTGACGGTGCCGGGGCAGGAACATGTGCCGTTGGTTGAGAAGTACGGAAAGTAGTTTTACGGCCCGCCGCCGGTTTTTCTCCGCGGATAGTGGAAGAACCGGATCAGGTCGAAATTATGAAGGATGAAATTAGAACGATGAAGAAGATTATCAAAAACGGCATTGTTGTGACGATGAACGAGGCAGGTGATGTCTGGGATCATGGTTATGTGATGTTTGAAGATACAAAGATTCTGGCAGCAGGATCGGAGGAAGAGCTTGAGAAGGCGCTTCAGGCGCTTACTGCGCAGGGGATTTTAAAGGCTGGCGAGACCTTCGAGGAGATCGACGCAAAGCGCGCCATCGTGATCCCAGGCCTCGTAAACACCCACTGCCACCTCGGCATGATCCCGTTCCGCGGCCTCGGGGACGATTGTAAGGATCGCCTGCGGGTGTTCCTGCTTCCGATGGAGAATCAGGCCATGGACGCGGAGATGGCCAGGCTTTCCACGCGATACGCCATAGGCGAGCTGCTGCTCTCCGGTGTGACGACAGTGCTTGATATGTACTATTTCGAGGAAGTTGTGGCGAAGGTCATGGACGAGATGGGGATCCGCGGAATCGCCGGTGAGACGGTGATGGAAAAGGATTCCTGCGACAGTAAGAACGCGGATGAGGCCATCGAGCGTGGAATTGCACTGATCGAGGCGTACAAAGATCACCCGCGCGTTTCCGGAGCGATCACGCCCCACGGAACGACGACCTGCAGCCCGGAAACTTTAAAACGGGCATATGAGGAGGACGTGAAGGCGGGAACCGTATTTACGCTCCATGTGGCGGAGATGGACTACGAGATGACCCAGTTGAGGGAACAGTATAATATGACGCCCATCGAGTTTATGGAGCATATCGGAGTCCTCGGACCGAATACGCTGGCGGCCCACAGCATCCGCACGACGGAACATGACGTGGAGATCCTCGCGAAGCACGGAGCGTCCGTGGCCCACTGTATCGCCTCCAACACGAAGGCCGCAAAGGGCGTGGCTCCGGTGTCCCTGATGCATAAGCACGGCATGTCCGTCGGCTTCGGTACCGACGGTCCGGCGAGCGGAAATACGCTGGATCTGTTCATCCAGATGCGGATGTGCGAGAACTTCCACAAAAATGAGCTCCACGATCGCAGCGCGTTCCCGTCAACGGAGGTCGTTTCCATGGCGACGATTGAGGGAGCAAGAGCGTTAGGACTCGGCGATATCACTGGTTCCATCGAGCCTGGAAAACAGGCGGATCTCGTCCTCGTAGAGACCAACTCCCCAAATATGTTCCCGGTATACGACCCGTATTCGGCTCTTGTGTATAGCGCGATTGCATCGAATGTGAGAGATGTTTATGTTGCGGGTGAGTGCCTCGTAAAAGAAAAGAAGCTTGTCCGTGAGGACTTCGCGAAGATCAGGAATGACCTTCGGGAGAAGATGGAGCGGACAGCGTTTAAGGATATGAAGAATCTGGTGTAGAAGATAGAAAAACGGGGCTGTCGCACTAACGTGCGGCAGCTCATTTCATATTCCCAACACAAAACGCCGAGCTTCGAAAAGCCCGGCGTTCGTGGTATACTGTCTGATGCTGCACGGGCTTCGGTATGGGGAAATCCGAGGACTCCGTTTTACAGATTTTAATAAGCAAGAGCGGACGGTAACGGTCCGAAGGCAGGCTGTACGTCTCTCAGACGTCGATTACGCAGGTAAAAAAATTCGCGTTTCCAGAACAGGAATCGAAATAAAAGCAACGAAAACCGAGGAAAGTGACCGGGTTTTACGGATGCCGGCATTCCAATCGTCACGACTCACAACCTGCGGCATATTGCGGCAACTATGATGTTTGAATACGGTACGCGTAATCAGGACCATCCGGAAGAAATCCTGTTGCATGTTTCAGAATATCTTGGACATGCCAATATTGGAACTACATTTGATGTCTATACTGCTTATATGGAAGCGGAATCCAGAATCCGCAGTGAACTGGAACACCATATCGCCCCAATTCTCTATGCAAAGAAAGGAATACATCGCAAGTCAGATTCTGGCAGAAAATTTTTATGATTACTGGCTGAATGAACATATGGTAAAGGTACGGAAGATTAAATACGGCACCTTTGTGTGTTACCGGAACATCATACAAAATTATATTTTGCCCATAATAAAAGGGAGGACGATGGATGTAGTAACCAATGATGACCTCTTAAAGATTCTGGATTCCATGACGCCAGGGCTTTTATCACCGGCTTACGGAGTCTTCGGCTCTTCTTTCAAGTATGCCAAAAAACACGTTCTGATTAACAAAAATCCTGCTACAAGCGCAATTTCCATAAAGCGAAAGCAGGTATCCAAAAAAGAAGCGAATGAAAGAGCCGCAGCTGTGAATGAACAAGATGGCTGCGGTCATAAAAGCAAAAAAAGAAAATACGCACTTACATCAGAGCAGGCAGGCCAGATGCTTTTGATAGCAAAAAACAAATACCCTGGTCTGTACCTCCCGCTCCTTATCGCCTGTACAACCGGATGCCGGATCAGCGAATTGATCGCTCTGCGTTATCGGGATGTGGATTATAATAAAAAGGTGCTCCATGTTACTGCGCAGGCGGGACGGCCCATAGATATATCCGGGCTTGAAAAAGGCAGCAGGACAAAACAACGTCTCGATACAAAAAGTAGGAACGGAATTCGAGATCTCCCGGTGCCTGATTTTGTATTGGACGAAATAGCCGCAAGCTGCAAAAGGTGGACCCAGTCGCCGGAGGCAGAAGGGAAGGATGCAGGCGAGGTGACAATCTGGCATCGGGCGTATGGCACTGCCTATAACCGCCGGTCCTATAAGGATGATTTCAATTCCATGAAAAAACTTTACGGTCTCCCGGATGATTTTCACTGGCACGATCTGCGTCATGTATACGCAACATTGATGGTCCATTACCAGGTCAATATCAAAGAACTGGCCATCGCACTCGGACATTCCAGCGGAATTTTCACGATGCAACACTATGTTGTTCCGAGCCAAAAAGTTTGTGAAGACGTTCCGGAATTTGAGAAAATTTTCCTGAATGCCATGCCGGTAAAACTGGAAAATGATGAGATCGTTCTGAAGGAAACCCTGATTTTTGAGGTTCCTGGATTTGACGAATATTCGGAAAACTTGATAAAAAGTTCGACGATAGAAGATCGAAAAATTGATTTCGGGAAAGAATCTATTGCGGAAACACGCGAAATACCGTATAATAATGCGGTCTGATCTGTACATTTAGAGCGGATTTATCCGTAAAATAACGGAAAATCCGAATTGTGCGTATTTCAGAAACAATTTTTTTTGTCGTAAGAGCGAAAAATATTATGTAAACTGTCCGTGAAAAAAAGACACTTGACAAGAATTTGTGTTTTTACGCTTACGGAGAAAATCAGAGAAAAAGAACTAAAAAACAGCGATGAACCCATCGCTAAAAACGTGAGAAATGTAGGTAAAATAAGGATTTATGAGAAAGTTAGCGTTAAGTGATGAAATTTTATTAACCGTTCAACAACCCGCCAGATACATCGGTGGGGAAGTGAACTGTGTCATGAAAGATCCGTCCCTTGTGGACATCCGGTTTGCCATGTGTTTTCCGGATGTATACGAGATCGGCATGTCCCACCTTGGCATGCAGATTCTGTACGCGATGTTTAACAAGCGGGACGATGTGTGGTGTGAGCGTTTGTTCTCTCCGTGGACAGACTTAGACAAGGTGATGCGGGAGCAGCATATCCCGCTGTTTGCGCTGGAATCCCAGGATCCGGTGAAGAATTTTGATTTCCTTGGCTTTACGATCCAGTATGAGATGTGTTACACCAACATCCTGCAGGTGCTGGATTTAAGCGGCATCCCGCTGCATGCGGCTGACCGTACGGAGGAAGATCCGGTCGTGATCGGTGGTGGTCCGTGTGCCTATAACCCGGAGCCGCTTGCCGTATTCTTTGACATGTTCTATATCGGCGAGGGCGAGACCCAGTACGATGCACTGTTTGATCTGTACAAAGAAAACAAGAAAAATGGCGGCAACAGAAGAGATTTCCTGGAGGCAGCAGCCAAACTTCCAGGCATCTACGTGCCGATGTTTTACGATGTAGCTTACAACAAGGACGGCACCATTGCGTCCTTCACCCCGAATAAAGAGGGCATTCCGGCTACCATTACCAAGGAACTGGTTATGGACATGAACGATGTCCCGTATCTGGAAAATCCGGTAGTTCCGTACCTGAAGGTAACCCAGGACCGCGTGGTTCTGGAGATTCAGCGCGGCTGCATCCGCGGCTGTCGTTTCTGCCAGGCAGGCAATATCTACCGTCCGCTGCGTGAACGCAGTCTGGAGTTCTTAAAAGATCATGCATACAAGATGTTAAAGAGCACCGGCCATGAGGAGATTTCCTTAAGCTCCTTAAGTTCCAGTGACTATACCCATTTAAAGGAGATTGTAAACTTCCTGATCGAGGAGTTCCAGGGCAAGGGCGTGAACATTTCCCTGCCGTCTTTGCGTATCGATGCGTTCTCCCTGGATGTCATGAGCAAGGTCCAGGATATCAAGAAGAGCAGCCTGACCTTCGCGCCGGAGGCTGGTACCCAGCGTATGCGTGACGTCATCAATAAGGGACTGACGGAGGAGATCATCTTAAAGGGTGCCGCTGAGGCATTCCACGGCGGCTGGAACCGCGTAAAGCTGTACTTTATGCTGGGACTTCCGACCGAGACCAGAGAGGATATGGAGGGCATTGCCCTGCTGTCTGAGAAGGTTGCAGAGCTCTACTACGACGAAATCCCGAAAGAGCAGCGCAACGGCAAGGTTCAGGTTGTTGCCAGCTCTTCCTTCTTTGTTCCGAAGCCATTTACCCCGTTCCAGTGGGCGCAGATGTGCACCAAGGAGGAGTTTTTGGAGCGCGCTTACATTGTAAAAGATAAGTTCAAGGAGATGTTAAACCGCAAGAGCTTAAAATATAACTACCATGAGGCTGACCTGACGGTCCTTGAGGGTGTTCTGGCCCGCGGAGACCGCCGTGTGGCAAGCGTTGTGGAAGAGGTTTACAAAAACGGCGCCATGTTCGATTCCTGGGGTGAGTATTTCAACAACGACACCTGGATGCAGGCCTTCGAGACCTGCGGCATAGACCCGGATTTCTATACCGTAAGAGAGCGCAGCTTAGATGAAATCTTCCCGTGGGATTTCATCGATGCAGGCGTGACCAAGGAGTTCTTAAAGCGCGAGTGGCTGACTGCCATCAGCGAGAAGGTGACTCCGAACTGCCGTCAGCAGTGTTCCGGCTGCGGCGCGAGAAAATTTGGAGGAGGTGTCTGCTTTGAAGATAAGAATTAAATTTGCCAAGGAAGGCACCATGAAATTCATCGGTCATCTGGATATCATGCGTTATTTCCAGAAGGTGATGCGCCGTGCCGATGTCGATATCCGCTACAGTGAGGGCTTCAGCCCGCACCAGATCATGTCGTTTGCGGCTCCGCTCGGCGTGGGACTGGAGAGCCGTGGCGAGTATGTCGATATCGAAGTGCTGAGCACCGATTCTTCCAAAGAAATGCTGCGCCGCATTAATGAAAATATGGTAGAGGGCATGGAAGCGCTTTCTTACCGGGCACTTCCGGATGATGCAGGCAATGCCATGTCCTTAGTTGCAGCAGCCGACTACGAAGTCCGTTTCCGGGAGGGTTATGAGCCAGAAGATCTGGATGCATTTTTCGCCGGGATCCCGGAATTTCTGAAAAAAGAAGAGATCCTGTTTTTAAAGAAGACCAAAAAGGGAGAGAAAGAGATCAATATCCGCCCGCAGATCTACCAGATGGAAGCCCGTTCGGACCATAAGATCTTTTTACAAATTGCGACCGGAAGTGCAGCAAACTTAAAGCCGGATGCCGTGCTTCGCGCTTACGCAGAAAGCCGCGGCGAAACACTTGGCGAGTTTGCGCTTATGGTTACCCGCCTGGAAGTATACGCAGATAAGGGAAACGAAGAAAAACACGACTTCGTGACCCTGGAATCGTTTGGTGAAGACATTGAATAAGCTGATCGTAACCCGTTGGCATGACCGTGTCCTGACAGCTCTGGTTTCCGGCAAGGAGACTCTGGAGCTTGGACTGGAGGATGCATCATCCATTCTGGGTAATATTTATATTGGTAAAGTCCAAAAGGTCGTAAAAAATTTAAACTCCGCTTTCGTGGATTTCTCCGATGGCCGTACTGGCTACTACAGTCTGACTGACAATAAGGTCACGCTGTTTGCCGACGGCCGGGACCGGAAACTGAAGGAAGGCGATGAGATCATCGTACAGGTGGCAAAGGATGCGGTGAAAACAAAGGATCCCGTGCTGTCCGGGAACTTAAATTTTTCCGGAAAATATGCAGTCCTGACTGCCGGAAAGCGTGTGATCGGCTTTTCTTCTAAGATTGACGACCGGGAGTGGAAAGAGCGCATGCATCCGCAGATTGAGCAGCTTCTAGACGGCAAAAGCACCGGTGTCATCATCCGTACAAATGCATATGGACAGGAAACAAAGCTCCTTCGGGAGCTTTCCGCGTTACTGGAGCAGTTTGACCGTGTCATGAACCTTGCGCAGTACCGGACCTGCTACAGTCTTCTTTATGAAGCGGAGCCGGATTACTTAAAAGCGCTGCGCAACTGTCCAAACGGAAGTCTGGAGGAGGTTGTGACGGACCAGCCGGATCTTTTTGCACGTTTGCAGGAATATTTCCGCATTTCAGATCTCTCAGAGACAACCGGACTGCGCTTTTATGAGGATAAACTTTTAAGTCTTGCGAAATTATATTCGCTGGAATATGCATTAGAACAATCTTGTCAGAAAAGGGTATGGCTAAAGTCTGGCGGATACCTTATAATAGAGTGCACAGAGGCCATGGTCGTCATCGACGTGAACACCGGAAAATATTCCGGCAAGAAGAATCTCGCTGATACCATTCGCCTGATCAACTTAGAAGCAGCACAGGAAGTTGCACACCAGCTGAGACTCCGCAATCTGTCCGGCATCATCATGGTCGATTTTATCGATATGGATACGGAAGAGGATAAGGCACTTCTCATGGACACCTTAAAAGCTGCCGTGCGGCCGGATCCGGTCAAAACGACCGTTGTTGACATGACACCGCTCAACCTGGTGGAAATGACACGAAAGAAAGAAAAGAAACCCCTGTGGGAACAGATTGCCCAGATCACAACAAAATAGGGCCTGTAGACCGGAAAGGGATAGGAAAAGGGGATGCAGCATGAAGATTATCATTGTAGGCTGCGGTAAGGTCGGACTGACCCTGACCGAACAGCTAAATAATGAGGGACATGATATCACCGTGATCGACAAGGACGGCGCCAAGCTCCGCTATGTGACCGATAACATCGATGTGATGGGAGTAGAGGGGAACGGTGCGATTTACCAGGTGCAGATGGAGGCCGGAATCAAAGAAACGGACCTTCTGATCGCAACCACCAACTCCGATGAGCTGAATATGCTCTGCTGCCTGATCGCAAAAAAAGCCGGTAACTGCCACACCATTGCGAGAATCCGTAATCCGGAGTACGCGAACGAAGTACAGTATATCCGGGAGGAGTTGAACCTGTCCATGGCGATCAACCCGGAGCTGGCAGCAGCTACCGAGATTTCCAGACTGTTAAAATTCCCGTCTGTCATTAAGATCGACGCATTTGCAAAGGGCCGCGTGGAGCTGATGAAATTTATCATTCCAGATAACTCTGTGCTTGACAATATGCAGGTATACGAGGTTGGACCACGTCTTCACTGCAGCATCCTGATCTGTGCAGTAGAGCGCGGAAACGATGTCATCATCCCTGGCGGAAGCTTCTGCCTGCAAAAGGGCGATAAAATTTCCTTTGTGGCATCCGGATCTCAGGCAACCGAGTTTTTCCGCCAGGTCGGACTTTCCAATAATACGATCAAAACCGCCATGCTGGTGGGCGGCGGCAGGATTTCTTACTACCTCGCCAAGATGCTGGAAGACACTGGCATTAAGGTTAAGATCATCGAGCAGGATCTGACCCGCTGTCATGAACTGAGTGAGCTTTTGCCAAAGGCCATGATCATTCACGGAGACGGTTCCGACCAGCAGCTTTTAATGGAAGAGGGCATTACCCAGACCGAATCCTTTGCGGCGCTGACCGGATTCGATGAAGAAAACATCATGCTTTCCCTTTACGCGGCAAGCGTTTCCAGGGCAAAGCTGGTCACCAAGATTAACCGCATCGCGTTTGAAAATATCATCCAGCAGATGAACCTCGGAAGCATCATCTATCCGAAAATGATCACGGCAGACGGCATCATCCGTTATGTCCGTGCGATGCAGAATTCCATGGGAAGCAATGTGGAAACCCTGTATAAGATTGTCGCGAACAAAGCCGAGGCGCTGGAGTTCCGCGTGGAAAAAGACGCGCCGCTCATCGGCATTCCGCTGGAAAAGCTGTCCTTTAAAGATAACCTTCTGATCGCCTGCATCAACCGCGGCGGACAGATCATCACCCCGCGTGGTAAAGATACGATCGAGCCGGGCGATACCGTCATCGTGGTCACGACCCATTCGGGCCTGAAAGATCTGAAGGATGTCTTAAGATAAGAGGGATGCATCATGAATATTGGAATTGTATTTTATTTTTTAGGCTGGGTCCTTGGAATTGAGGGAATCCTGATGATCCTGCCATGCGTGGTGGCATTGGTCTATCAGGAGCCGAGTGGATTTTATTTTCTTGGTGTCGCTTTATTTTGTGCCATCAGCGGCTGGCTTCTGGCGCATAAAAAATTAAAAAGCACTGTTTTTTACGCCAAAGAGGGCTTTGTGGCAGTTTCCTTAAGCTGGATCGTATTAAGTTTCTTTGGTGCATTGCCGTTTTTCTTAAGCCGGGAGATCCCGTTGTTCGAGGATGCACTGTTTGAAGTCATTTCCGGGTTTACGACCACCGGAGCCAGCGTGCTTCCGGATGTGGAAGCCTTAAGCAAATGTATGCTGATATGGCGCAGCTTCACCCACTGGATCGGCGGTATGGGCGTTCTGGTCTTTATCCTGGCAGTCCTCCCGCTTGCCGGGGGCTACAACATTCATATCATGAGGGCAGAGAGCCCTGGACCGTCTGTCGGAAAGCTGGTTCCGCGCGTGCGCACAACCGCAAAGATCTTATATCTGATTTACTTCTTTATTACGGTTGTCCAGATCGTTCTGCTGCTTTTGAGCGGCATGCCGTTATTTGATTCTATGGCGATGAGCTTTGGTACGGCAGGAACCGGCGGTTTCGGTATTGTCAACAGCAGCTGTGGAGACTATACGTCGCTGCAGCAGTGGATCTTTACCATTTTCATGATCCTATTTGGCGTAAACTTTAATGTATATTACCTGTTTTTGATCCGGAAACCGAAGGATGCACTACACTGCGAAGAAATGCGTGGGTATCTTGGGATCATCCTGGTCAGCACACTTCTCATCACATGGAATATCCGTGGTATGTTCCCGGATATCCTGACAGCGTTAAAGCATGCAGCCTTCCAGGTTGGATCTATCATCACCACAACTGGTTATTCCACAACCGATTTTGACTTATGGCCGGGCTTTTCCAAAACAATCCTGGTATGTCTGATGTTTGTGGGTGCCTGTGCCGGAAGTACCGGCGGCGGTATTAAGGTTTCCCGTATCGCGATTGCCGTGAAGACCGTAAACAAAGAGCTGTCTTCCCTGATCCACCCGCGGAACGTCAAGGTATTGAAATATGAAGGAAAGCCGATCGAGCATAATGTGCTGCGTTCCATTAACACGTATCTGGTGGCTTATATTTTAATCTTTACCGTGTCCCTGCTTCTGATCAGCCTGGACAATTTCGACATGACTACCAACTTTACGGCGGTAGCAGCGACCTTGAATAACATTGGTCCGGGACTTTCAAAAGTGGGTCCGACCTGCAACTTCGGGATTTTTAATCCGTTTAACAAATATATCCTGATGTTTGACATGCTGGCTGGACGTCTGGAATTGTTCCCAATGCTGCTTTTGTTTTCCCCGCGTACGTGGGTGAGAGAGTAATTCTGGACAAATTTCCGAAATTACTGCTTTTCATGCAGGAAAATGTTCAGACCGGAAATGGGCAGAAGCCCTTTGAAAAAGGGCTGCGAAAAAAGTTCGAAAAAAGATAAAAATAAGATTGACAGCAACAACATTTCATGCTAATATACATGAGTATGTGCCGCACAGCGAGGTTTGAAAGTTCCGAGTCCATCGGATTCGGACACCGAAACTGGCGAGTAATGATAATAGGAGGTGCCATATGTACGCGATTATTGCAACAGGTGGTAAGCAGTACAAAGTAGCAGAAGGCGATATCATTAAGGTTGAAAAGCTTGGTGTAAACGCTGGCGAAACCGTTACGTTTGACCAGGTTCTTGCAGTTAACAACGGAGAGTTATCCATCGGATGCCCGACTGTAGCAGGTGCAACTGTTACCGGAACCGTAGTTAAAGAGGCAAAAGCAAAAAAGGTGATCGTTTATAAGTACAAGAGAAAAACTGGCTATCATAAGAAAAATGGTCACAGACAGCTCTTTACCGAGATCAAGATCGACAAGATCAATGCTTAATTAATCATGATTAACGTAACCGTATCTGTTGATTCCGAACATCGTTATCATGGGATTTCTTTTCTGGGTCATGCAGGCCTTGCCGATGACTATCAGGAAGGACAGGAGCTGGTTTGTGCAGCCGTGTCTGCCCTGACCCTCAACATGGCAAACTCTGTGGAACACTTCACGGAAGACCAGTTTGAGGCAGATGAGGACGAGCAGTCCGGGATGTTCCGTTTCCGTTTTACCGGAACGATTAGTCCGGAAGCAGCACTCCTTATGAATTCTCTGGTCCTTGGTTTAGAGGACATTGAGGAAACGTACGGAGAACCGTATATAAAAATTCGATTTGAGGAGGTGTAAGAGATGTTTAAAATGAACCTTCAGTTATTCGCTCATAAAAAAGGTGTAGGTTCTACCAAGAACGGTAGAGATTCTGAGTCCAAGAGACTTGGCGCTAAAAGAGCAGATGGTCAGTTCGTATTAGCTGGTAACATTCTTTACAGACAGCGCGGTACCAAGATTCATCCGGGTCTGAACGTAGGTCGCGGCGGCGATGATACTTTATTCGCTACTGTAGACGGCGTTGTAAGATTTGAGAGAAAGGGCAGAGACAAAAAGCAGGTTTCTGTATACCCGAGAACAATCAACGAATAATGACACTGACGAAGGCTTCATACTGATTAATGGTATGAAGCCTTTTTTTGCCAGAGACATCATAAACGTATCCCATACGTTTGCTGATACACAGGAAAGGATTTAGGTGAATCCATGTTTGCAGATAATGCAAAGATCTTTATTAAATCAGGAAAAGGCGGAGACGGCCATGTAAGCTTCCGCAAAGAATTGTTTGTGCCGGCAGGCGGTCCTGACGGCGGTGATGGAGGAAAAGGCGGAGACATCATTTTTGAGGTAGATCCGGGTTTAAATACATTAACAGATTTTCGTCATGTTCGGAAATATGTAGCACGAGATGGAGAACAAGGGGGCAAGAAGCGGTGCCACGGTGCCAATGCAGAAAACCTGGTGATCAAGGTTCCGGAAGGAACGGTCATCAAGGATTTTGAGACTGGCAAGGTCATCGCGGATATGTCCGGTGAAAATAAACGGGAGACCATTTTACGGGGCGGTAAAGGCGGTCTTGGCAACATGAACTTTGCAACCCCGACCATGCAGGCTCCGAAATATGCACAGCCAGGTCAGCAGGGCCACGAGCTCTGGGTTCAGCTGGAGCTGAAGGTCATTGCAGACGTTGGACTGGTTGGTTTCCCAAACGTAGGAAAGTCCACCCTTCTTTCCCGCGTGTCCAACGCAAAACCGAAAATTGCAAATTATCATTTTACGACCTTAAACCCGCATCTGGGTGTGGTTGACTTAGACGGCGGAGCCGGTTTTGTTATGGCAGATATTCCGGGGCTGATCGAGGGCGCTTCCCAGGGAATCGGTCTTGGTCATGACTTCTTACGCCACATCGAACGCTGCCGCGTTCTGGTCCATGTGGTAGATGCCGCAGGTACCGAGGGGCGTGACCCGATCGCGGACATCCGCGCGATCAACGCAGAGCTGGAAGCATACAATCCGGATCTGTTAAAGCGCCCTATGGTCATTGCAGCCAACAAGATTGATGCCGTTTACTCAGAAGATGAGGATCCGGTAGAGATCTTGAAACAGGAGTTTGAACCGGAAGGCATCAAGGTATTCCCGATTTCCGCAGTCAGCGGTAAGGGCGTAAAAGAGCTGTTATACGCGGTTTACGAGCTGCTTAAGACCGTAAACCTCGATCCGGTCATCTTTGAGAAAGAATTCGAAATTGAGTACGCCGGCGACCGCAACCTGCCGTACACCGTAGAGCAGAACGAGGACGGCGAGTTTGTAGTCGAAGGACCACGTATCGAGAAGATGCTTGGTTATACCAATCTGGAGTCCGAGAAGGGCTTCCAGTTCTTCCAGAAGTTCTTAAAGGAAAATGGTATTTTAGACGAACTCGAAGCTGCAGGCATCAAAGAGGGCGACACCGTCCGTATGTATGGCCTTGCATTTGATTATTATAAATAACAGGAGATAAAACATGACAAGTAAGCAGAGATCCTATTTAAAGGGACTGGCTATGACGATGGATCCGATCTTCCAGATCGGCAAGTCCAGTGTAACTCCGGAGCTGACTGCAGCGATCGCAGAAGCACTGGAAGCACGGGAGCTGATCAAGATCACCGTATTAAAGAACTGCCTGGACGATGGACGTTCCATCGCAGAAGTTCTGGCTGAGCGCACTCGTTCCGAGGTCGTTCAGGTGATCGGCAAAAAGATCGTTCTTTACAAGCCGGCAAAGGACGAGGCAAAACGCAAGATCGTTCTGCCTTAATAAAAGAAAGTCATAATTGTACAGGCAGCGCATTACATTGCTTGTACAGTTACAAAACATTGATCTATAGCCCACAGGAACAAACCATATGATCTGCTCCTGTGGGTTCGTAATATCATAGAAATAACATTGTTTGCGAAGGGAGTGACTGTGATTGGCTAAGATCGGAATTATGGGTGGAACCTTTGATCCCATCCACAATGCGCACCTGATGCTTGGCAGACAGGCTTTAAAAGAATATCACCTCGATGAGATCTGGTTTATGCCTTCCCACAATCCCCCGCACAAAACAGATCATCGTGTAACCGGCACCAAAGACCGGTGTGAAATGGTAAAGCTGGCCATTGCAGGGGAACCGCGTTTCCGTTTCTCTGATTTTGAGATTTCCCGTGCAGGAAATACCTACACAGCCCAGACGCTAAAGCTTTTGAAAGAAGCTTATCCGAAGCATACTTTTTTCTTTATCGTGGGGGCAGATTCCCTGTATCATATCGAAAGCTGGTATCATCCGGAGGAAGTCATGCGCCAGGTTACAATCCTGGCTGCCGGTCGGGAATGCGAAGATGCTTCCTGTACGTTAGAAGAGCAGGCTGCGTATCTGATCAAGAAATACGGAGCCGCAATTTTTCTTTTGCACAGTGATACCATGGAGGTTTCTTCCCAGGAACTGCGAGAGCGTGAAATGAACGGAGGCAGAATCCATAATCTGGTTCCGGAAAACGTGGAACGCTATATTGAAGAACATGGTTTATACCAGAATCCTGAGAAGCTCTGACTATGAGGAGGAGGAAATACCTATGATAACAGAACAGATCATTACACTGCGTAAACAGCTGAAATCAAAGCTGGATCCGATGCGCTACGAGCATTCCGTAAGTGTATCCTTTACCTGTACCGCGCTTGCCATGCGCTATGGCTACGACATCAAGAAAGCAGAGCTTGCCGGGCTGATGCATGACTGCGCCAAGCGTTTTACAGACAGCGAGCTGATTCAGAAATGCCAGAAGCATAACGTCCCGCTGACCGAAGCGGAAATCAAGGCTCCGGCCGTGATCCACGCAAAATATGGCGCATTTCTGGCAGAAAATAAATATGGCATTCACGATGCAGAGATCATCTCTGCCATTGCATGTCATACGACCGGAAAGCCGGATATGACAACACTGGACAAAATCCTCTATATCGCGGATTATATCGAGCCGCGCAGGGATAAAGCCGATAACCTTCCACAAATGCGCTATCTGGCCTTTCAGGATCTGGATCAGACCATGTATGAGATTTTAAAAGGAACGCTGGATTACCTCAATAAAAAGGGAAGCAGCATTGACCCGATGACGATGCAGGCATACCAGTATTTTGAAAGCATTATGGAACAAAAGAAACAGACAGAAACCGTGTAAGGAAAAGCCATGTCAGGCTGCTATAAAGCGAAAGCTGCGATTTCTGTGCATGAATGGAGTTATAGATTAAACAAAACAAAGAAGGAGAACATGAATGAGTCAGGCAAATGAAATGGTAAAACTGGCGATTACCGCCCTCGAAGATAAAAAGGGTGAGGATATCCGCGTGATCGATATCCGCGAAGTCTCCGTACTGGCAGACTACTTCCTCATTGCAAGTGGTTCCAACGGAAACCAGGTACAGGCTATGGCCGACAACGTAGAAGAGGAGCTTGGAAAAGCCGGATATCCATGCAAGCAGGTAGAGGGCTACCAGAGTGCTAACTGGATCCTGATGGACTACGGTGACATCATTGTGCATGTCTTTGATAAGGAAGACCGCTTGTTCTATGATCTGGAACGTATTTGGAGAGACGGGAAGATCATGGATGCGAAGGAATTTGCTTAAACAACTTGTAGTTTTCCTTTTATTTCTTAAATAAGCGTATTCAAGAGCATTTCAAAATTTCCCTTTATATCTTAAATATGGAATGCCCCATCCGGCAGGCTATGGAAAAAATTGTCTCTGAATACCAGGCATGAACTGGAATAATTTAATTACATTTTAAAAAAACATCACCGGGAGATTTGGAAGCGGAAGATGACGGCATCATCAAACTCACTACCAGAAACAGCATTTACCGTTTCAGACAGGATGACTTCTGTATTTCCAGTGAAGATATGAAACTGCTGTTGGCGGATATGTATGAGGAGTTTGGGCCATCGAATTCCATTCGTCAGGCCATAGAAAGAGAAATGTCTCTGGGTACCGGACATGAACCGGAATCATAATTTCACGAGCGATCTGCCGGGATTTAAGTTGCAGACACAGACACAATGGAATATATATGGAAACAGGAATGACGGATTTGGATTCCGTATCCTGTGCTAAGAAAGAGAGGGTGTCCCAAATTGGGCATCCTCTTTGTGAAGTGTGGTCCAGGATCGAATCAATTATAGCGTATGTAAAGTAAAAGGTAATGGATCAGAAATGGTTCATTGCCTTATATGCAGGCTTCTATAGCCGTAATCCTTTAATATCTTTAATACGTGATAGGACCGTATTGCAGCTGCAGCTGATAACGCCGGGAAGTGTATCAATGACTGTGTGCAGGAAGTGTTCCATTTCATCACTTGATGAAGCAACGGCATGTACATGCAGCTTGTCTCTTCCTGTGACACGGTAAATCTGCGTAACGGTATCATTATTATGTAATATATCTGTCACCTGCGACAGATGGTCTGGTTTTGTTTCGATTTCAAAATAGCATGAAACAGCACCGCTGATCTTTTGAGGGTTTATTATAGTTGTATATTCTTCAATTATGCCTTTTTTCTCCAGAGCCTGAATCCGGGCTTTTACTGCCACTCTGGAAATACCGGTTTCTTTACCGATATCAGAGTAAGAAATACGTGCATTTTCTATAAGCAACTGGATGATCTTCTGATCCAGTTCATCTAAACCGTTCAGGTACATAAGTGTCCCCCTGTAAAATAATATCCTCCGAATAGTAATTTTCCTTAAATATCATATCATTTATGTTGCTGAAAGTAAACTCTGGCTTGACTTAGCAGCTGTAACTACATATAATTATTTCGAAACGTAATTTAAAACTTGCATTTTGAACACAAGGAATCAATTCTGGTGAAGGAAAGAATAAGTGAAATTATAAAGGCTGTGGAGGAATATGATAATGTCAAAAGATGAATATTTGATCGCAGAAACGCCTCTTAAAGCGTTGACGGTTTTTGCAATGCCGATGATTTTGGGCAGTTTTTTTCAGCAAATATACAATATGGCTGACTCTATCATCGTCGGCCAATTTGTTGGCTCCTCTGCACTTGCAGCTATCGGGGCCTGCGCAGCGCTGACCAATGTTTTCATTTGTGTGGCACTGGGAGCAGGTGTCGGTGCCGGTGTGCTCGTGAGCCGCTATTTCGGTGCCAGGGAGTATGGAAAAATGAAGACCATCGTGTCAACGTCCTTGTTTAGCTTTTTAATTCTAAGCATAGTCCTTGGTGTTTTTGGCTTTTGCTTTTCCCACTCGATGATGCGGGTATTACAAACCCCTGGCGATATACTGAATGATGCAGTGTTATATCTGCGGGTCTATTTTGTGGGCTTTCCGTTTCTGTTTATGTATAATATTCTTTCCAACATGTTCACTTCCATTGGTGAATCAAAAATCCCACTGGGACTCTTGGTATTCTCGTCAATCTTAAATATTTTTATGGATCTTTGGATGGTGGCCGGACTTGGTCTCGGTGTGTTTGGTGCAGCCCTTGCGACTCTTATAGCACAGGGGATTTCTGCGGTGTGTTCACTTTTTCTTTTCCTTAGCCGGATGCGTCGATATAAAAGTCGCTTTGATTGGTTTAACAGGCAGGAGTTATATTCCATGCTTCAAATTGCTGTACCTTCGGTTCTTCAGCAGTCTACAGTGTCCATCGGTATGATGATCGTACAGGCTGTTGTAAATCCTTTCGGTACACAGGCACTTGCGGGGTATGCGGCGACGATGCGGGTAGAGAATGTTTTTTCATTGATTTTTGTATCAATTGGCAATGCGGTTTCCCCATATGTTTCCCAGAATCTTGGTGCAAAGAAAATTGAACGGATCAAAAAAGGATATCACGCTGCACTGGTGTTAGATGTATGTTTTGCAGTTCTTGCTTTTATAGTCATTGAAACATTGCATACTCAGATTTCCTCGCTATTCCTTGGCAAAGATGGAACTGCCCTGGCTTATCAGGTATCCGAGGGTTATATGAGATGGCTCGGTTACTTCTTCATCTTTATGGGAATCAAAATGGCAACCGATGGGGTTCTGCGTGGTCTTGGAATCATGCGCCCGTTCCTTATTGCAAATATGGTGAACCTGGCGATTCGCCTGTCGGTTGCGTTGATTTGTGCACCGCGTTTTGGTATTGTATTTGTCTGGCTTGCTGTACCAGCAGGTTGGTTTGCAAACTTTTTAATATCCTATGTGGCTCTTCGGAGAGCATGGCCGACTGATAAAGAGGTGCAATCCCGATAGCCTAAAGTAATTTAAATGGAGGAATTTATAGTATGAACGATAAATGTGTGGTATTGAATGCAAAGAAAATGAATTTTGATGGGAAGCTGGATTTTTCCATTTTATCTTCTGATGTTACAGTATATGATGATACAACAGAACAGCAGCTGTCAGAGCGTATTCAGAGTGCAGATATCATTGTAACAAAGGAGATGCCTGTGAGTGCAGAAATGATACAGAAATTCCCGGAATCTGTTAAACTGATCTGCGAGGCAGGTACAGGATATAATAATATTGCTCTTGAAGCAGCACGGAAGAAGGGGATTACAGTCTGCAATATCCCGGCATACAGCACAGAACGTGTAGCACATACGGTGATCATGATGATATTGAATCTGAGTTCTGCAATGCAGGTGCAGATGAAGATGCTGGCATGCGGAAATCATGACAATTTTACCAGAAATCTTCAGGTTCCGCATGTTGAGGTAAATGGAAAAACACTTGGTGTTATAGGTGCAGGACACATTGGCAGGAAAGTTATCCAGATCGCACGGGCTTTGGATATGAACATACTTGTATATACCAGGACACCGAGAGAGGATGAGAAGGGGATCCGCTATGTATCGCTTGAGGAATTACTTAAGAATAGTGATTATGTTTCCTTACACTGTCCATTGGCAGAAAGTACAAAACATATGATAAACAAAGAGTCCTTATCCCTTATGAAGCCTTCAGCGTTTATCATTAATACTTCAAGAGGTGCACTTATTGATGAGTCAGCTCTTATAGAAGCATTGAAAAATGGTACGATTGCAGGAGCCGGACTTGATGTTCAGGAAACTGAGCCACCTGAAGAAACCAACCCTCTTTATACTATGGATCATGTCCTTTTGACACCACATATGGGATGGAAAGGACTTGAGACAAGACAGCGGTTGGTTTCTATTCTGGCGGATAATATAAAGCAGTTTATGGAAGGGAATCCGATCAATGTTGTATCAGGTCTATAGTATCTGGCAGCAAAGTGATGATATAACTTCCGGGTTTTGGAACTGAGAAATTTTTTGGGATTTTATCTCATTCCACCGTTACGGACTTCGCTAAGTTTCTCGGCTGGTCCACATCCAGGTCCTTTCCAAGAGAAGCGTAGTACGCGATCAGCTGCAGTACGACCGCGATCGGGAATACCGTAAAGTGGTCATCCATATCTGGAATGCGGATCAAAATATCTGCCAGATTCTCATCTACCACGGAAGATTCCTTCGTGAGCAGGATCACAAATGCCCCACGGGCCTTTACCTCGCGGATATTGGAAATGGTCTTTGCAAACACACGTTCCTGTGTTGCAATGGCAATGACCGGAACCTGGTCGGAGATCAAAGCGATCGTTCCGTGCTTCAGTTCTCCTGCTGCATAAGCCTCCGCATGGATGTAGGAGATTTCCTTTAGCTTCAGTGCGCCCTCCAAGGAAAAAGCATAGTCCAGTCCGCGTCCGATAAAGAACGCATCCGGCTTCGGAATGATATGGGAGACTACAGCCTTGATCTTTTCTTCCTGTGCGATCATGGTTTCCATAGCCGGAATCACATCCAGAAGATCAGCAAGGAAATCCATGGCTTGGTTTTCCGTAAATTTCCCACGTACCAGGGCCATGCGGCATCCGATCATATAAAGTGCGGCAAGCTGTACGGAGTAAGCCTTGGTGCTTGCCACAGCAATTTCCGGACCGGCATGCGTATATAAAACATAGTCACTTTCCCGCGCAATAGTAGAACCCTTTACATTTACGATTGCAAGGGTTTTCGAGCCATAGTCATGTGCCAGACGAAGCGCAGCCAGCGTGTCAATCGTTTCACCGGACTGGGAGATGATCAAGACCAGGGTGCGCTCATCAATCAACGGCTGTTCATATCGAAATTCTGAAGCAATGGTTACGGTAACCGGAATTCGGAGAATCGGTTCGATCAGGGCACGCGCCACCATGCCGGTATGCATGGCCGTTCCGCACGCTACAATGTGGATCTGATCGCAATTTTCAAACAGTTCATCCGGGATCCCATCATCTGAAAAGTCCGGAAGCCCTTTGCTGATACGCGGCATGATCGTGTTTTTCATTGCCTCCGGCTGTTCATGGATCTCTTTCATCATGAAATGCGGATATCCGTTCTTCATGGCTGCATCCATGTTCCAGTTTACGGTCAGGATTTCCGGATAAACCTTAGAAAAGATATCATCCAGATTGTAAACATGCACTTTATACGGAGTCAGGCGTACAATCTTATCTTCCGGGACTACAAAGTACTGATTGCTGTACGGGATCAGCGCGGTAAGATCGGAAGCGATCAGTGCACCGGCCGGAGTGTAAGATGCTACCAGAGGACTTACCTTTCGGATCGCATACACAGAGCCAGGCTGATCATCAAACATGATGCAGAAGCCATAAGAACCCTCCAGCAGATCCTGCAGTTTCCGGATTGCCAGAAGCGGATCCCCCTCGTAAAGGGCGTCGAGCACGCGTGCAGCCACTTCACTGTCTGTCTGGGAAACAAGCTTGCCATCCAGATGGAAGCGTTCGGTCAGTTCATGGTAATTTTCAATAATTCCATTGTGGATCAAAGTTACCTTGCCCGCACGATGTGGGTGCGCATTTGCATCGGTTACTCCGCCATGGGTAGCCCAGCGGGTATGACCGATTCCGCTGTGAGCGGTTCCATGCACATGTTCTTTGCAGTACTCCCGCAAATTTTTCACTTTTCCGACCTTTTTTGCGATACAGATGCTGGTATCCTCCATACAGAGTCCGATTCCGGCGCTGTCATAACCACGGTATTCCAGACCGCTGAGCCCGTCTAAGAGGATCTTTGCTGCGTCTAAAGGTCCTGAATATCCAATAATTCCACACATAATATCAAAAAATTCCTTTCTGTTCTGTTGTCATGGTGCCAAAATAAATGGTTTCTTTTTCACGGATTCCATACACGATTCGGATCGTTTCGGAAAAATGCGTACAAAAAGAAGACCCTCCGGTTATCCTGTGTTTGTTTTGCAGTTGCCCGCATATTTCACAGAATACACACGCCCGGAGAAGCATGGGAGAGTACCCGCCGAATGTTCGATTATCTCTCCACCTCGTTAACCTGCCAGCCAGCCTTATGCCTAAGGCTTTCACGTGCGGCGTTCAGGTGCATGGCGCTTAGCTTTGCTATTGGATTGTCGTTCCTCCTCAAAACGAAATCGCGTCTATTATAGACCAGAATGGTATTTTCGTCAACGAAATACCGTTTCTTCATGAAATATTAAAGTTTCCACTCTGTATTTCCGAAAACTTCTGTGTTAAAATACGATGTTGTATTATTATATGAAACCAAAGAAAAACGAGATCATAAACATGAAACGACATTTACATTCTGAGCAGATTGGGAAACTTCTGATGGATTCCATGATCCGCTATAAAAACAAATGGGCCGCCGCCGGTATGGCGCTGGTTCTTGGTGCCGGAAGCATTGGTATTTCTTTTCTATATCATCCAGCCGTGGACGAGACGCCCACCGAACAGGAAACGGAGGAAGAAACGACTGCTGCAGCATCTTTAGCTGCAACACCAGAGACCGAAACCGAGACCGTCTGGATTCCCACTCTGGATGAGTTAAATCTGGCTCACTACTTTCCAGAATGGGGAGACACCACCGATATCACCAAAAGTCTTGCCGGACAGGTATTCCACGAACTGATGACGCGTGACGCAAACTGGTCCAGCGCCCTCTACAGTTATTCCGATGTCACACCGGCTGATATGGCAGCGAAGCTTGGACTTCCCAGGGAACGGATCCTTGGCAAATATAACCCGGAAGATTCGCAGCATAAAAAAGAAGATCCATCTACCTGGACCATCGGCAGCTTCCGCAATGTGCGGATCCAGGCAGTGGATGGAGACGGTCATACGATTTCTCCTTATTCCGATGTTCCACAGATCATGGCTATGGCCAACGTCTATACCTATTATCATAATCCGGAAGACAGCGCCGCCTTTCTTTCCTATGCAAAAGCACTGTGGGAAGCTGCACATTCCTATACTATGTCCATCAGTGATGTATATTACTGTTCCGGCTGTGTTGGAAAATCTGCGGAAGAGCTGGAGAAAAAGGCATTGTTGGAAGAAGCAGAAGCCGAAAAAGAACAGGATGATCTGGAACTTCCTTATGAAACAGCCGGAGAACATACAGAATCAGAAACAAGTTCTTCAGAAGATAAAACAACAGCACCCAATGCGCATGGCGTGATTACAGCCGGAGCTGCCACAGCCGAAAAAAAGGCACAGGAATCAAGCAAGGCGGAAAGCATTGCTGCTGAAACCAGGGAAACAGAAACCATACCGGAATCCACCAGCGGTGTGATCACGGCACCAACCAGGGCAGCGAATGCATCCCAGGCGTCTTCTTCCTATGCGGCACAGGAAAAGACTGCATCTCCATCCGATGCCGAACAGGCAGTCTCCATACAGGCATCCGAAGGCGGACAGTCCATTGCCGTTACAGAGGAAACATCATCGGAATCATCCGGGCATGCAACATCTGGACAGGATTCAGAAGCATCGGTTTCAAATGCCGAAACATCAGCCGCATCCGGAACAGGCCCGGCCACGCTGAGCTGCCCTGGACATGTCGACCTGACCGTTACCATGAAGATTGGTGGATTGACGGAAAGCGCCAGCCTTTTTTCACTGGATGCAGCCGGAAATGACGAAAGCAAATTCACAGAAGGCGGCTGGCAGGGCTGGACAGAAGAGAACCGGCAGGCTGCGATTGCACTTGCATCCGAAGACTGGTACCAGAAATATGGACTGAGCGTATCTTCTATTTCTACCGGGACACCGCTGACCGCTTCGGAAATTGAAGAATATCTGGATGGGCTGCCAGCGGACATTTCCGAGACCAGAAAAGAACTTTTGCGGTTTGCATTGAATTCCGTCGGTAAGGTACCTTATTATTGGGGCGGAAAACCATCTGCCAAAAACTACGATGGAAATCATTTCGGTACGCTGGTCTCTCCAGACGTAGATGGCCGTACCCTAAAGGGTCTGGATTGCTCCGGCTGGATCAGCTGGGTATACTGGTCCGTGACAGGGAACCATCTGCCTTATGAAAGTACCAGTGGCCTGGCTGCCCTTGGAACACGGATCAGCCGGGAAGACTTACAGCCGGGCGACCTTTTGATCCGCACCGGAGCAGATGCCCATGTTGTCATGTTTCTTGGTTGGACTTCCGATGGAAAAGTCCGCTGCGTCCATGAAACCAGCGGTTCTATCAACAATGCCACCGTCGGAACCAGAGACGCTGGATGGCCATATTACCGAAGACTGATTAATTAAAACCAAACATCTTACAGATCCTGAATGAGATCAGGGAGGAGGAACTTTGAATTACAGAGACGATGCCTTTGAAGGCGACGAGCTGGACCGCATGCGTGCCAGACAGCAACGGAAAAAACAGGGAACTGCCCAAGCTTCCGGTTCCAGACGGCATAGTTCGGATCCTGGAATAACCGGTTACGCACGAAATACAGCAAGAACAGCACATTATGATCCAGTCGAAGAAGAGGATGACTTACGTCCGGACCAGATTGAAGAACTGGATCTGGAGGATTATGACACCTATGAAAATGCACTGCAAAAAGAACTGGACCGCACCATCGAACAAAGCGAAATGGGAAATCCATATCCAAAGAACCGGAATGCAGCAGAAAGGAGGAGTCAACAGAACCGTATGAGACAGGATCGTTCTGCTTACGAAAGACCGCATAAAAAACGCAGAAAAAAGAAAGAAATGGGAAAAATCCTTTTCCTGGTTGTTATCCTTGTCGCCGGTCTTTCTCTCTATCATCATTTCCGTGATAATGGATACTGGACGATTGCAGTATTCGGAGTAGACTCCCGCGACGGAAATCTTGGAAAAGGGGCGCTGTCTGATGTAGAAATGCTGGCAAGCATCAACAAAAAGACCGGTGAGATCAGACTGGTATCTGTTTTCCGTGACAGCTACCTGCGCATTTCCAACGAAGAAGAAAAATACGACAAGATCAATGAAGCTTATTTTCTCGGCGGACATGAGCAGGCGGTTCAGGCATTGGAAAACAATTTAAACATCCGGATCGATGATTATGCAACCTTCAACTGGAAGGCAGTCGTTGACGCCATCAACGTACTTGGCGGTGTTGATATTGAAATCACCGACAAAGAGTTTGCCTATATCAATTCCTTTATCACAGAAACCGTAAACTCCACCGGAGTCGGATCCTACCAGCTGGAGCACAGCGGTATGAACCATTTAGATGGTGTCCAGGCAGTTGCTTATGCGAGACTGCGTCTGATGGATACGGACTTTAACCGGACGGAACGTCAGCGGAAAGTGCTGGGTCAGGCAATGGAAAAAGCAAAATCTTCTGGATTTAAAACCTTAAAGACTCTGGTTGGGGCAGTTTATCCTCAGATTTCTACCAGCATCGGCGTCAACGATGTCCTCACCCTTTCAAAGGGTGCGAAAAAATACTACATCGGACAGACCTCCGGTTTCCCATTTTCGCATCAGGAAATGAAGATCGGAAAAAAATCCTGTGTCATCCCAACCACACTGGAAAGCAATGTCATCCAGCTTCATGCATTCTTATTTGATGATACCTCCTATGCAGCGCCGCAGTCTGTGCAGGAGATCAGCAGCTATATTGCCAAAAAGACTGGACTTGGAGATCCTGGTAAAGATACTGAATCCGGTAAGAATATCGGCGCAGAGGGCAACAGTGGCGGTGGACAGACTGGTGGAAAATCAGAGCAGCCTGCTGCAGCGCCGGCCCAGACAGAGCCTGCAGTGGAAGAGAGCAGTGCAGCAGGGATCGAGGAGAGTTCAGAATCTGCAGAAGAGACCATGGAAGCAACGGAAAACACAGAAACAAAATCCCAGGAAGAACCAGAAACCTCCTCTGGTGTGATCAGTGCACCGCAGGATCGTCCGGGATCACCGGAATCAGCTGCGCCAGATCATGAAATGACAGGACCTGGTACATCGAATGCTCCTGGAAATTCATCAAATGGTCCTGTTTCATCCAATGCACCAACTGCCGCAGAAACGAATGCAGCCCTGGAAGCACCGGGCCAGAACGCAGTTGGTCAGCCAGAAGAAGCCGGTCCAGGTGTTTAAATTCAGATCCGGACATACACCGTACCGCGTTTCCTGTGAAACTCGTCATAATATACAGAAATATGTCTGTATCGAGTATACTTTTGTCTAATGAGACAAAATTCAAAAAATTACCAAAAAACTATTATACAAAATCAAAATTTCCGCTATAATAGCACCTCGGTAAGAAAAATACAAAATACAGTTTTATGAGAACGCAGTGAGATGCACACCGGAAATCTGCCATAGAGGTTTCCGATATCTGAAATCAGAATGCAGTGGAGTCGCAACGAGTTTGACGGCTTCGCTGCATTTTTTGTTGCATTCATATTGATGCGGTGTTGGCAGTACACCAGCTGACAGCTCTTTTATCCATGAGAAGTTCTCCCACATACTTTGCAGCTGCACGATGTTCTCATGCAATCAAGGAGGAAATTATGCCAAAATCTTTAAAACAGGAAATTGTTTATGGAATCATGATGGTCTTTGCCATGGTTTACGCTATGGTTTGCTACAATGTAACGCTGAACGTAGGCGGCATGCAGAACTTCGTATTTGCAGCTGCACTTCATGAACTCCCGATCATGTGTCCGCTGGCGTTTATCTTTGACTTTTTTGTAGTTGGACCAATTGCCAAAAAAGTTACATTCCGAATTTTCAATCCGGCAGAAGATAAGCCTATTTTCGTAATCCTGATGATCTCTGTCCTTTCCATCTGGATGATGTGCCCGTACATGAGCCTGATGGCAACCATTTTATTCAAGAACGGTCTGCAGCCGGAGTTCTTAAGCATCTGGATCTCCACCACGATCAAGAACTTCCCGATGGCATTCTTCTGGCAGCTGTTTGCAGCAGGTCCGCTGGTTCGTTTTATTTTCGGAAAAATCTTCAAATAGTATTCCCAAAAAGAAGAAATTTAGGAGGGTGTATACAGGAACGGTTGCACCTTCCTCTTTTTTTGTTTATAATAAAGACCATGATCTAAAAAAGAAAACGAACTAGGAGGTACTTTTATGCAGGGAATGGCACAAAAGAAAAAGGACGGAAAAGTCCTCGATTTTATTGAACGGGTCGGGAACCAGCTTCCCCATCCCTACATTCTGTTTTTGTGGTTATGTCTGATCCTTGCGCTGATCAGCCTGGCCTGCAGTCTGGCAGGTGTCAGCGTCGTAAACCCAACCAACGGAGAAATGGTTCTGGCCAAGAGCCTCATCAGCAAAGACGGACTCATCTGGCTGCTGGAAAACCTGCTTTCCAACTTCCAGGGATTCTCACCGCTCGGTCTGGTCCTTGCCATGCAGATCGCGATCGGCTTTTCTGAAAAGGTGGGGCTTCTTACCACAGCAATGAGAAGAGCGATCCTTGGTGTTCCGCTCTGGGCATTGACTGCAACCGTATTGTTCCTTGGTATCAACGGAAGTATCGCTTCTGAGGCTTCCATCATCGTTGTTCCGGCTCTGGCAGCTGCTGCCTTCGAATCCGTTGGCATGCACCCGATTGCAGGACTTCTTGCCGGATATGCCGCAACCAATGCCGGTTTTACCGCCTGCGTGATCGTAGCCGGTACCGATGTGCTTCTTGCCGGTGTTACGGAATCCGCAGCGCAGATGATTGATCCGGCCATGACCGTAAACGCTACCTGCAACTGGTACTTCATGTTCGTATCTGTATTTACCCTGACTGTGGCAGGCGTCTTTGTTAACAAGAAGTTTATCGTTCCGCGTCTTGGCACCTATGATCCGGCAAACGGAGAGGGTGTCGATGCCGTAGAGTCCAGCTCTGAGATCACCCCGGTCCAGGCAAAGGCGCTTCGTGGTGCAGGCATCTTCAGTATTCTTTACATTGTACTGTTCGCGCTGATGGTCATCCCGTCCGGCGGTATCCTGCGTGCGGAGGACGGCTCCATCTTAAATGGTCCGTTCATCAAAGGTCTGGTTCCGATCCTGATGATCTACTTTATCCTGGTAGGCGTTGTGTATGGTCTGATCGCAGGCACGATCAAAAAGAGCTCCGATGTTCCGCTGTTAATGGGGCAGGCTCTGGAAGGCATGACCGGTTACATCGTACTGGTATTTGTCATCGCACAGTTCATCAACATGTTCAGCTATACCAACCTTGGTATGATCATCGCCGTGAAGAGTGCCGATGCGCTGCAGGCAGCAGGCTTTACCGGCATCCCGCTGATGCTGTTCTTCATCATCCTTTGCTGCGTAGTTAACCTGTTCATGACCAGCGGCTCCGGTAAATGGTACATCTTCGCACCGATCCTGGTTCCGATGATGATGATGCTCGGATACAGCCCGGCATTCGCCCAGATCGTATACCGTATCGGTGATTCCACCACAAACGCGATCACCCCGATCTATCCGTATATCCCGATCGCGATCGGGATGGCAAAGAAATACGACCGCAACTTCGGTATGGGAAGCCTGATCTCCATGATGCTTCCGTACTCCATTGCATTCCTGCTCGTATGGATCGTCCAGATGATTGTCTGGGTACTGTTAAACCTGCCGCTTGGCCCGGGTGTCAACGTATTTTTATAAACAAACAGGAGACTTATCATGAAAAAAGGGATTATTAGTACACGGTATGCAGCAGCAGAGAAACTCCTGACTGCACATACCAGACATGCCGTTCTGAACGGAGATCCAAAAATCATCTGGAATCCGGATCACACTGCATTCCAGTATGAACGCCAGACCCGTTCTAACGGAGATGTTTTAAACGTTACCGTATGCGTCAATGCATCCGATGGAACAGAAACAATCATAAGCCTGAATCAGCAAAATTTACCTTGTAACGGACAGAGCCGCGAAAGCGGCTCTGTTTCCGGTTGTATTCCGGCAAATGATCGTATCACACCAGACATCTCAAAAATCATTCCAGAAAATACAATTTTTTCTCCGGATGGACATTATGCAATTTCCAATATCCGTCACAACCTGTTTCTGACTGAGGTAAAAACAGGAGAGCAGACACAGCTTACCTCTGACGGGAGCGAAGATTTCGAGTACGGCTGTTATATTGACATTTACAGCCAGATCACCGTAAAGCGTCAGGGAATGAAGGAGTGCCCGAACGTTTTATGGAGTCCGGATGGCACCCGTTTTATCACCTACCTTGCAGACCGCAGACAGACCAAGAAGCTCCCGCTGATCGCGTCCTATTCTGACAGTCTTAAGGATTTACGGCCGGAGCTTTATGAATATCCGTGCCCGTTTGTGACGGATGCCGATGACGAGCTTCCTCACTACAGCCTGTATCTTGGCTCTGTCAAAGACAAATCCATGACACGGGTCGATGCACCGGAGTTTCTCTATCCTGTGTTTACCGCAGCAAACCAGTCTACGGTAAAATGGATGGAAGATAGCAGACATTTCTATTTCACCTGGACCGCGAGAGGCTTTCAGAACGGGCGCCTCTACCTCGGCAATGCCGAAACAGGAGCCTGCGAGATCGTTGTAGACGAAACTACCGATCTGTTTCTGAACCTTGGCGCGTTTGGTCTGGTAGATGGCTACGGAAGCTATCTGTTTTCCAACTGCATCACGAGCGACGGTACCTTAGCCTTCTGGCAGAGTGAGCGAAACGGCTTTGCCCATCTTTACCGTTACCGCAAAAACGGCCAGGGATGGACTTGTGAGGGCGATCTGTTCGATGTATCCCATAAGGAGCTGATCGTACAAAAGCTGGTCCGGGTCGATGAAACAGCAGAAACCATCTATTTTATGGCAAACAACGTGCCGGAATGCTCCGACCCGCTGTATTACCAGCTTTATTCCATCCGGTTTGACGGAAACGCGCTTACACGCCTGACCCCGGAGGATGCCGTTCACCACATTTCTATGGGACAGGATGCCTTTGTGGATACCTATTCCCGCGTTGACCTTCCTCCGGTTACCGTACTCCGGAAAACAGACGGAACGCTGGTGCGCGAACTGGAGCAGGCGGATATCACGGATCTTCTTGCCTTAGGTTACCAGATGCCGGAGCGGATCACATTGACGGCAGCAGACGGAAAGACAAAGCTTTACGGCGTTTTCTTCCGCCCGGATACACCAGATTCCGAACATCAGGATTTCTGGCCGCTGATCGACTATATTTACGGTGGTGCCCAGCTTTACAATGTCCCGCGTGAATTCACCTGGGATAACGGCATGGACCGCGAGATCTACGGCGGACTGGAATCGTTTGCAAAGCTTGGATTTGCCGGACTGATCCTCGATGGTCGCGGAATCCCCGGTCGCGGCATGGACTTCCATAAGCTCAGCTACCACAACATTCATGCCTGCGCAGGACTGGAAGACCATGTCTACGCGTTAAATGAGCTGAAAAATCTGTATCCGCAGATTGATTTCAACCGGATCGGCATGTGGGGCAATTCTGCCGGCGGCTATGCAACCGTTTCTGCCATGTTAAAATACCCGGAGGTTTACCGTGTTGGTGTTGCTTCCTCCGGAAACTACGACCAGCGCATGTATGAGCATTCCTGGACCGAGCGTTACAACGGACTTTACAATGAGGAAGTTTACCGGTACGGAGACATCACCAGGCTGGCTGGCAACCTGAGTGGAAAGCTGATGCTGGCTTACGGCGCTATGGATGACAATGTTTCCATGGCACAGACTCTGCGGCTTTGCGATGAACTCAACGCACACAACAAACGGTATGATCTGGTTGTCCTGCCAAGAGCCAACCACAATGTACCGGCAAATGCCTACTTTGTGCGCCGGAAGATGGATTATTTTGTCCGGAACCTGCTTGGTACAGAGGATCCAGAAATCTTCGGAGAATAAGCAATGCCGGATTGCAACACAAAATTATAACAACAGGCTACTGTACTCGCATTTAGAAACGGTAACCATAAAAAATGAACGATAAAGAGGATTTACAAATGGAAAAACGTTATCAGGTCCTTCGCTGCGGCCGTCTCTACGATGGCATTACCCCGGAGTGGAAGACTGGGCAAAGTATTTTAATCGAAGATGACCACATTGCTGAGATCGGCAATGAGATGAATATCCCGGAAGGGGCCAGGATCATTGATCTGACTGACTGCCAGGTTACTCCTGGTATGATTGATGCGCATATGCACATGGACTTTTTTGACTGGCATACCGTGCGCGAAGAAGTTTATTCCCAGAGTGAGGAGGCAAAAACCCTGGCAATCGCCCGCTGTGCGGAAAAAGCACTGCGCAGGGGCTTCACGACCGTCCGGCACGTAGGCGGCATCACCAGCAACAGCTACGGCGTTCTGGATGTAAAGCATGCCATTGAAAAGGGCTACTTCGCCGGAAGCCGTATCGTGGCTGCCCCGATGTTTCTCTGCTCTGCAGGAAGCCACGGGGATCTAAGCCAGGGCTTTGCCAGAAACCCGCTTCTGTCCCAGAAGCTTCAGAATGAACGCATAACCCTTGGCACCGGCAAAGACTATTTTGTAAATGCCGTGCGCGAACAGGTCAAATATGGCTCAGATTTCTTAAAGATCATGGCAACCGGAGGCTTTTTTACGCCTTATGATACCCCGATCCAGCAGCAGCTCAATGACGAAGAATTAAAAGCCATTATGGATACCGCCCATGAGCTTGGAAAGACTGTGACTGCACACGTGTACACCAACGAACTGATGCAGAAGCTGATTTCCTTTGGCATTGACGGAATGGAGCACGGAAGCCTGATGAACCGGGAAACGGCCCAGATCATAGAAGAAAAAGGTATTTATCTGGTACCGACCTTTAGTCCATACGAAGAAGCTGTTCACTATGACCCGGAAGAGATCAAAAAGAAGCAGCCGGAATTCCGCAAAAAGCTGGAGCTTTACAAGGATGCGCTGCAGGCTGGCCGCGAAGTCATCTGCAGCAGCAAGATCAAGCTGGGCTACGGCACCGATTTTGTGGCAAACCACCAGAACTACGAAAGCGGATACGAATACGAAGCATGGATGAGCAGCGGCATGCATCCATTTGCCGCACTGAAGGCCGCAACCTCTGTGAATGCGGATATTTTGCAGCTTTCTGACCAGATTGGTACCCTTGAACCAGGAAAACTGGCCGATATCTCTGCATGGAAACGGGATCTGATGCAGGATAAAAAAGCTCTTTTAGACTGTGCTTTCGTCATGAAGGAGGGCATCCAGTACCAGACAGAGAGCTGCCTGTAACAACGCACCAGAGGCGCCACCGGCATCTCCCTAATATGCATGAAAGAAGAAGGAGCAGAATCACCTCTGCTCCTTCTTCTTTCATAATGTGATTGCAGACACACGGAAAATAATGTAAGATAAAAAATATATACGAATAAAGGATGTACGCCTATGCCGAAAGGGACCAATCAGAAATTTAAGCTATACCGTCTTGCCCAGATCATGATGGAAAAGACCGACGAAGACCACTATATCACAATGTCTGAAATCTTAAATGCACTCAAACAGTATGAGATCACTGCAGACAGAAAAAGCATCTACAACGATTTAAAAGACCTTTCGTCCTTTGGGATCGAGGTAGAAGGAGAGCAGACCGGCAACCGCTATCATTACCATGTTGTCAGCCGCCCTTTTGAGCTTCCTGAATTAAAGCTGCTCGTAGACGCAATCCAGTCATCCAAATTCATAACCGAAAAAAAGACGAATGTCCTGATCAAAAAACTGGAGACGCTGGTCAGTAAATACGATGCACAAAAGCTTCAGCGTCAGGTGTTTGTATCCGGCCGGATCAAAAACATGAACGAAAGTATTTATTATTCCGTAGATGCAATCCACACAGCAATCTCAGGAAACCGGAAAATCTACTTTAAATATTTCCAATGGAATATCAAAAAAAAGCCAGAATTACGCCATCATGGCAAATTGTACCATATCAGCCCGTGGGGCCTTTTGTGGGACGATGAAAACTATTATATGATCGGCTTTGATTCCGAGGCGCAAAAGATCAAGCATTACCGTGTTGATAAGATGCTGGATATTGAGCTGTCCGAAGAAAAACGTGATGGGAAAGATTCTTTTAAAAAGCTGGATATGGCCGATTATGCCAAAAAGAGCTTTGGCATAATCGGCGGAAAAGATGAAAAAGTCAGGATTCTGGTCCATAATGATCTAGCCGGGGTCATGATTGACCGCTTTGGCAGAGACATTATGATGATACCTGCAGATGACGAACATATTACCATAAATGTAGATGTCCGGGTAAGCAGGCAGTTTCTGGCATGGGTATTTTCGTTGGGACCGCAGGTAAAGATTCTCGGACCCGCAGAGGTTGTTACGGCCATGCAGGAAGAAACACGGAGTATGGTGGAGCAATATGGGATTTCAAAAACAAACGAAACTGAATAGCAGTGTTCCTTTGCTATTTTCAACTATTCGCGAAAGAATAGTTTAACGAATAGTTGTACCTGGTTAAAAAACCGAAATGCTTATAAATATAAAGGATTTTAGCATTTCGGTTTTGTATCTGGTTTACCTACATTGACATTCTACTCTTTTTCATTTAATAATTCTCTGCATGAACTTCAAAGTATGCCTGCGGATGTGCGCAAACTGGGCAGATTTCCGGTGCCTTCTCTCCCACTACGATATGTCCGCAATTGCGGCATTCCCATACCTTTACTTCACTCTTTGCAAATACTTCCTGTGCCTCTACATTGTGAAGCAGTGCACGGTAACGCTCCTCATGCATTTTCTCAATAGCTGCCACCATACGGAATTTTGCTGCAAGCTCCGGAAATCCCTCTTCCTCTGCAGTTTTGGCGAATCCATCGTACATATCGGTCCACTCGTAGTTCTCACCATCTGCAGCTGCTGCCAGATTCTCTGCCGTATTGCCAAGTCCGTTTAACTCCTTAAACCACATCTTTGCATGTTCTTTCTCATTGTCTGCTGTTTTTAAGAACAATGCGGATATCTGTTCAAAGCCTTCTTTTTTCGCTTTGGAAGCAAAATAAGTATATTTGTTTCTTGCCTGTGATTCCCCGGAAAATGCCTCCATTAAGTTTTTTTCTGTCTGAGTTCCTGCATATTTGTTTGCCATGTGAATACCCTCCATTTATACATTTGTATTATCTGTAGTATACCACTTTTTTCTGTTATTTTCCATTACATTCATAAATTGTTGTGAAATTCAGAAGATTATTTGGTTATTGTTCACAGGCCGGGATTTTCTAAATTGAAAATCCCGGCTGAAAATCCCGTACAATACCGTATTTGATTTTCTGATTCTTCTGTGTTAGAGTGTTATTATCTTCATCCTGCAATTTGATTAGCATTCACAATATGCTTAAAAACCATATTTTTTATAAGAAAGACGAGGATTTAACGATATGAAGCTTCAGCGCCTCTTAAGCCTGCTGCGCCAGGCAATTGACCAGTACCAGATGATTGAAGACGGGGACCACATTGCTATTGGGATTTCCGGCGGCAAGGATAGCCTTACGCTCCTTTACGGACTTGCCAGCCTGCAGAAATTTTATCCGAAATCGTTCCGGCTTTCTGCAATCACGGTTGATATGGGACTGGATACGATGAATCTAGAGCCCGTAAAGGCCCTTTGCGACGGTTTTAACATTCCCTACGAGATCATCTCCACTGATATCGGAAAAATCCTTTTTGAGGCGCGTAAGGAGTCTAATCCATGTGCCCTTTGTGCAAAGATGCGGAAGGGTGCTCTGAACCAGAAGGCGCTAGAGCTTGGATGCAACAAGATTGCATATGCACACCACAAAGACGATCTGATCGAAACAGCCATGATGTCTCTGCTGTATGAGGGCCGCTTTTATGCATTTTCTCCTGTCACACATTTGGACCGGACGAACCTCACGGTGATCCGTCCACTGATGCTGGTATCGGAAGCTGACGTTAGGGGATTCCGCAACAAGTATCAGCTTCCTGTGTGCAAAAACCCGTGCCCTATGGACGGTCATACCCACCGGGAATATGTAAAAAACCTGATCCGCACACTAAATGCAGACAGCCCAGGGGTGCGGGAGCGGCTTTTTCATGCCGTAACGACAGGAAATATCGAGGGCTGGCCGGATCATATCAAATAAAATGTCATCCCGACTCGAACATTTCTGACTGACAAAGAAAGGACTGAATATCATGGCGAATATTCCATATTATGAACAAAAGGATATTGAAAACATTAAGAAGCTGCGCGAAATGATGAAGGAGCTACCTCCATTCTGCACAGAATTTTTCCGTGGGATTGAGCCGCGCACTTCCACCAGAACCCGCATTGCCTATGCATACGATCTCTCCGTCTTTTTTGATTTCCTAAAGAAAGAGAATCCGGTATTCGCAAAAATGGAACGCATGGACTTTAAGCTCGGGCATTTAGACCAGATTACCGTAACGGATCTGGAGGAATACATGGAATATTTAAAGTACCGGTTCAATGACCATAATCAGGAGGTCATAAACAAGGAACGCGGAATCATGCGGAAAATATCTTCTCTAAAAAGCTTTTACAACTATTTCTTCCGGACGGAAAAGCTGGCAACGAATCCTGCTGCCCTTGTCCAGCTTCCAAAGCTCCACGAGAAAGAGATCATCCGCCTTGATGTCGATGAGGTAGCGCTTCTCTTAGATGCCGTAGAACAGGGAGACGGCCTTACCGAGAAACAAAAAGCCTTTCACAACCGCACACGCCTGCGCGACCTGGCTCTGATGACCCTGCTGCTCGGCACCGGCATCCGTGTTTCCGAGTGCGTGGGACTGGATATCAATGACATCGACTTTAAAAATGGCGGTATCCATATTCACCGGAAAGGAGGAAAGGAAGTAACCGTTTATTTTGGAGCTGAGGTAGAAAACGCGCTTCAGGATTATCTAGATGAACGGTTTGGCATCGTAGCCGAAGAAGGAAGCGAGAATGCACTCTTCCTTTCCCTGCAGCGAAAACGGATCAACGTGCGCAGTGTAGAAAATCTGGTGAAAAAATATGCCAGGATCGTGACACCGTTAAAGAAGATCACCCCACATAAGCTGCGCAGCACTTATGGCACGAATCTGTACCGTGAGACCGGGGATATCTACCTGGTAGCAGATGTTCTCGGGCATTCAGATGTCAACACCACGAAAAAGCACTACGCTGCCCTGGAGGATGAACGCCGGAGAAGCGCAAGAAATGCAGTGAAATTGCGCGAGATCTAATTGTAGTAAAAATTTCTATTTTCTACATGTGGGATAAAAAAATTATTCAGCATGATGTTTTTATCCGTTAATGGAAGCTTACGAAAATCTTTGAAGACCGGTTTCTTTTTTTGTGGCTTTTGTGCTGGTTTGTCTGGTTGTGCTGGTTGTGTTTTCTCTGGTTTTGGCTCCTCTGTGTGGTCCTTTTCATAGTTCCAGTCAAACCTCTTCCATGCTGCTTTATTCCTGCATACCTTGCATGCACAAAATCCCTGGAAAATGATACCCTTGGGCAGCAGCTGCCTCCTTCCGATTTCCTATCATTATACCTCATGCATCTTTGAAAAGCATTGTAGTGTAAGTTGAAATAAGGTATACTTACCAAGTGCCTTCGTGTTCCCGCATTGCGCACACAATTGGCACCTGATCAACTGTAAAAAGGACTTTGAAACCATGATTGAACTAAAACACCTGACAAAAAAATATGATCATTTTCTTGCCGTGGATGACCTGAACCTGCGCATTGCTACTGGGGAGTTTTTTGGCCTTCTTGGACCAAACGGAGCCGGAAAGACCACGACGATCGGCATGCTTTCCACTCTCCTGCTGCCCACAGACGGGGAAATTCTTTTAGACGGGGAACCATTGACACGGAAAAATGACCGCTTGAAGCGGAAACTGAGTGTTGTAACCCAGGAATATTCCATGCGCCAGGATATGACCATGGATGAGATTATGCAATACCAAGGACGGCTCTACTATATGCCGGCAAAAAAAATCCGGGAACGTACCGAGGAGCTGTTAGAGTTCTGTGGTCTGATCGATTACCGCCGCCGGACCGTGCGTAAGCTTTCCGGCGGAATGAAACGGAAGCTCATGGTTTGCCGCGCCCTTCTGACAGAACCGGAAATTCTGCTTTTGGACGAACCGACTGCCGGTATGGACGCCCTGGCACGGCGGCAGATGTGGAACCTGTTAAAAAAGCTGAACCAGCAAAATCTGACTATTCTTTTGACAACACACTATATGGAAGAAGCTGAGACGCTGTGTGACCGGGTCGGATTTATGTGTAACGGAACACTCGGTGAAACAGATGCACCTGCCAATATGATCGGAGCGCTTGGGCGCTATACCGTAGATGAAGCTGCAGAAGGCGGCATCACAAACCATTATTTTCAGGGAAAGGAGGATGCAATCCACTATCTGTCCGCTTCCAGCACGGAGGCTTCCTTGCGCAGCACAACGCTGGAAGATGTTTTTCTGGAAAAGATCGGGCAGCAGCTGGAACGCAGATCATAATGGGAATTATAACCGTACTATGGGAAAAATGGGTAGAATTCCGCCGCGATTTCTATAAGATCACATTAGCCGCCATGATCGCACCTCTTCTTTATATTCTGGTGTTCGGCTTAGGCATCCAGACGATGTCGCATGGCCAGTCCTATCTGAACTTCCTGATCCCCGGCGTTGTTGCACTGACCACAATGAACGGAAGCTTCAATGCGATCGCACAGAATTTAAACGTCCAGCGCCTGTATGAGAAGGCGTTTGACCAGGTCATGATCTCGCCTACCCCGCTATGGCAATTCATTGCAGGACAGATCATCGGCGGAAGCCTGCGTGGTCTTTATGCGGGAATGGTCATCATTCTTCTGGTCCTTCCGATCGGAACGGGATTATGCTTTAATGGCTGGTCGTTCCTGTTTATGTTTTTAAATGGGGCGGTGTTTTCCACCATTGGAGTTGTGGTTTCTTTCTACGCCAAAAACCACGCGGATGTCCCGCGCTTTTCCAACTATGTCATTATGCCGATGGCATACCTTTGCAATACCTTTTTCTCGGCACAGAATATGCCTGACGGGATCCGCCAGGTGATCGAATATCTGCCATTGTCGCAGACCAGTGCTGCACTGCGCTGCATTGCCAACCATGAACCGTTTTCTTATCAGGGCATCGGCATTTTGCTTCTGTATCTGGTATGCTTTTCCTGTGCAGCATCATGGTTTCTGTATAAAAAGAAAAACCTGTAATATAAAAAGGAGCCGTTTCTTATGAAATCGATACCGATACACCAAATGTTCCGGAAAGCAGTTCTCATCCCTCTGTTTTCTATTGCATTTTTGTCTGGCACCCCTTATGCCACAGCGGCTCAGACATCACTTTCACCCAAAGCAGAGCTTGCAGACGGAGAATATGCCATTGAGCTGAGCATGACAGGAGGAAGCGGAAAAGCATCCGTTCAGAGCCCGACACTACTCACGGTGGCAGATGGAACTGCTTACCTCTCCATCACCTGGAGCAGCCCAAACTACGATTATATGATCGTAAATGAACAGAAAATCTTAAACGACAGCAAAAAGGGGACGAATTCACATTTTACAATTCCAGTTCCAGATCTCACCAGAGAACTGGATGTCATTGCTGACACACTGGCTATGGGCACGCCATATGAGATTCCGTATCAGCTACAGCTTTATCCAGATTCCATAAAATCAAAAAGCACCCTCCCGCAGGAAGGTGCCAAACGTGTTTTACTTACAGCCGCCGCTATGATCGTCGGTGGCGGAATCCTGAATCATGTGGTTCAGGAACGCCGGAAGCAGGACTATACCGGGAAACGGCGTTAAACTGTTAAGTTACTCATAAGTAAAGTAGCGGTATCCTTACTCCCAAACCAGAAATAGGAACATCGCTACAGCTGCTTTACTGCCTGTAAAAGATCCGCAACTGCTTTTTGCGGGTCTTTTGCTTTCATGATCGCGGATACAACCGCAATTCCGTCTGCCCCGCTTCCGGCCAGAATTCCCATGTTCTCCAAATTCAGCCCGCCGATCGCTACTACCGGAATCGGAACTGCCTTACAGATATCCGACAAGGTCGAAACTGCAGTCAGCACGGTCGTTACCTTGGTTGTGGTCGGGTAGATTGCCCCGACACCAAGGTAATCTGCGCCATCCTCATAAGCTTTCTTTGCTGCTTCTACTGTTTTTGCGGTTGCACCAACAATTTTATCCGGTCCAAGTAAGCGACGTACCTCAGCGACAGGCAGGTCAGAGGCTCCTACATGGACACCTGCTGCACCACATGCCATAGCCACATCGGCACGGTCATCGATGATCAGCGGAACCTGATATCGATCGGTGATTTTCTTGATCTTGCAGGCCTTTTCCAGATAGTCACGCCCTCCTGTATTTTTTTCTCGAAGCTGCACCAGTGTTACGCCGCCCTTGCAGGCCTCTTCCACCGTATATAAGAGAGATTCCTCTGTATGATAGGTACTGTCTGTCACAAGATACAGACTCAGATCCAGATTTTTTGTCATAAGGTTTGCCTCTTTTCTGTTTTCTCTGTTTTCTTTTTAATGATTTTTCCAAGAACTGCATTCTACAGTTTCCTGTGAAAATCAAAACGCATGCTGTCGTATTCTTGCTTCTGACAGAAGCTGATCTTCCCCCAGAGCATAAATTTCATCGAGCAGGTTTACCTGAAAGCTTCCTGGCCCGCGGGAAATCCCGGAAGCATGTTCCCCAGCAATTCCCATGGTAGCTGCTGCAAGAAGTGCTGCTGTTGTTCCAGTCCCGGCAGGATTTCCTGTATTTCTGGAAGAACCATTGTCCTGAGAGCCAGCCATTTTGATGTCTTTGCTCTCACGATTTTCCCGGACCACGGATTTTCTGCTATTTCCTGGAAGATAAGCCGCTGTAAGTGCGCCTACCATACAGCCGGTACCCGTGATCCCAGATAAGCTGGCATTTCCATTTGAAACAAGAAATACATCCTGGCTATCTGCGATCAGGTCCTGCTTTCCGGTTGCCATAACTGTACAGCCAAGGTGAAACGCAAGTGTCCTCGCTGTACGGCAATACCAGTCCTCGTTTGCAT
The DNA here is from genome assembly GCF_003480105.1 of Clostridium sp. AM42-4. Lineage (NCBI taxonomy): Bacteria > Bacillati > Bacillota > Clostridia > Eubacteriales > Clostridiaceae > Clostridium > Clostridium sp. AM42-4. The sequence goes on from NZ_QUIK01000008.1 coordinate 46,840, forward strand.
CGGAAAGTGCATCCTGGACTCCTGCATCTATTCCGGTCCCGTGAAAAGGAAGCTCTGCAACAGCCAGAATCTCAGAAATATTCCCCTTGATCACAGAAAATACTCCGTTTTCCAGCAATTGCTTCGCGTAATCACGGCGAAGGCTGCTGCAGGTAACCCCGACTAGATCTAACAGTACTGGAATATGGCGCTGGTTTGCTTCTGTAAGCGAAGCTTTCATGGATTCCATCCGTGCATCCGTGATATTTCCAAGATTCAGCATCAGCGCAGAAGAAACCGCCGTGATCTCTCTTACTTCTGCCGGATGCTCTGCCATGATCGGTCTTCCCCCTGCCGCCAGTATGATATTGGCACAGTCATGGATAGAAATCGGATTGGTAATGCAATGGATCAGAGGTGCCGTTTCTTTAATATACCTTCGAATCTCCAGCATGCCCTGCAGCTGCATGGACTGTTTCAGTTTTCTTTCTTCCGTTTCTGTCATAAACCTTTGCTCCCAGACTCTCTTGAAATTTTGCCAGCATTCCGGTCTGGCTCAATGCCTTCAGGAATACATAAGCTGCGATGCCTCCCATGATCGTTGCGGAAATAAACATCGGGGTATAATAGAAGGCGTTCAGACCATCGCGTCCCATAATAAACGCCATGACCGGATAAGATACCAGGGATCCAATGATTCCGGTACCAAAAATTTCACCAAATACTGCACAGATGATTTTTCCCTTCGATGCACGGTAAAATACACCAGATAAAAACGCTCCAAATACCGCACCCGTCAGTGCTAACGGCGGAATGCCCATAAACATCATACGGATCACACCGATCATACAGGCGCAGAGAAGGGAATACCACGGTCCCATAAATACAGAACAGGTAATATTGATCAGATGCGCAGTCGGGCACATTCCCTCAATCCGTAAGATCGGTGAAATTACGACTCCGATTGCTACCATCATAGCTAAAAATACCATGCGAAACGTTTTCATTCTTTGTTTTTCCATTTGTTTGTCCTCCTGTTTTTTCCAGAATCCTGCCGCCAGAGCCAGATTCCAAAGAAACAGGTCAGATAGCGGCAGGTAGTGTACGGTATGACTCACGTTCTGCATCATTATGCGAAATGTGAATAAGACAGTATACTAATTCTTGTTCGGTCGAAGTTTACTTACTTCCTCTCACTCCGAAAACACGGATTCCCATCGCTATATAAACTCCTTCTGCCAGACTGCAGGGCGCTCCCCCTCCAGTCTACTTTTCCTGCAAAATATGATTCTGTTCCTGTTCATGCGTTGCACAAACACACTTTCAGGATTTCCAGCTGACAGAGACGTCTCCCCTGCATCTGGAGCTTTTGCAGTGCATCCGGATACTAGTTTCTATAATCATTATATTTCATAGGACGCACTTTCCTATGAAACAAAAAAATGCGCCTTCAGGAAATTGCCCGAAGACGCACACTTCTATTCCTTGCTTCCCTCCGTTGGCATTACCCAAATCAGGTACGGTCGAAGATCGATCTTCCTCTCAGCCTGTCTCACAGACTCCCGCGCTTTTTCTCTTTTAACGTAAGTAAGCATAACACAGAGACTTGACCCTGTCAACTGTATTGTCGTTATGTTACCGTTGTGTCACCATTGTGTTACTGTTCACAGGTAGGTATTTTCTGAACTGAAAATCCCGTATAGTACAGTTATAGTTTATAGCTTCCGGATACCGTTCAGCGTCAAAAACATGGTTGTTAATTCTGCACATGGAAATGCCATCCATACCCCATTCATGCCAAATACAGCAGAAAGGAGGAAAGCAAACGCAAGGATTGCAACAAACCCACGGGATACAGAAGCTGCAAACGCCCAGCGTGCTGACTCTACGGCACTTAGGATATTGGTTCCGACAATATTAACTCCGGCAAACAAAAAACCGGTAAAATAAATCTTTAATCCCTGTCTTGCAAGAGCTGCCAGCTCTGCACTTTGTTCCTGGTTAAAAATTCCAGCCATCGGTTCTGACCAGAGCTGTACGGTCACAATAAGCAAGCAGGCGACACATAAAGCTGTTTTAATTGCAAGACGGATCACGGTTCTCAGGCTTTCTTTATCGCCAAGTCCATAGAAACGGCTGAGCAGCGGCTGGGAGCCCTGCGCGATTCCATTGAATAATGCAACTGCCACAAGCGAGAAATTTGCAACGACTCCATACGCTGCAACCCCGATATTACCCGAAAGCCGGAGAATGATGGTATTAAATGCCATTGTGATGACACCGGAGGATATTTCCCCTACAAAGGCAGAGATACCAACCTGACAGGAAAAAAGCAGCTTCCGGACAGACAAACGTACCGGCTTGAAGCAGATCGTATTTCTGCTGCTACGGAAATGTCTGAAGCAGATAAGAATACTGATAACCGGTGATAATGCGGTTGCAAGTGCCGCTCCCGGCATAGACATTCCCAAAGGAAACATCAGCACATAGTCAAATACGATATTAAACAGATTGCTTGCAAGTGTTGCATACATTGCGATGGATGGATCTCCATCATTGCGAACAAATGCACTGATAATATGATTCCACATAAAAAACGGGGCAAACATCAGAAATATGCGGGTATACATGATTCCGGTCGATACAATCTGTGCATTGCCTCCAAGAAGGTGGATGATCTGTCCCGGGAAAAAGGCTCCTGCCAAAACAAACAGGACACTGATCACTGCTGCCCATGACAGTGCATGAAAGAAATAGCCTTCCGCTTCTTTCATTCCTTTATTACGCTCAACCGTAAAACGGATTGCAGAGCCGACTCCGATCATTGCGCCTACCGCAAAGATCAGATTGTAAAGGGGTAATACCAGATTCAATGCCGTGATACCATTCGCACCGACAGCCTTAGCAATAAAGAATGTGTCGGCCAGAATGTAAAGGGACATACCGAGCATGCCTAACATATTCTGGGAAACATAGCGGATAAACTGTCTTTTGATATTCATGCTAAGCTTCCCCGCCTTCTGTATGATGGTTTCCAAGCTGCCAGAATGCCACTGCACTGGCAGCAGCTACATTCAGGGAATCTACGCCATGGGACATTGGAATCCGGATGGTGTGATCGCAGTCGGCAATGGTTTCTTTTGCGAGGCCATCGCCCTCGGTTCCAAGAACGATTGCAAGCTTCTCCTCTGCCTGGACACAAGGATCATCAATGCGGACTGAGCGGTCTGTAAGAGCCATGGCAGCTGTTTTAAAGCCCAGATCCCGCAAAAGCTCCATAGCCGGGTGCGGCCAGGCACTGTCGTGCTTAAGTACCGTCCACGGGATCTGGAACACCGTTCCCATGCTGACCCTCACGGATCTTCTGTACAAAGGATCGCTGCAGCCAGAAGTAAGCAAAACTGCATCCATATTCAGCGCTGCCGCCGAACGGAATATAGCTCCCACATTGGTCGGGTTTACTACATTTTCGAGAACAACGATCCGTCTGGCCTTCGCACAGATCTGCTCAATAGATGGCAGTTGTTTGCGGCGCATGGCACAAAGCAGACCGCGTGTCAAAGAGAAACCTGTGATCTGTTTTAAAAGCTCCATGGGAGCTACATAGACTGGGACCTCTCCACATCTGGCCAGTATTTCTGCAGCTGCTCCCTTTAATTCCCGCTCTTCGGCAAGGATGGAGACTGGCTGGTATCCGGCATCCAGAGCACGGCCGATTACGATCGGGCTTTCTGCAATAAAAAGACCAGCCTCTGGTTCATAATAATGGAATAGCTGGTTTTCTGATAAGCTGGAGTATACCTCAAGCTCCGGACTGGAAAGATCTGTTATAGGAACGATATGATCGTGTAACATAGGGAATTTCCTCACTTGGTTATATTGGATAAAAAACAGATTTTATTATAACCAAAGCAGGATTCATATGCAAGCTATTCAGAAAAATACACGACCGTCAGGTATTCACCGGAATGGATCTGTTCGGATTTCAGACCATTCATGCGCTTTAATTCTTCTACATATTCTGCCTTGGTATAAGGACTTCCCTGACAGTATTGGCCTGCAAGGTCCCAGAGGCTGTCTCCCTGGCGGATCTGTACACTTGTGTAATAACGCTTCAGCTCAGGTATTGCCTTTTCTTCTGCCCGCGCATTTAACAGTGTATGTCCCAGAAAACCGGAACAAAATGCCAGGATCATAAGTAAAATAACCGTAAGATTCCGTAAACTGCGCTTCATTGTTCTTTTGCTTCTCATAAGTGATTCCCCCTGTCCGGAATAATTGTGAACGTACGTTTGCTATGTTGCTATTATAGAATCCGAACATGCGTTTGTCAATACGTTTTCGCAAAAATTCCCGAACAAAAGTTTGCTTTTTTGGCTAAGCTGTGCTACTATATCCTTAGAAAGAATTTTTCAGAATACACCCGCAAGGAGGGAACATTATGGCACAGGGTAAAATTACCGCAAAACAACAGGAAATCTTAACATATATCAAAGAATGCATCTTAAAAAAAGGCTATCCGCCTGCAGTACGTGAAATTTGTGAAGCAGTCAACTTAAAGTCCACCTCTTCCGTCCATTCCCACCTGGAATCCCTGGAGGCAAACGGATATATCCGCAAGGACCCGACCAAGCCGCGCGCGATCGAGATCCTGGATGACGAGTTTGCATTAAACCGCCGCGAGGTGGTGCAGGTTCCTATGATCGGCACAGTTGCTGCCGGTGAGCCGATCCTGGCACAGGAACATATTGAAGATTATTTCCCGATCCCGGCCGAAATGCTCCCAAACAAGGATACTTTCATGCTGAAGGTCAAGGGCGAGAGTATGGTCAATGCAGGTATTTTTAATGGGGACCAGGTCATCGTTGAGCAGACCAATACTGCAGAAAACGGGGAAATCGTTGTTGCACTCGTCGACGATTCCGCTACTGTCAAACGTTTTTACAAGGAAGACGGGCATTACCGCCTGCAGCCGGAGAATGACACCATGGAGCCGATCATCGTTGACCATGTGGAAATCCTCGGCAAGGTCATCGGACTTTTCCGTATGATGGCATAAAATACCATAAAAAAAGATACGCCTTAGCACATTTCTGTGACAAGGCGTATTTTTTTATCATATTGTTGCTGAAAACCTCGTCCGGCGACAGCCCGGCAGGGTTGTTTATGCCAGAACCAGGCATCAGAGCGGAACTGTTACCATAGAAAGCAGCGTCGATAACACTACGCATTTTGTTGCAAAGATCTCATCCTTTTGGTACTTTGCCGCAAGGACCGCAGTCGTACCTCTGCCAGGATCGTTCCTACCAGTGCCATAGCCAGAAAGGTATTCGCACCTGCTATATTTTTGATCGTCAGGCTGAAAAAACCTGGAAGCGAGATCTGGAATACCATGACCAACATGCCGAGAACAAAGTTTGGAATGCAAGGCATCGGCCAAAGTTCACCAAATGTTCACCATTTTACGGAAAACTTAATAAAAAATCAATGGCTTTTTCCCTGGCTTTGTAGTAAACTCTTGTTTGTTGGTTCACGAGAGATGATTGTTACTGTTTGCGCAAACGCACAGATAACAGCATAGAACCACAAAGAAAGATCAGAGGAGTGATATATTATGAAAAAGGCATTATTAATTACTGCAATCGCAGCAGTTTCTATCAGTGCAGCAGCTTGCTCCAGCAAAAAAGCAACGGAAACCACAGCAGCACCGGCAGAAACCACAGCAGCAGAAACCACAACCGAGGCTGAGACCGACGAGGATTATACCAGCGGTATCATCACAGCGATCGACGGCGATGTCCTTACCGTAAAAGACGATTACAACGACGAAGAGAAGAAATACGATATTTCCGGCGCAGAGGTTACCAATGAATTCCCGCTTTCCGAGGGTGACTGGGTAGACATCACCTTCCCGGCCGGCAGCACAGACGATCCGGTTCCGGCTATCGCACTCGAGGTTACCTCATCCATGTTAGAGCAGACCACAGATCCAGTTGCAGAAGGTACCATCAAAGACGTTGCTTCTGACAGCATGACCCTGGAGGTAGACGGTGAGGAATATAAGGTTCTGACCGGCAACGCATATGTTGTTGCAAAGGACGGCATCAAGGCTGACGAAACCGTAGAAGTAACCTATCTCGGCGATCTGGACGATGAGCCTCTGGCGATCAAGATCGTTTCCGAAGACCAGAAGGATTCTGATGAGGCTAAGATCAATGCCTTTGTAGGTAAAGTTGCGCAGATCGGTGAAGATGGTGATCATATCGTTCTGGAAGCACAGACCGGTGACTTTTTCACATTCGTTTCTGGCGATACCGATTTCAGCCAGTACGCTGAGGGCGATACCCTTCAGATCCAGTACGATGGCTCCATCAATGACAAAGAGATCCAGATTGTAAAGATCACCAAAAAATAATAGCTTTCATTTAAAAAAATAGGGAAGAACAGGCCCGTGTAAGCTAACAGTAATAGCTCACACGGGCCATATTCATTCTATTATATGCTGTTAAATATCGTAGCCGATCATGCGGATATAATCTTTGATCAGTGCTACCACCTGTTCAAGCTCCAGCTTACTTGCATTGATCGGAAGATCGTAGTTCGTCAGATCCTCCCACTCTTTTCCGGTAAAATACTTGTGGTAAGCCCTGCGCTGTTTGGTGATCTTGTTTAATTTATTAAGCGCTTCTTTGCTGTCTGTAATACCATCGGTTTCCTGAGTTCTCCGGACACAGGTTTCTGTGTCTGCGTATACAAAAATCTTTACCAGATCTTCTTTTCCAGCGGTCTCCAGAATATAATCCGCGCAACGGCCAACAATCACACAGGACTGCGCAGCCGCCAGCTCACGGATAACCTCCGACTGGAAACGGAACAGATTGTCCGGTGAGGTGACATCCCCCTCTTTCTTTGGTTCTTCAAAAATACCGGTAGGCAGATGCAGGTTTCCAACGATCTTCCTGAGAAGGTTATTTCCTGCTTTTTCATCTGCAAGACGGAAATAGCGCTCTCCTACTGCACTTTTTTCGGCTGTCATACTTAAAATTTCGTCATCATAAAACGGAATGTTCAATTCCTCAGCAAGCTTTTTTCCAACAATACGGCCGCCGCTTCCATACTGGCGCTCGATCGTGATCACCAATTTACTTTTATCCATAAGAAATCCTCCCTCTAAGGATTATTTTTTTCTGCTGTCTGCGCAACGCGTAAACAGTAACTTGTTTTTATATCCACTATGTTCAGTATATCACAAAACCACTCTTGTGCCAAACTTTTTTACACTCTGCCGACCCAAATTCATTTTTTCTGATAATATTAAATGTTTTTCTTCAGATTTCAACAGTTTAAATACACGTAAACCTAATGTTAAAAACTGATAAGGGCTTCTTTATATAGGCCATAACTTATTAAGTATTTGCCTTTTTGCTATGTTTCACCTATAATGAGAAACGTAACAACTAAGTAGTGTTCTGAGATCCAATACAGCTTCTGTTTCAAAACGATGGCTTTTATCCGATTTCTGCCAAATGATCGTGAATTCATTGCCATACGGGTGAAATACGGAGCTTTATTGGCATATAAAAATAAAACATAATAAGGGGATTTTTATGGAAGAAGTAAACCTGCAGGAAATGCTGGCGGCCAGGGAACGCCGCTGCTATCTGCAAGCCCAGCTGTTACAGCAATATAAAAAGAGCCTGATCAGCTTTACCTTAAACATACCTGGCCCCATCAAAGTGCTTCCAGGTGTTCCAGAAGCCTTTGCCCTGGGGTGCAGCCGGATTGAGGCACTGTTAAAGGAGCGTCTTGTTTTGATCCAGCATATGGAAACCATAAAAGAGAAAACCGGCTATGAGGCATTCTACAATGTCGATGCAAATCCCGATTTTGTAAAGGAGCTCATGGTTTCCTTAGAAGATCAGGACCGCATTGGACGCCTGTTCGATATTGATGTACTCCGTCCCGATGCATGCAAGGTTTCCAGGGAGGACCTTGGCTTTTCTCCCAGAACGTGCCTACTGTGCGGACAGCCTGCCCATGTATGCAGCCGCAGCCGCAGCCATAGCGTAGCAGAGCTGACAGCGGAAATTTCGCAGATTCTGAACAAACTTTAAAGATTTCAAACTATCCTGTATTGCGGAGGTACTGGTATTTATGATTGCTTCTATTTTTTCTGAGGAATGCGCCTATTCGCTCATGGCGGAGGTAGGCGCTACCCCGAAGCCTGGTCTGGTAGACCGCCACGACAGCGGTGCACACACCGATATGAACTATGACACCTTTGCTGCCAGCACAAAGGCAATTGTCCCATATCTGACCCGGATGTTTGAGCTTGGCCATGGGTGGAGCTCCAAGGATTTTAATGCCCTGTTTGAGCAGATCCGCCCAGTAGGCGTAGAGGCAGAAAAGGCTATGTTTCAGGCAACAGACGGCGTTAACACCCACAAGGGTATGATTTTTTCCATGGGAACGATCGCGGCAGCAGCCGGGCTCTTCTATAACCGGCACAACCGCTTTGATGCTGAAAAGATCCTTATGCTTGCCGGATACATCTGCTACGATGCTATGCGAAAGGATTTCCAGAAAATAGACCGGAAAAACCCGAAAACCAACGGTGAGCTTTTGTACCTGCGTTATAGCACAAAGGGGATCCGTGGGGAAGCACAGAAAGGCTTTCCTTCTGTCCGCACCATTTCCCTTCCAAAGCTCCGTGCTTCCTTTTCTTCCGGACAGACAGAAAATGAAGCTTATCTGAATACGCTCCTTACCCTGATGGCTAACGTCGACGATACCAACGTATTAAGCCGGACCAACCCCGTGGTCCAGGGCTATGTCAAGACTGCCGCTGCACAGTTCTTAAAGCTGGGCGGTGCCTCCACCAGCCAGGGAATGGATGCCTTAAAGAAATTAAATAAGAAATTCATCCAGATGAATGTCAGCCCAGGCGGATGCGCCGATCTGCTTGCCGTTACCATTCTTTTATACCGGCTGGAACAGCGAAACCCGCAGCCTGGGGCATGACATGCATTCTTTCAATACCTTCTACAATAATTCTTTGTAGAGCCGCAGTACATTTCCATGAAAGACTGCTTCGATCTCTCCGGTTGTAAAACCACTCCGGCTCATGGTGTCTGCCAGAAGCTGCATTCCGGAGCAGTCCTTCATTTCTGTCGGGGTATCGATTCCATCGAAATCAGAACCAAGCCCAATACATCCGATACCGCCAACCTGTTTCATATGTTTCATATGCGCCACCATGTCGCTGCACAGACTGTGCAGCGGCATTTTTTGTACTGCATCCCGGGAAGAGACCAATGGTGTGTCCGCTGATTCGTCTTGTCTGTCTTTTAGAAATGATGCGTAATAGTTGATTCCTGCCACGCCACCGCGCTCTGCCAGTGCCCGGATCATTTCATCGGTTAAATTTCTCGGATGATGTGCCAGTACCCGTGCATTGGAATGACTTGCAACAAATGGCTTTTTTGTGTAACGGAATACATCCCAGATTCCGGCATCATTTAAATGGGAAATATCGATGATCATTCCGATCCGTTCCATTTCCTGAACGAATGCAATTCCGGTTTCCGTTAAACCGTGTACCGTGTCCGGCACTGGTCTGGCCGGGGATGCGCTCTCATCCTTTCCATTCGGAAATCCCAGCTCATTTGGGAAATTCCAGGTAATCGTCATCATTCTGGCACCCAGACGGTAAAAATCGCGCAGACACGCCAGGTCACCTTTACAGATCCCGCCCTCTTCCAGCGTCAGCATGGCAGACATTCTGCCCTGCCTCCGGTTTTCTTCAATGTCATTCCAGCTTTTCACAATGCCGATCTGGTCTTCATAACGCCCAAGCTCCGTGTAAAAAAAATCTACCAGCTTCATTGCATAGTGAAACGGATCCTGTTCTCTTCCAAGATGCACAAACATGGCAAAATTCTGCAGGAAATAGTCTCCTTTTTTCATTTTATTTAGGTCGATGTGAAGCTGGTTATCGAAAATAGATCCTGCTTCTCCACGCTCCCTGGCTTTAAAAAGCTCAGAGATCGTATCACAGTGCATATCCACTACCTTCATGGACGTTTCGTCCTCCCTCTAAAAACAGGAGACCGGCTTTCCCACCGGTCTCTTTTCTTTTTCATATTATAATGTTTCCGCACGTTCTTCAATATTGCGTTTAAAATTGATCACCTCATGCTGATAATCCGTGTTCATAAAACAGGATGTGATCATGAAATCCGCTGTAGCTTTGTTGACAGCCATGGGAATATCATAAACCTGCGCGATACGCATCAGGGCTTTTACATCCGGATCGTGAGGCTGGGCTGTTAATGGATCGGAAAAGAATACCACGAAATCGATGACGCCTTCCACGATCTTCGCGCCGATCTGCTGGTCACCGCCCAGAGGGCCGCTGTTGTAGCCTTTTACCGTAAGCCCTGTCTGATCCGTGATCATGCGGGCGGTCGTGCCGGTTCCATACAGATTATGCTTTTCCAGCTCGTCCTTATGCTCTTTGCACCATGCGATCAGCTTTGGTTTTTCATTGTCATGAGCGATCAGTGCAATGTTCTTTTTGCTGCCAATAGTAAATGTAATGTATTCCTGAGACATATAACAGATCCTCCTTATTGCTGCCATCCACCCTTGTGTGAATGACAACCATATTTTTCCTCTGCGGATTAGCTAAAAGGTATCACATATTTGAAAAACATACAAGTGAAATTTTTGTAAAATTTTATCGTATCATCTTATTCCTTTTCCGGTCTATTTTCCGGATCCGGCAATGTGTTTCCGGAAATAGCTTCGCTTTCGGAAACAGGATTTTGTAAAGAATCGATCAGTGCCCAGATTTCATCCCGTCCCTGTTTCGTTTCCGCAGAGAACGGGATCAGGATATCTTCTTTGGCGAGACCAAGTCCCTCGCGCACCATCTTCACATGCTTCTGGATCTGGCTGCGCTTTAATTTATCAAGCTTTGTTGCGATGATAACTGGCTTATAGCCATTGGAAACGATCCAGTCGTACATCATCTTGTCATTCGCAGATGGATCATGCCGGATATCGATTAAAAGGAAAATGCATTTGAGCATCTTCGATTTCTTTAAATACCGTTCGATCATCTTGCCCCATTTTGCTTTTACCTCAACAGATACCTTTGCGTAGCCATAGCCCGGCAGATCAACAAAGTACAAGCTGTCATTGACATTATAGAAATTGATCGTCTGCGTCTTGCCAGGCTGTGAGGAAGTCCTCGCCAGCGCACGGCGGTTTAACAGACCATTGATTAGGGAAGATTTTCCTACATTGGATTTCCCTGCAAAAGCAAATTCCGGAAGAAGGTTTTCCGGCAATGTACTGGTAATACCACAGACTGTCTCCAGTTCCGCTTTTCTAATAATCATGTTTCATCCTCACTTTTTATTATGCAAGTGCTGCAGCCAGCACATCGTCCATGCTCTTCATATAAAGGATATTCAGACCCTTTGTGATCTCCTTCGATAATTCCGCAATATCCGCACGGTTTTTCTCCGGCACCAGAACCGTCTCCATATGGGCCATCTTAGCCGCCAGGATCTTCTCCTTCAGGCCGCCGATCGGAAGCACACGGCCGCGCAGGGTGATCTCACCGGTCATAGCCACCTTTGCCAGTACCTTGCGGTTTACCACTGCGGAGAACATGGCAGTTGCCATAGTAATTCCGGCAGAAGGACCATCCTTCGGCACGGCCCCTTCAGGAATATGGATATGGATGTCATGCTTTGCAAAATAATCATCCGGCACATCATACTGCGGGCAGATGGAGCGTACATAGGTTAAGGCTGTCATGGCAGATTCCTTCATGACATCGCCCATCTGTCCGGTCAGCTTTAACTCGCCTTTGCCCGGCATCACATTAACCTCGATCTGCAGCGTGTCACCACCGACACTGGTCCACGCAAGACCACGCACAATACCAACCTGGTCTTCTTCATTCGCATCCTCAAAGGTAATCTTCTCCTTGCCAAGGTACTTTTCCAGATTGGACTCGGTAACACGGATGTGTTCCTTTTTGTGTTCCAGATACTCACGGGCAGATTTCCGGCAGATTTCCCCGATCCGGCGCTCCAGATTACGGACACCGGCCTCGCGGGTGTAATTATGGATGATCTTTTTTAAGGCAGAATCAGAAATGACGATCTGATCCTTTTTTAAGCCACAGCGTTTGCGCTGCTTCTCCACCAGATAGTTGCGTGCGATATGGAATTTTTCGTTTTCCGTATAACTGTTGACCTCAATGACCTCCATACGGTCTAAAAGCGGTCCCGGAATGGTCTGTGTCGTATTGGCCGTCGCGATAAATAAAACATTCGACAGATCGATTGGGAGCTCTACATAGTGATCGCGGAACTTCACATTCTGTTCTCCATCCAGCACCTCAAGCAGTGCAGAGGAGGTATCGCCCTTATAATCACTGCTGATCTTATCGATCTCGTCTAAGAGCATGAGCGGGTTAGACACACCTGCCTGGCGCAGTCCATCGACCAGACGGCCCGGCATGGCACCAACATAGGTCTTCCGGTGTCCGCGGATCTCAGCCTCGTCGTGGACACCGCCCAGACTGATACGCACATACTTTTTATTTAAAGCGCGTGCTACCGAACGGGCAATGGAAGTTTTACCAGTTCCCGGAGGTCCCACCAGACAGATGATCGGGCTATTACCTTTCTTTGTCAGGACACGGACTGCCAGATACTCTAATACGCGCTCCTTTACCTGTTCCAGACCATAATGATCTTCCTCCAAGATCTCCTTCGCGTGTTTTAAGTCATTATTATCTTTGGATGTTTTATTCCATGGAAGTTCCAGAACCGTCTCAATGTAGGTGCGGATCACATTGCTTTCCTGTCCGCCGCCCGGCATGCCTTTTAAACGGTCGATCTCTTTCTGGATCTTTTCCTTTACTTCCTTATCTGCCTTTAAGGAAGCAAGCTGCTTTTCGTATTCATCGGCATCGGACATCAGGTCTTCGCCGAGTTCTTCGCGGATCACCTTCATCTGCTCCCGAAGGATATAATCCTTCTGGTTTTTATCGATGTTTTCTTTTACCTTTTCCTGAAGCTCCCGGTGGATCTGGGATACCTCGATCTCATGGATCAGGTTGGAAAGCAGTACCTCGTACTGTCCGGCCAGCGTCGGCTCCTCCAGATAACTCTGGCGGATACGGTAATCCCACGGAAGTTCACTTGCCATCTGGAGCATAAGGCTTTCCAGATCATCGCACAGCATCATGTTTGGCAGGATCTCTTTTGCAAATTTCGGATGCTGGCGCCCATACGCCTCCAGCTTTTCCTTTAAGATGCGGGACATGGCCTCAGCTGCCGCACCATCTACATCGGCCTCCTGCTCCTCTGTGAGAAGCACCTCACCGATCAGCGCAGGCTCCTCGCTGTCCAGGTCAAGAAGCTCCGCCCGCTCCTGGCCCTCTGCCATGACACGGACGATCCCGCCCGGCATTTTTACCAGCTGCTTTATGTAAGAAACAGTACCAATATGATAAAGCTGCTCAAATGCCGGATTCTGGATATCTGGATCCTTCTGTGCGACAAGGCAGACTCTCTGGTCACTGACCATGGCCTTTTCTACTGCTGCGATCGATTTTTTGCGGCTGATATCGAAGCTGATGGTCATTTCCGGAAGCATGGTAAGGCCGCGAAGCGCGATGACCGGCATAGTTAGTATTTTTGTATCTTCCATCAGGTTCCTCCTAAATAGATTTAAACTCAGAAAATGGGAGCCATAAGCTCCCATTTTCATTTACACGATCCGGCTTATGTCATTTAAGCAATTTCGTCGGATTTTTCTTTCTTCAGTCTCTGGGAGAGGGTCTTGCGTGGCACAGCCGTATCGCGGTATACCAGCTCCGGCTCTCCGGTTTTATCTACGACATCCTTGGTAATGGTGCAGATGCCGATATTGTTGTCGGACGGAATTTCATACATGATATCCATCATGACAGATTCCAGAATAGAACGCAGGCCTCTTGCTCCGGTTTTTCTTGCCACTGCAAGCTTTGCAACCTCAGCAACTGCCTCCGGGGTAAACTCCAACTTTACGCCATCTAGCTCAAACAGCTTCTGGTACTGCTTGGTCAGTGCATTCTTCGGCTCTGTCAGGATCCGTGCCAGGGAATGCTCGTCCAGAAGATCCAGGGAAACGGTTACCGGAACACGTCCGATAAACTCCGGGATCAAACCAAATTTTACCAGATCATGCGGCTCAACCTGACGCAAAAGCTCGTCGATGTCTGTCTTGTTCTTATCTACGACCTCTGCGTTGAAGCCAATAGATCCGGCGCTGAGTCTGCTCTCGATGATTCTTTCCAGACCATCGAAAGCACCGCCGCAGATAAACAGAATATTGGTGGTGTCGATCTGGATCAGTTCCTGGTGCGGATGCTTTCTTCCACCCTGCGGCGGCACACTTGCAACCGTACCCTCTAAGATCTTTAAGAGTGCCTGCTGGACACCCTCACCTGATACATCTCGGGTAATGGAAACATTTTCAGACTTCTTGGTGATCTTATCGATCTCGTCTACGTAGATGATACCGTATTCCGCTCTGCTGATATCGTAATCTGCTGCCTGGATCAGTTTTAAGAGGATGTTCTCTACGTCTTCACCGACATAGCCTGCTTCTGTCAGGGCAGTTGCATCGGCAATGGCAAACGGAACGTTCAAGATCTTGGCAAGGGTCTGTGCAAGATAGGTCTTACCGGAACCGGTCGGACCCAGCATCAGGATATTGCTCTTTTGTACATCGACATCGCTGCCTGCCCCGGAGGTGATCCGCTTATAATGATTGTACACTGCGACAGACAGCACCTTCTTTGCTGCATCCTGTCCAATGACATACTCATCTAAGAATGACTTGATCTCCTTCGGCTTCAACAGATTAATTCCCGCTAAAGGCGAAACAGTTTCTACTTCCTCTTCATTTTCTTCTAATTCCTCTGCGAGGATTTCCCCGCAAAGCTCGATACATTCGTCACAGATAAATACATTGTTGGAACCGGCAATCAGTTTTCTTACCTGATCCTGGGTCTTTCCGCAGAAAGAGCATCTGACCCTGTCATCTGTTCTTGTCGGCATAAAATAACACCTTGTCCTTTCCTGGTTGTAACAATTCCTGCACGCCTGGCGTCCGCTTAGTGTTTTGCGATCACCTGGTCGATCAGGCCGTATTTTAATGCTTCTTCCGCAGTCATATAGTTGTCGCGCTCTGTGTCGCGGCAGATGACCTCGTACGGCTGGCCGGTATTTGCTGCAAGAATCTCATTTAATTTCTTTTTGGTCTGCAGGATCTTCTCTGCAACGATCTGGATCTCCGTTGCCTGACCCTGTGCACCACCGGATGGCTGGTGGATCATAACCTCTGCGTTCGGAAGTGCAAAACGTTTTCCTTTTGCACCGCCTGCCAGAAGAAATGCTCCCATGCTTGCTGCCATACCGATACATACGGTAGATACATCACACTTGATGTAGTTCATGGTATCGTAGATAGCCATGCCAGCAGTCACGGAACCGCCCGGGCTGTTAATATATAAGTTAATATCCTTACCTGGATCTTCGGATTCCAGGAACAGAAGCTGTGCCACGATCAGGCTTGCTGAAACGTCGGTCACCTCTTCCCCAAGGAAAATAATTCTCTCTTTTAATAATCGGGAATAAATATCGTAGGAGCGTTCTCCTCTGCTGGTCTGTTCAATTACGTAAGGTACCAATGCCATCGTCAAATCCTCCTGTCTTGTATTGCATTTTCATTGCACACCAGAAATGCGCCCACAGCGCATCTGCTGATTTCTGTCTTTTGCAATGATAGGTGCAGACTCCAGGTCTGGCCCGAAATCTGCACCTAGTCATAATCATACTATTTCCTTTTCTGGAAGATATTATACTAACTTAGCCTCAGCTACCAGGAAATCTACTGCCTCCTGAACAGCCATGTCAGCCTTCATCTGAGCCATTCCAGCCTCACCCATGATGCTCTTGATCTGCTCAACGTCCATCTTGTAGTTCTCAGACATCTTCTTGATCTCAGCCTCTACTAACTCGTCAGACGGCTCAATCTTCTCAGCTGCTACAACAGCCTCGAGTACCAGACGGGTGCGCAGTCTTAACTCAGCCTGCGGACGCATCTGCTCCTGGAGCTGCTCGATGGTGCTGCCGGTGAACTGCAGGTACTGGTCAAAGCTGATGCCCTGGCTCTGCAGTCTGCGTGCATAGTCCTCGATCATGTTGCGAACCTGCTCATCAACCATCGGTGCCGGGATATCCATCTGAGCGTTGTCAACAACCTTCTGTACTACGTTGTTTTCGTTCTCAGCGGTAGCCTGTGCCTGCTTGGTCTCAGCCAGTTTGTTCTTAACATCCTCTTTGTATGCGTCCAGAGTCTCGAACTCAGAAACCTCGCTTGCGAACTCGTCGTTCAGCTCCGGAAGCTCTTTCATCTTGATCTCTTTGATCTTAACCTTGAAGGTTGCTGGCTTGCCAGCCAGCTCAGCTGCATGGTACTCAGCCGGGAAGGTTACGTTTACTTCTACATCCTCGCCGATGTTCTTGCCGATCAGCTGATCCTCAAAGGTATCGATGAAGGAATGGGAACCGATCACCAGGGTGTAGTCCTCTGCTTTGCCGCCCTCGAATGCCTTACCATCTACAAAGCCCTCGAAATCGATCACGGTCTGGTCACCGTCTGCTACTGCACGGTCCTCTACGGTTACCAGTCTGGAGTTCTGCTCCTGAACCTTCTTTAACTCTGCCTCTACGTCAGCATCGGTAACTTCCGGTTTTGCCTTCTCTACTTCGATGCCTTTGTATTCACCAAGGGTAACCTCCGGCTTGGTAGCTACGGATGCAACGTAGATGAATGCTTTGCCCTTCTCTACCTGCTCGATGGAGATCTCCGGTCTGGAAACAATCTCAAGACCGCTCTCTTTTGCAGCGTCCGGGTAGGAAGCGTTGATTGCCTCGTCTACAGCGTCCTCATAGAAAACGCCTGCGCCGTACATTTTCTCGATCATTGCCTGCGGAGCTTTTCCTTTACGGAAACCAGAAATGTTGAATTTGTTTTTATTCTTGTTATAGGAAGTTTTAAGAGCTGCCTCGAACTGCTCTGCCGGTACTTCTACGGTTAATTTCGCCATGTTTTTCTCTAATTTTTCTACCTGTAAACTCATGATATGGGTTCCTCCTTACATCTATGTATGGCCGTCCCGGCAGGGCGCCACACTTCAATTCACCATTATAGCATAGACTTTTTATAATTACCAGTCCTAATTTTGCGATAAAGCCCTCATTTTTCCTACTACATAGGGGTTTACCGGACGGATCTCCATCTCAGGGCGGCCCAGATAATAGCCCTGGAACAAGTCTGCGCCAAGTATCAGCATGGTATGCAGCTCTTCGATCCGCTCCACGCCCTCAGCCAGAACCAGAATATTCCGCTCCTTGCAGTAATGGATCAGGTTTGCCGCCAGCTCCTGCTTATCCGGGTTTTCATGGATTCCTTGCACCAGCTCCATGTCCAGCTTTACGATATTCACATCCAGGTTCAGAAGGCTTCCCTCACTGCTATAGCCGGACCCGAAATCGTCTAAAGCGATCATACCGCCGGTGCGGGCAACTGCGCGGGTTTTCAGTTCCATATCGCTGCTGTTGACCTCTTCCCCTTCTGTTACCTCGAGCACGACCCGCTTTAACAGATCCGGGTAGGTCTGGATCAGTTCCTCTAAGCATTCCGTTGACAGCGAGGTATTCGCAATGGAATTAATGAACAGACGGCTTCCAGCCGGAAGCTCCGTATCGTGCTCCCGGAACCACCTCAGCGCACAGACCCAGGTCAGCCGTTCAAACTGCGGCAGCTTAGCCTGGCGCTTGGCCAATGTCAGCACCTCCTGGATATTTTTCAGGTTCTTACTGTTTGGGCGCATCAGTGCCTCATAACCGAAAACGCCTCCGTCACGGCTGAGGATCGGCTGCAGGGCAAACGGGATATCGCTGCGTTCAAGCAGCTGGTTTAGTTCCTCTCTGCCGGAAAGCAGATAGGAATTTTTCTGGTAGCTGGAAAGATCGAATTCCTGCAATACGCCTTTGGTGCTGTGCTTTGCCATATACATGGCAAAATCCGCATATCTGGTCAGGGTCTGGAAATCCCTTGCCTGGCGCGGATACCAGGTCACACCTGCAGATGCACGCAGGGGAAGCTCGTAGCCATCCTCCACCTGCAGAGATGCCTTTCTTGCATTTGCAAAAAACGTACGGACCTGTTCCCGGATCTGTGCTTCATTTTCCCCGCACAAAAATGCCATAAACTCGTCGCCGGAATGGCGCTCCACCACGGCACCGGACGCAGCAAGAAGCTTTAGCTGGTCTGCAAACAGGCAGATGTAGCGGTCTCCCATCTCATGGCCATAGGTATCATTGACATACTTTAAGTTATCAAGATCCCACATAACAAGCGCTGCACAGGCCAGCTTGCCACTGTTTAGCAAAGCCTCCGTGTTTCTTCGGAATACTCCGCGGTTATAAAGCTGGGTCAGCTGGTCATAATCACGCTCGAGTTCCAGCTTTCTCTGTTTTTCTACTTCTTCCGTTACGTCTAACAAGACTCCCGTCTCATTTCCGTTCTCTGCCTTCACGATCTTTAAGCGCAGATAGCGGTCTGACCCGTCCCGGCTGATCTGGTAAAGACTGACATCCTCACTTTCCCGCAGTCCAGGCCCGAGAACCTGCATCATCTTTGCAAAGCCCTCAGGTTCCAGATAAGCATAGTCCTCATCCGTTTCCTGCAGGCCGAGAAGTTCAAACAGGCTGCGGCTGCAAAATACCTTTCTGGTATCCTGCAAGTATTCAAATACACCGATCGGAACCCCGGACGCATCGAGGATCCGGGAAATACGCATGGCAGATTCTGCCACATCTGCGCTCAGATGCTCAATGGCCCGGCTAAGCTCATCCAGCTCACTGATCCAGGTTCTCTGCAAGCGGATGCGGCTTCCACTTTCTGAAGAGCGCAGCTGCCGGATCAGGCGCCGGATCGGCTGGGTAAAATATTCTCCATACAGCAATGCAAACAAAATACCAGGGATCAGGGTAAATGCACAGCCCATCAGCAGACCGTTCATCAGCTTCTGGAAAATGGATTCCATTACACTCTGCCTTCGGAGCACAACGGTCAGCCATTCGGTCTGAAAATAAGGAGAATCCTTTCCATAGATCGGAAGCTCCATGGAATTTAGGTACCAGGCATCGCCGTTTGCATCAAGGAGCTTTTTCATATCCGGCCATTTTGTGTCCGTATAGGAAAGTGTTTCCATGCTTCCAAAGCAGCAGTTATACGCAGAGCCATAGGAAACGACCGGAATCAGCTGGCTTGTGCCTGTTTCCCTTTTTGCGATCAGCTGGATCGTATCTGCATCACTGTGAAACAGCTCGTTTTTCAAAAGGGAATAGATCTGGCTCTTGCTCATGGTGCCGCCAAGAACACCGACCACGGCACCATCTCCAATCACAAGAGGAATGGAATAGCTGACGCCGTCCGTATCGGACTGGATCACAGGGGAAATCTCCCCAAAGTAACCGTACTGGGCAGCCACCCCAAACGGCTTTGCCCCCTTCGCAATGGTAAACGGATCATAAAACTGATACACACCTGCAGCGTTGCAGGTCATGTCAAAGTCCATCTCCCAGTCTCTGGAAAGCGGGATCTTATAATTATTGGAGATTGATGCCGCACCACGCAGCAACAGCAGGTCCGAATTGTCTGCAGCATAGCTGCTGCTATCTGTATCCATGACAGCAACACCTGCTTTGTGGCCGTTTTTGCTCTGGCTGGATACCGGACCATTTAAGATCACATACACGCTGTTTCCATAGCTTCTGTGGAGCAGATTCAGAACATCCGGCATGATTCCATTTAAGATCTGGGAATTCAGCTTCCAGTCCGTCTGGATCGCTTCCGGCTGCATTCCCCGTTCCTTTAAAAGCGCCTGGATCCTTTTCTGGATCGTATCGGAGGAGCGGATATCACTCAACCAGTGCTGCACCATTTCCCGTTCCAGAAGAAGCTCATTGTTCTGCACATCCTTCTCTAAGGAGCTGATCTCATTCATATAAAGGCTTTTTGCCACCATGCCATTGGATAGAAAGACCATCATAAACACGGTCTGGACCACCAGGATCAGGCAAAATGGAATGATAAGCCTGGACTTCATGGATCTTGCACTTTTCATGAAATTAACCTCAATCTGTCAGATTTTCAAGCTGGTTCTGCGTATCCTCGTACCACTCTTCAAAGATCTCAGCGGTGTCAAATTGTGCAACCGCATCTTCCAGTGAACTGCCCTCTGCAAGTAGTGCAAGAACCTGCTCACGGTTTGCCTTTGCCAGCTCCGGCATGGTACGGTCGATCACCTTTCTTGCATCATTTGCATGTTCAAACGGCTTTGCCGTGTAAAGCTCATACTGGTTCACCTGTGCAATGGCAGTGTCTAACATAGCTTCCAGCTTTGGATTCAGTTCCTTCCCGTTTTCTTTGAAATAGTCGGTGATCTCTTTCATATCATTTGCACTTTTTTTGACCGGAAGGTAGCCGGATGCCGCAGAAAAGCGGACATTTTGACTGTCCTGCGTCAGCCATTTTAAAAAGGTAACGGCTGCTTTTTCTGTTTTTTCATCGGAACCAAACATGACCACTCCCGCGCCCTGCTGGACCGCGCAGGCATCTGTTCCTTCAAAATTCGGGAGCGGCGGCATGCTGCAGGTGATCTCCTGGGTCGTTCCGTCATCGTAGGTAACCTGCTCCGGTGTGTAGGCAGCTCCGCTGGTAGATCCGGCATATGCTATGATGCGGCCTGTTTTTAAGTCATCACTGCGGAATTTTCCCTCCTCCAGATAATAGCCGCGGATATAAGGCTCATAGTAATTGTCCCAGAGACGGCGCATGGTCTCTTTATCGAAATCGGTCTTCATGGTGCCCTGGTCCCCCGCATAAACGGCATGTCCCAGCTGGTGGCTTCCGATCAGCATATAGTTTGCAAAGGAATCGCGGCCGAAAAATGCCTGGCCATCACCGGGCTGTTCTGTTTTTGCATCGGTCCACTCATAATACGCCTTTGCTGTTTTTGCAAGGCCCTCCCAGGTGGAAAGCTCCTCCAGGGATGCACCTGTCTCCTCTGCAAACGGCTCCCATGCTGTCATGTTGACGGTAAGCACCTCCGATGATTTTGCGACAGGAAAGATCATCATGGAATCCTCTCCGCCGAAATCGCCCTCTTCCACATAGCCGGAGACATAGCTGTCATATTCCTCATCGGTCAGAAATGATTTATAATCCACGATCAGGTCTTTTTTGTAAAGGTCATAGGCAGTATCTGCATAAGCTGAGCAAAGATCCGGCAAAGGATCACTTCCGGTTTTTCCATCCATACTTGCATAAACTGCATCCTGAAGCTCTGTCACACTTCCCTTGCTGGTAGTCTCCACGATGATCTTTTCATCTACTCCTACCGTATCATTAAACTCCTGCACCAGCTGGTCGAACTGCTCCTTCTGCTCTCCATTATAATAATTCCACATGGTAATATGTACCGGTCTGTCATCCGGTGCTTCTGCGCGGCTGCATGCAGCCAGTGTGAAAGTACCAGCCATCAGAACCGGAAGAACAACCGTTCTCTTCATAAAATGATTCACCTGACCCTTTCTTTTCTTTATTGCTCCCGCATTGCCGTTTTCTGGCAAATGGAACAATAACGTTTTCCCACATTTCTATCCATCATACCACAAACCCTTTATTTTTCCAACGATTTCCTGTATACTCATGGTAAAGAATTACAAATTTTCTTGTATTTCTGATAAAGAACGCAAAATTCGACACAAAAGGAGAAATTATGGAAATTGAACGAAAATTTCTGGTCCCGGCTCTGCCGCCTGATTACCAGTCATGGGAAGCCATTCAGATGGAACAGGGCTATTTAAGCACAGCCCCGGTTGTCCGGGTCCGGAAAGAGAATGACGAATACTATCTCACCTACAAATCAAAAGGGCTCCTGGCGCGGGAGGAATACAACCTTCCGCTCACCAGAGAGTCCTATGAGCACCTGCTTTCCAAGGCCGACGGAATCATCATCACAAAAACGCGCTACAAAAAGCCGATCCAGGGCACCAGCCTTACCATCGAGCTGGATGTATTCTCCGGTGCATACGATGGACTGGTGCTGGCAGAGGTTGAATTTTCCTCGGTCGACGAGGCCAATGCGTTTGTTCCCCCTGCCTGGTTTGGGGAAGATGTCACCCTCTCCAGCAAGTACCAGAATAGCCGTCTGAGCCAGGCAAATAACAATTTAAATGTATGACAAAGGCCGTGTGAGTTGCCTTTCGGCAACTCACACGGCCCTATTAAAATTAATCAAATTATTATTTCTTTGCAATATATTTGCGGATATCGAGGGCGATTGCCACGATGATTACGATACCCTGTACAATGTACTGGTAGTTTGTCTGGATACCAAGGAACTGCATGGAAGATTTCAACAGCTCGAATACCAGAACACCGATGACAACACCGGAGATACGGCCGATACCACCATTAACGGATACACCGCCGATGGTACATGCTGCGATTGCCTCCAGCTCATAGCCCTGACCCATGTTAACGCTGGCACCGCCGGCTTTTGCGCCAAGCAGGAAGCCTGCAATCGCATAAAGGGCTGCAGCAGTTACGTAGATGATGATCTTGGTTTTCTTTACGTTTACGCCGGATACCTCAGCAGCAGCCTCGTTGCCGCCGATCGCATACATGTATTTGCCGTGACGGGTGTAGTTGAATACGAACCACATAACCAGGCCAATCACAAATGCGATGATGAACATGTACGGGACCTGGCCAAACAGTTTCCCGGTTGCGATCGCGGTGTAAGCCTTGCGGTAGCCGCCCAGAGGAGTTGCGTTGGTGTATACCAGGCAGATGCCGTATACAGCCAGCTGCATGCCCAGGGTGCCGATGAAGGCCGGTACATTTAAGTAAGCGATAACGATACCATTGATCAGGCCGAAGATGCAGCAGATCAGGATACATAAAGCCAGAACACCGAATACCGGCATATCGCCTAAATTCGGGAAAAACTTACCGCTGTAGTCTGCGGTCTGAAGTAAGGTACCTGCGATACAGGAAGCAAGACCTACCATACGGCCTGCGGAAAGGTCGGTACCTTTGGTGATCAGACAGCCGCTGACACCAAATGCGATGATAACACGTGCTGCGGTATTTACGGAAATGTTGGATAAGTTGTTCCAGGAGAAGAAATTATCCTTGGTAATGCCGGTGATGAGTACCAGCAGGAGCAGAACAATGATGATACCATTGTCCAGCAGGGTTTTCTTTATATCAATATTTTTTTTATTCATCCTCGTATCCTCCTTAATTGTTTCAATCCACAGTTGGCAGTTTGCAATTCATCACCTATCGTGGATGAGAGAATCCTTGCTACCATTAGTTGAACTGAGTAGCCATACTCATGATGTTTTCCTGAGTTGCTTCCTCACCGGAGACCTCACCGGTCATCTTTCCTGCACACATTACCAGAATCCGGTGTGACATACCGATTAACTCCGGCATCTCAGAGGAAATCATAATGATGGATTTGCCCTGTCTTGTCAGTTCGATCATGATCTGGTAAATCTCGTACTTCGCGCCGACATCGATACCTCTGGTCGGCTCGTCCATGATCAGCACGTCCGGATTGTTGGCCAGCCATCTCGCAATGATAACCTTCTGCTGGTTACCACCGGAAAGAGACTGGATCAGTGTCTTGCTGCTCGGGGTCTTGATACTCAGCTTTGCTACATTTTCCTTAACAAGCGCTTCGATCTTGCCGGTGTCAAGCATCGGTCCGACCTTTAAGTAGTTGTTAAGGGAGGAAATGGATACGTTGTCCGCGATGGAAAGGCATCCAAGGATACCGGTACCACGGCGGTCCTCTGTGATCATTCCGATACCATCTTTGATGGCATCACGCGGTCTGGATACCTGGATCGGTTTTCCGTGGACCAGAACCTCACCGCTCTTAATATGGCGCATACCGAAGATTGCCTCCATCAGCTCCGTTCTCTGGGCTCCGACCAGGCCACCAAAACCAAGGATCTCGCCCTTCTTTAACTGGAAGCTGATATGCTGGAAGGAACGCTCGTGGATGCTGCAGAGGTCCTTCACTTCCAGAACCACTTCATCCTGAATGGTATTCTCCATCGGAGGATAAACGTTGGTGAGCTCACGGCCAACCATCTGGCGGACGATTTCGTCATCGCTGATGTCTTTGACCTCCCAGGTTCCTACATAGGTACCATCACGCATGATGGTAATATCATCGGCGATCTCACGAATCTCAGCCATCTTGTGGGAGATGTAGATCATGGATACGCCTCTGGATTTAAGATCCCGCACGATGCGGAACAGCGCCTCTACCTCGTTATCGGTAAGAGAAGATGTCGGCTCGTCGAGGATCACGACTTTCGCACTCATAGATACTGCTTTTGCGATCTCTACCGACTGCATCTGCGCAATGGAAAGAGATCCCAGTTTCGCCTTCGGATCATAAGGCATTTTTACGTTTTCCAGCCATTTGGCTGCTTCCTCATTCATGGTCTTGTGGTCAATGACCTTGAACGGACCATAGCTTTTTAACGGATAACGGCCCAGATACATATTCTCTGCGATCGTTCTCTCCGGGATCGGCTGCAGCTCCTGGTGAACCATGGCCAGTCCTTTATGTAAAGCGTCATCTGGATTCAGGATCGTCATTTTCTGTCCATCCAGATAAATCTCGCCTTCATCCATTTTATAGATGCCAAATAAACATTTCATCAGGGTAGATTTTCCGGCTCCGTTCTCCCCCATTAACGCATGGACGGTACCGGGACGGACTCTTAAGTTGATGCCGTCGAGGGCTTTTACACCCGGGAAGCTTTTGCAGACTCCCTTCATTTCCAACCTGTACTCTGCCATCCCATTCTCTCCTTTCTGACTCCGTACCGGCTTTTTCAGCCGTTTTCTGCACCGGCCAGCTATCCTAAGCCGCCGTTCGCATTTCTTTAAAAATCGGGTGTGTCAGACGACACACCCGAAAGATGAATCACTGTTAATTACAGGCCAGAGTCTGACTATTTGATGATGTCAAGAATATCTGCTGCGTTGTCCGGGGTAACCTTTACATAGTCAACCATGTTAACCGGATCAACAGACTCGCCGTCTAAGTATTTCACTGCCATGTCAGCTGCGGTCTTAGCCTGGCCGATGTAATCGTTAAATACGGTACCGGTCATCTTGCCATCGGTGATGTTCTGAACTGCCTCGGTCAGAGCGTCAACACCTACCAGATAGATGTCCTCGTTAACTTTTCTGCCTGCTGCATCGATTGCCTGCAGTGCACCAAGTGCCATTGCATCGTTGTTACAGAAAACAACCTCGATCTTGTCGCCGAACTGGGTTAATGCATCCTGAACGATCTGCTGGCCCTTTGCCTGATCCCAGTCGCCTCTCTGGAGCAGAAGCTCTTCAACCTCAACGCCTGCATCGGTCAGAGCCTTGATGGAGTACTCGGTTCTGTACTGGGCATCTACGTTCTCCGGATCACCCTGAACCATGATGTAGCTTACTTTGCCATCGCCGTTGATATCGCCCTTGGTCTCGGTCTCGAGGATTTCCTCGCCCTGGTAAGTACCGGACTGTCTTGCGTCAGCACCTACATAAGTAGCGTTGATACCATCGGAAGCCCATCTCTCTTCCTCTGCGGTATCTGGCTCACGGTTGATGTAAACAACCGGGATTCCAGCGTCTTTACACATATCGGTAACCTGCGGTGCGGAAGAAGACTGAACCAGGTTTAAGATCATAACGTCAACGCCGGAAGCGATGAAGTTCTGGATCTGGTTGGTCTGCTCTGCCTGATCGCCCTTACCATCCTGAACGGTGATGTTCTCTTTCTTGAAGCCAAGGTCCTCGGTTAAGTATCTCTCTAACTCGGTACGGTACAGAGTCATGAAGTTATCATCGAATTTATAAATGGAAATGCCGACTTTCTTGTCTGCGTAGTCGCCGCCTGCTGCTTCTTTCACTTCTGCTGCAGTGGTCTCTGCTGCTTCGGTAGCTGCCTCAGTTGCTGCCTCGGTAGCTGCTGCGGTGGTCTCTGCCGGTTTGCTGCCGCCGCATGCTGTCATAGACAGAATCATGCAGGATGCCATTGCCATAGCGGTTACTTTCTTTGTTAATCTCATGATGTAAATCCTCCCTTTAAATAAAATTGTCATAGTTTGTAAGTTTTTGTTTACTTTCTCCATCTGACAAGCTCATTATACTGGTGGATTGTGCAATTTTCCATAGGATTTTCTTTTCAGCATTATGGATTTTTTTTGATTCTACAATTTTTTATGGATTTAAGTTGTCTTTTGTGACATGATTCTGCGTGGTCCAGTAGTATTTTCCGTCTGTCAGGCCGATTTTTTCCGAAATTGGTTCACCCAATCCGGCGGATGCCGCAATCGTGAAGATTGCGTCTGCGTAACCGCTTTTATCGGAAGATACCGTCCCCAGCATCTTTCCGCTTTTTACCGCATCCAGTCCCGGGGTCGTTCCATCGATCCCAACCACACGGATGCGGTTGATGCCAGCGCGGTCCATTGCATCGATGGCGCCAAGTGCCATGTCATCATTGTTGCTGATGACCAGTTCGATCTTATCCGGATAAGCCAAGAGCCACTGCTCCATCAGCGCAGAGGCCTGCGAGCGTTCCCAGTTTGCAATGCCCCCTGTGATCTTCTCGATCGGAACCCCGCAGTCCTTTAAGGTCTGTACCGACCATTCGGTACGGATCAGGGAATCCTGATGATTGCTCTCTCCCTCTAAAAGCACATAGCTGATCACCCCGTCTCCGTTTTTATCGAGCGATGCAGGGTCCTTTGCATACTGGTCTGCAACAATCTGCGCCTCCAGAACTGCAGATTCCTTTGCATCCGCGCCTACATAGTAAAGCTTGTCCCAGCGGTCCATGTCTTCCTCAACCGGCTGCCGGTTAAAAAACACGACCGGAACATCTGCCGCCATGGCCGGATCGATGATGCCGGAGGAGGTTGTCCGGTCTACCGGATTGACGCAGAGTGCGTCACAGCCCAGGAAAATAAAACGTTCCACCTGTTTATTCTGGGTATACTGGTTTCCCTTCGCATCCTGAATGTCCAGGGTCACCTTAATGCCGGTTTCCTGTTCATACTTTTTTGCCTTCTTTTCCAGTTCCGTGCGGATATTCCCGATGAAGGTATCATCGGCCCGGTACAGGCTGACGCCGATCCGGAGCGCATTTTTCTTTTCCGGTTCCCTGCCCGCCTGACAGCCGGAAAGAAGACCGCAGGCCACAAGCAAACCAAATGCAAGGCGTACAATGCTTCTATTTTGTAATTTCATGCCGGTTTACCTCCTATTCAATGGGATAGAGCATTTTTTCAAATTCCGGGGAACGCAGGTCATCCTTCCGGATGTAATAGCTGTCGAGCACCGTCTCTTCCTCCAGTTTCTGGTTCGATAAGATTTCCACTGCCCGCTTAATGCTTAAATAACCGATACTAAAATCATCCGTCACGCAAAGCCCGCTTATGATGCCGCGGTCTAAGTAGTTCAGGATCTGCGTTGTCGTTCCGCGGCCATAGAGTCCCTCCACATGTTCCTGGTATACACTGCTGTCTTCCAGGATCTGCGCTGTTTCCAAAAGCGCTTCCGGGTCCAGGGCAATGACCAGCGCACGTGAGGTTTCCGGATAGACAAACCCTTCAATCGTCCTCCGGAAGGTATCCCCATCCTGCCGCTCCAGCTGTTTTACCTTATACCCGCCTCCGCGCAGGACAGTTTCCACGCCGTCCATAAAATGCCGTCTGGCTGCAGATTCTTTTTTTGTATAAAACAGATAGACCGGAACCTCTGCCGTATGGCAGGCCATTACCTGCTTTGCCAGTTCTCTTCCCATAGCATCATAATCCGCAGTTACCACAGAAGAAACCTTGTCTCTTGGAAGAGCGGCATTCACAAGCACCAGAGGGATCTGGATCCGCTTTTCCGCCAGAGCCTCCTCCAGCTCACTTTCCGCTTCCGGCATCACAACCAGTGCCTTTGCACCATCCTGCTGTTCTCTGGCCATCCGTTCGATCTGCTGCGCTGGAGTTTCGCCTTCATAGAGCGTGATCATACTTACATCCGCATTCAGCTCGATGGCCGCCCGGTCAGCCCCCTTCTTAAAATTCTGGTAGGCTTCGCCGGTGCTGTCATCCAGGATCACCGACACCGGGTAAATTTCCGTTTTCCGTTCCTTAATGATCAGGTCTGTTGAAGAAAGCAGATACAAAAAGACCAGAATCACGCCAAAGATCACTAACCCCCACGTTTCGCGCTTTCTCATTGTGCCTTCTCCTTTTCCTCTTTCTCCTGGATCTCCCGGTAATCGACCGCCGGCAGATGGATCCGGATCGTAGTTCCCTCATCCGGCTCCGATTCGATAGAAAGTCCATATTCATTTCCAAAATACAGCCGGATCCGCTCATTGACATTTTTCACACCGATCCCGGAGCCACGTTTCGATGATACATGGGCATGCTCTGTCAAAAGGCTTTCCACCTGCTCTTCTGTCATGCCAAGTCCGTTATCCTGAATGGTAAACCACAGTCCATCTTCTTTCTGCACTGCCGTTACCGCAATAATCCCGTCTCCATCCTTAAATTCCATGCCATGATAGATTGCATTCTCCACCAGCGGCTGCAGCATCAGCTTGAGGCTTGCCAGTCCCAGCACCTCCGGGGCGGCATCGATGGTGTAGGTAAATTTGTTCTTAAAGCGCATCTGCTGGATCATTAAATAGTTGCGCACATGCTCCAGCTCATCGCGCACCGTAATAATGCTTTTTCCTTTGCTTAAGCTGATGCGGAAGAACCTGGCAAGCGCCGTCACGACCTTCACCGCTTCGGATTTCTGTTCATTCTCGATCATCCAGACGATAATGTCCAGCGTATTATATAGGAAATGCGGGTTGATCTGGGACTGGAGTGTGTCAAACTCGCTTTTCCGTTTTGACTCATGCTCCGCCACGATATCCTGCATCAGTACCTTGATCTGTTTGGCCATATCGCCGATGGAACGGCCAAGATGCCGGATCTCGTAGGAGCCGCCCTGGTAAACCTCCGCATCGAGGTTTCCTGTTTCCAGAGCATTGACCGATTTTTCCAGTTCCCGGATCGGCACCGTGATACGCGATGAGATCGAGGCATTGATGATCATTAGGATCAAGAGGAACAGGCCGACCAGAAATACCATGAACAGCTTGGTTTTTAAAGTATTCAGATAGCTGTCCTGCTCCGGCGTCACTCCCACCAGCTTCCAGCCGGTATAGCCCACCGACTTGACAGTCACATCCCGGATCCTGCCCTGGTAGGACTCCCGGTAATTTCCATCGCGGTGCCCCACCGCAGCCTGGATGTTTTCTTCCAGCTGTCCGGCATCGATCAGCTGCATCTGCGGGTGATAGATCAGCTGCCCGCCAGAGCTAATCATGTATAGATAACCGTGGTTTCCCATGGTGATGCTGTCTAAAAGCTGCTTTAAACTTCCATAGGTAATATCGATCAGCAAAATTCCCTGTTCCGTGGAAACACCACGGGTCAGCTCCACCGCTCGGGTCAGGGTAATGACCCAGGTATACTGGTTTTCATCATTATCGAAAATATACTGGACATGCGGCATTGTAAAATGCAGGTTTTCCGTCCGCTCCAGCGTATCGGAAAACCATTCCTCCTTTGTCACATCCAGATCTGTTTTGATGCGGGCAGCCGGCACGGTATCCACCAGCTCCCCATCCTTGGAAAAGAGCGCAATGTTCGACACATAGTCGCGGCTGCTGTCGTAAAGCAGGTTCAGCTCGCTGTGGATGCTTTCGTCCGAGAGATCCGCATTTTTGATCACATCATAGTACAGCGAATCCGACAGCTTCATGATGGTGCGCAGGTAAGAATCCACAGAATGATTTACCTGGGCTAACATTGTCTGGTTTTCCTCCTGAATGACAGATGTCATCTGGCTTACCAGACGCCCGTAAAAGGAAATGCCCATCAGGACCAGTGCAGTCAGTGCGCTGATGGTAAAGTAAAGATAAATGATAGAGCGGATGCTGACCCGGCTGAAGCGCTCGGATAATGTCTTTCCTGTCATATTCTATCCCCTTTAGCTGCTTTGTGATCCACGGTATTTGGTCGGCGAGATGCCGAACCGCTTCTTAAACACATAGCTGAAATAGTTCTGCTCCTGATAACCTACCTTCTGTGCGATCACATAGGTCTTATCATCTGTCTCGTTTAAAAGCTCCACTGCTTTTTGCAGACGCACCTCTGTCAGGTACGCAATGTATGTCTGGCCCGTCACCTTGCGGAACATCGTTGAAAAGTAAGCCGGACTCATATGAAGCTCTCGGCAGATCATCTCCACGGAAAGGGATGGGTCCTGATAGTGACTCTCGATATAGCGTCTTGCCTCCAGGATCACCTTTTTGGTCGTATTGTCACGCTCTCGGTTTAAGCTTTCATGGATTCGCAGGCAGGCACCCAAAATCCAGGCTTCAAATTTCTCTGGTTTTCCCAGCGCAGCAGGAACGTCCATATACTGCTTTTCCGTGTCGAAAATTTCCTTTGTTGTCAGATTGTACTGCTGCATCAGTCTGGTCACACAGTTGAATAAGGAAAGCATGTAGAGCTGCTGCTGTCTGGCATGCACCTTGGCATCGTCCATACGCAACATCAGTTTTTTTACGGTTTCCCGGATTTTTTCTTCCGGCCCGAACTTCACCGCCGTGACAAAGTCATTTTCGTCGGTGTTATCAAATTTCAGTTTTCCGCGGCTCACCGGCTCCACGTCGTTGATATAAATGGTATGTCCGGTTCCCACAATGGTCTTATAGCCAAGGGCATCCACCGAGGACTGATAGATCCGGCTGATCTCAGAAAGTTCCTGACAGCTGTGCCCGACTGCGATCGTCACAGTGACATCCAGCACACGCCTGCACTCCTTGCAGATATCGCCGAGACGGTCCAGAAGACCGGTCTGGGAATTGTCCTCATCGATCACCGCGATCAAAGCCATACCTGCTGAGGAGTTAAAAATGGTAAACCGGCAGTAGTCCTTTAAATGGTCCTCTGTGATCTGGCGCACGGAAATAGGCACCAGTTCTTTCTGCAGGGCAGCAGGATGGTCAGAAGCCTCGGTCTCAATATGTAACAGCGCTGTGATCCATTTCTTCGCATGCAGGATGTCAACGCTGTATTCCTGAAGCTTTTCTTCGATCATGGCGGTATTCGCACTTCCGCGCACCAGGTCATTTAAGAATACTTCTCTTAAGATTGGAAGACTTCTCTGGTAGCTTTCCCGTAAGATCGCCGCATCCCGGCGCTGGCTGATCTCCTCATCCAGATTCTGCTTTACCCGTCTTAAAATCTCTGAAAGCTCCTCTACATTCACCGGTTTTAAGATATATTCCGTCACATTCAGCTTGATCGCCTGCTGTGCATACTCAAAATCGTCAAAGCCAGAGAAGATCAGCACCTTCATGGAAGGGTATTTCTGGCGGATCTTTTCCGTCAGGGTCAGCCCGTCCATAAATGGCATGCGGATGTCCGTCATAACAACCTCCGGCTCCAGCTGCTCGATCCGCTCCAATGCCTCAGCTCCGTTTTCTGCGTCACCGACCACTTCAAATCCCAGACTGCTCCAGTCAATTTTCCGTATGATGCCCTTGCGCACCTCTTCCTCGTCATCTACCAGGATGATCCGATATAAACTCATAGCCTGCTTCTCCTTTAATTCTTCATCCATAGTTTTCATTCTTAATTTCCTGCAGATTCCGGACCAGAAGCCGGTTTTTCTCCGGCATTCCCACGCAGATCCGGTAATAGCCGGATGCCAGACCATCAAAATTGCTGCAGTCCCTAAGAAGGATTTTCCGTTTTAAGCACGCCTGCAGCAGCTCCCCCGGATGGTCTTCTTCGATGTAAAACAGGATAAAATTACTGTCAGACTTAAATACCGTAAAGCCAAGCTCCTGTAACTGGCCGCTCAGCCATGCACGTTCTGTCCCGATCAGTATTCTTGCCTGCTTCAGATACTCCTGCTCCTTCAGTGCTGCGATTCCGGCCTCCTGGGCCGGAACTGACACACTCCACGGCTGGCGCTCCTGCCGGATTTTCTGAAACAGTGATCCAGAAGAAGACAACGCGTATCCCAGCCGGAGTCCTGCCATAGCATAGGTCTTTGTGAATGCCCGTAAAATGACCAGCTTCTCGTAATGGCCTGCAAACGGCATCATGCTAAAGTCTTCCGGCTGCTCCAGCAGTTCGCAAAAGCACTCGTCCAGGATCAGCCAGGTCCCGGTCTTTTGGCAGTGATCAGCAAGCTTTTTTACCAGGCTCGCCGGCACAGCATGACCGGTCGGGTTATTGGGATTGCAGAAAAACAATAGACCGGTTTCCGGCGTAATATGATCCAGGGCCGCTTCGATATCCGGCTGGAACCCTTGCTCCTTTTTTAGGGGAAGTGTTTCAATTTCACAGCCTGCTGCCATTAATGCCTGCCGGTATTCTGAAAAAGACGGAGCAAACAGCAAGGCTTTTTTCGGCGCAAGGATCCGCACTGCCTGAAAGATCAGGTCTGCTGCGCCGTTGGCACAGAGGATCCACTCTGCCGGCACATGATGATACCAAGCCAGCGCATTTTTCAATGCTTCACACTCCGGGTCCGGATACCTGGCCCAGCCATCTACCGAATGTTTCAATATTTTCTTAACTCCCTGCGGCATCCCAAGCGGGTTTAAGTTGATGGAAAAATCATGGCTTACCTGATTGCGGTAAACATCCCCACCGTGTCCCGATGCTTTGTATGGCTCCATTACACCAATCCTCCTGTCAGTATCTCAAGCAAAATGATCAGACCGGTTCCGGCAAAAAGTGCCAGCACCGAAGCCAGATACATTAACCGGTTTGCACGCGCAATATCCTCTGGCTCCACCGGGCGGTGTGCGTCCCCGATCGCCGGCTTATGGTTCAGCTTTCCAAAATACCAGGCATCCCCTGCCAGCTGGACTCCCAGTGCTCCGGCACAGGCCGATTCCGACTGGGCCGAGTTCGGGCTTTTATGGTTTCTGCGGTCCCGTCGCCAGATTGCAAATGCTTCTTTTCCGTTCATGCCAGGCAGCAGAAAGGCTGCCACTGCAAACAAAAATCCGGTCAGCCTGGAAGGGATCCAGTTCAGCAGATCGTCAAGCTTTGCTGCCGCACGCCCAAAATACAGGTACTTTTCATTTTTATAGCCAACCATGGAATCCATGGTATTCACGGCCTTATAAAAAAATCCGCCAACCGGACCGGCAAGGAATAAAAAGCAAAGCGGCGCGATCACGCCGTCGGAAGCATTTTCCGCAACCGTCTCCACAGCTGCCTTCGTCACACCCTCCGCCGTCAGGTTCTGGGTATCCCGCCCAACGATCATGGAAACTGCATAGTGGGCACGCTCTAAATCCCCTGTTTTCAATTCCTTATAGACCTTCATACTTTCCGTTTTCAGTGATCTTGCCGCCAGGATCCACCCGTCTAACAGACACATCACGGCAAACTGAAAATATGGATGGATCAAACCGGCCAGAAGCAGGATCAGTGCCGTGACCACAACCGTCACGCAGGGAACTGTCACGGCAAGCGCTGCCCCGGCAAGAAGCAGGCTTTCCGGCTGATCCGGTACTTTTTTCCGAAGCCTTTTTTCCATACACGAAATCAGCTTTCCGATCCCGCAGACCGGATGCCAGAGCCCGTGTGGATCTCCCACAATAAAATCTAATAAAAAACCGATGCAGGCCGCAGCCGCATATTCCATCCAGAGATGTCCGAGTATCATGTCATTCGTTTCCTTTATTGTTTGTCTATGTGCAGCGGTTTTGCAGCTGCGCTGTTATGTTCAGCCTTACTTGATCCGGGTCGCAATACCGCATTGAACCCGGTATACTTTCTCTGCCCGGGCAGCAAGAAGCTGTCCGGCACGCCCCACGGCCTCCCGGTAGATGCGTTTCTCCCGCTCA
This sequence comes from Clostridium sp. AM42-4, assembly GCF_003480105.1. Classification (NCBI taxonomy): domain Bacteria; kingdom Bacillati; phylum Bacillota; class Clostridia; order Eubacteriales; family Clostridiaceae; genus Clostridium; species Clostridium sp. AM42-4. Next base: position 80,999 of record NZ_QUIK01000008.1, read on the forward strand.
ATGGGCACAATCCCGCATCCAGCTTCATCCAGTGTGATCACCTCGGGCGGATTTTCGAGAAGCTTACGCGTTAAGGCGTCCGGATCTTCGCCTGCCTCCAGGGCTTTCCGGACCTGAAGATGAAAATCCGGCAGGATCTGGGGCTGCTGCTCCACATTTGGATATGTATCTGCTATGTTCAGACGATGATTCTGTTTGTTCTGTTCCTTTTCTTCCCTGCAGATCTGTTCTGCAAACGCTTTCTTTCCCTGAAAGCTTCCTCCGATCACCAGGATCATATTCTTCTTCCTCCATTTTCTTCGTAAGCCACGATTCTGTCACAAGATATGGCTGCACACAGCCAGTGCCGCTACCATAGCCAGTTCTGCCGTCTGCAAAAAATAACCGGCCAGGTCTCCTGTCGTTCCACCAAATTCCGTTAATGCCATATGGTGATACCAGAAAAAGACCAGTGCTGCCGCTGCCATCATGATCAGCGTTGTAAACACGCCTGCCGTGACAAGGAAAAACAGGACTCCGGCAAGCAGCCATCCCACCAGAACCGCCTTTACAACCGGGGATCCGCTTCCGGTTTCTTTTGCAAAGGTTGCAGCAAGCCCGTCCTTTCGCGCTTTCGGAAAGCAGAGGACAGAAAGACCGCTTAACGAGCGGGTGATCACATAAATTCCGGCAATCGCAGGAAATGCAGAATTTCCAAGTTCAGAAAATGCTGCAGTATAAAGCAGCAGATACACGCCGCAGCCTGCAATCGCAAAGGCTCCTGCATGCGGGTCCTTTAAAATTTCCAGTTTCCGCTCCCGACTTAAAAACGAACTTCTTGCATCTGTCACATCCAAAAAGCCATCCATGTGGATCCCACCGGTGATCAAAAGCGGGATTGCCGTTCCAAGCAGGGAAAACGCCAGTATTCCAAGTCCTGCTGCCTGTGCGGCAAACACATATACGTTCATGATAAGGCCGATCACGGCTCCGATCAGCGGGAAAAAGCAAAAGGCATATTTCATGCCACGCTCACTCCACTCGATAAATGGCATCGGAATCCGGGAATACATAGAAAACGCGATGATAAAACTTTCCACCATTATCCTGCATCTCCTTTCTGACGGATCGGAATTCCATAGACTACTTCCGTGACCAGGGAAGCCTTCTCTGCCAGCCAGATATTTAAGGTTCCTAAGAGACGGATATAGCGGATGGTGTCCGCATCGTAGCTGCATCCGTCCGAAAAAATCTCATTTGTCACGATCACCAGATCGTTCGTCTGCGCTTCCAGGTTCTGGATTCCCACCTGAATGCGTTCCAGGATTTCTTCATCGGTTCCGCCAATCTCAAATTGTTCATTTGCCAGAAGATTTGACATGCATTCCAGCATCAGACTGCCTTTCCCCGGAAGCCTTACCTGTTCCAAAGTGTGAAAGGCTTCAATCGTCTGAAAGCCTTTTCCTTCCCGCATGGCGCGGTGTTTCCTGACTCTCGCTTCCCCTTCCGCGTCCCAGGCGCGCATGGTCGCAAGATAAAACTTTTCCGGTCCTTCTGCCTTTGCAAGCTGCCCTTCCGCATAGGCCGATTTGCCACTCGCAGAGGCTCCGGTAATCAGATGCATCATAGCGTTTCTTCTCCATCTAAAAAGTTTAAGATCAGATCCGGTCCCGACAAATAGTACAGATGCGGGAATCCGGCAAGGATCCGGTCTGTCTGGTACATGCAGTCCCAGCCTCGCTTCGACTGCGGCTTATTGGCCCGGAACGCATCCCCCGGCGCTGTGCTGTCCCAGTAATGAAACTCATGTCCCTTGATCCGATACGCTCCATTCTGCTCCAGGGAAATATAGCCAAACCGGCCAAGCTTTCCCGTACGGTAACCGTCCCCGGGAAGCAGACCCGCCATAGGCCATACCGTGCCGTTCTCATCTTCCAGGGATTTTTGCAGATACAAAAATCCACCGCACTCCGCAAGGATCCGGACACCGGTTTTGGAAGCGTTTCGTATAGCTTCCAGCATCGATGTATTCTCGGAAAGCTCCTTCGCGTAAAGCTCCGGATAACCCCCTCCTAATAACATAGCCTGCACAAAAGACGGAAGCGCGGTATCGTGCAGCGGGGAAAATGGTACGATCTCCCAGCCATGTTCTTTCAGGAAATTCAGGTTTTCCTGGTAGTAGAAGCAGAACGCTTCGTCCAGTGCCACCGCGATTCGTTTCTCTGGTTTCATCCGGTTTTCTATTTCACAAACATCGTTTTCCACGCAAATCCGAGTTTGGACAGGATCTGGCAAATTTTTATTTTTACAACCAAATAGTTCCGATTGACCTGATGTGTTCTTTTCTTCACCCATGGAAATTCCGGCTGATCTTGCACTTTTCACATTTTTTCCCACATAATATCCGGCAAGTTCCAGAATTCCTTCCACATCCAGGCACTTGGCAAGCTGGCCGGCAAATGCCGCTAAATGCTCCCGCAGATCTTTTTGTTCTTCCGGCATGGTCAGTCCCAGATGACGGCTCTTGATATCTACCGTCTCGCAGACCGGAACCGCACCAAGATACTTCACTCCCAATTTTTCAATTTCCGGGCGCAGGCGTTCTCCTACCATCGGATTCGTCCGGTTTAAGATCACACCACGGATATGGCTGTCCTTCTGATAATCCAGAAAACCCTTGATCTGGGCCGCAAGGGAAAGGCTGCTGCCTTTGCCGTCCACCACCAGGATGACCGGCGAATTTGTGATCTTTGCGACCTCATAGGTGCTCGCCGCCATGGAATTACCGCCAATGCCGTCATAAAAACCCATAACACCCTCGATCACGGAAAGCTCTGCCTGCGACGCCCTGCTTTCCAATAAATCCCGCAATTCGGATTCCGGCAGGAAAAAGCTGTCCAGATTGCAGCTGTCAATCCCAAGCACATACTTATGAAACATCGGATCAATATAATCCGGACCACATTTAAAGGAGCGGCAGGCAATTCCCATGCGCTGAAATAACGTCAGCAGCCCGACAGTCAGAAGGGTTTTTCCGCTTCCGCTTCCCGGTGCCGCAAGAAGAATGCGGGGATAACGACTTTGTTCATTCTCCTTGTTTTCTGTTTGCTCTGAGCCCATGGTAATAATATAAATCGGATTCTGGGCCTGCATCATATGGTAAGGGCCACGTTTTTCTGCCCTGGAAACCTGCATGCAGATTACTTCCGGCTCCCGCCCGTTTCGCTTCATCCATTCCATGGTCTGGGAAAGGCTCTCCAGCGCGATCACGTTGATCACAATCTGCACATTTGGGTTTTTCTTTGTGACAAGATCCAGAATCTCCCCTAAATTTCCGCCGCTTCCGCCGATAAACACCCGGTCCGGTGCTGGATAACCTTCCATGGAATACGGCGCTTTCCCGGAAACCACGGTCAGGTTGCGCACTCCTGCTTTTTCCGCGTTTTTCCGGATCAACTCACAGCCTTCCTCCTTCTGTTCAAACGCATACACATGTCCGTTCGGCACATGCAGCGCCATTTCCACAGAAACGGATCCCGTGCCGGCTCCGATATCATAGACAATGTGGTCCGGCTCCAGCTCCAGCTTGGAAACCGACACAGACCGCACTTCACTCTTTGTCATAGGGATTTTTCCCCGGATAAACCATTCATCTCTCATTCTTCATTCCGCTCCAGAAATACTGCTGTCAAACTGTCTGTTTCCTGATCTGTCAGTTCCTTTGCCATACCGCAGATGTTCTGTTCCTCTTCGTATCCCATACGCGCACCTGCAAAAATCCGTGTTTTTCCAAGCCCGGCTGCTGTCAGCGTCTGACAGATGGTTTTTAAGTTCTGGCTGCTGTCCAGCAGCAAAAAAACCAGTTTATGCTGTTTTACCAGTTCTGCCACATCACAGTCCCGCCCATGGGCACTGGCCAGGCAGGCATCCTCCCAGGAAATCTGGAACCGCGCAGCCAGCGCGGAAACCGAAGAGATTCCCGGATAAACCTGAACCTGATAAGGACATGCTGTTTCCTGCTGCCAGCGCGTATGAAGTTCCCGCATCATACTGCCGCTGCCACTGTAAAAGCCTGTATCACCGGAACAGATGACTGCCGCATGGGAAACCTGCGGGTGCGTCTCCAGCCAGTCCAGGATCTGATCCGGCTGATAAAACGCTTCCTGCTGCTTGCCGCAGATCCATTTTTCTACATCCCGAAGCATACGGGAAGCACCGAAGACTGCATCACACTGTTTGAGAGCATCCAAAGCTTCCAGGGTCAGCTGTCTGCCACCCCCCATTCCCATGCCGATGAGGCTAAGGCTGCGTGCACCAGTTTCGGATGTTTTATCCGGCAAAGGATTCTCTTTCTTTTCCTGCCTTTTTGAAATCCGGTACGCGTCCATCAGCTGTTTTGCCTCGTTTAAGGAAATTCCTTCTTCCTGGACCGGTCGCCGGATCACGATCACAGAAACACCGCACGCTCTGGCTGCTTCCAGTTTTTCCGCGAATCCTCCACGTTTTCCAGCTTCTTTGGTCACGAGCCAGCCTGCGTGTGCCGTACGCAGTAATGCAGTATTCAATTCCGTGGAAAAAGGTCCCTGCATTGCGATCACATGGGCACCGCGGATTCCAAGCTCCTCACACTTTTTCAATACCTGGCTGTCCGGAAGAACCCTGGCATAGATCCGGTCCTTACATGCAGGATCAGCGACAAATTTTTCCAATTCCTTGCTTCCCGTTGTCAGAAGCACCGGCCGGTCATCCGCTTTCAGATAGTTCACAGCCTCTTCTATGGAATCCGTCAGAAATAAACCTGCGCCGGAGCCATTTTGTTCCATCTCAACCTGGGAAGGATCTCGCAGGATCCGCTTGTACGGGATCTGCAGCGCAGCACACAGGGAAGATACCTGCTCTGTCACAACACGCGCATAAGGATGTGTCGCATCCATCACCAGCTTTGTCCCTGTTTCCATCAAAAACGCGCGCATATCCTCTTCCTTCAGAGCACCGGTATGTACCCGCACAACCGCGCTTTCCTGAAGCAGGCTTTCCCCATAGCCGGAAACCACACTGACCACAACCGGAATCTGATATTCCTGCGCATATTCAGCCAGTTCCCGTCCCTCGGACGTACCGCCAAATATAACAACCGGTGTTTGTTTTTGTTTCTCCATGCTTTTCCTCCTTCCTATCCGTAAAAAGCAGTCTCAGCCACTGCAACGGTCACACCCGGATACACCTGCTTTTTCACCAGCAGTCTGGCATCTTTTCCGGCGCAAAGAAGCGCAGAACGCTCGCAGACATTTCCAACTCCCGTCACCTGACGCACAAAACCAGACTCTGAGAATTCTCCCTGCACTGCTTCCAGTTCACTGCTTGTGTAGGTCATAAAAGGAACTGCAAGTTTTTCAGACAACTGCAATAGTCCCGTCTCTTCTTTTTTTAAGTCAATGCTGGCAATGGCTGCCACTGCCTGAACATCCAGATTTGCCTGTCTGAGTGCCTCCTGCACGGCAAATTCAATGGCTTCCCCCGGTGTCTGTTTCCGGCACCCAATCCCAAGAATCAGGGATTTTGGCACAAGACGTAAGAATTGTGGTTCGCACTGGTCGTCATCTGTAACTTTAGAAACAGCAGGCATTCTTTCTTGTGGAAAACCAGTCCAAAAATCCGGTTGCACATGACAGGTTACCCACACATTCCTGCGATGCACCTTATTTTCCTGGTATCCGGTTGCATCCGGAAGTTCCAATGGATATTCACTGGAATAACCGACTGTTTCTCCATCTAGCAGCGCCGCGGCAACCTCTTTTGCCAACTTTCGGTCTGTAATGGTCAGATGATGTTCTTTAGCCCAGACGTCAATTGCATGCCGCCCTCTCACATCGGACGCTGTTGTCACCACAGGGACAGCGCCAAGGATCCCGGCTGTCCGCTCTGCCAGATGGTTTGCTCCGCCTACATGACCAGACAAAAGAGAAATTGCGAAACGTCCTGCCTCATCCACTACCACAACAGCCGGATCAGTCAGCTTGTCCTTCAGATAAGGCGCAATCAGACGGACCGCAATTCCCGCGGCACCAACAAAGATCAGGCCATCCATTTCCTCGAACTGCTGCCTGGTCCAGTCTGAGAGAGAGCCGGTTACCATGCATAACCCTTTTTGTTCTTCCATGCCAACGCGCTTTCCCGTGTAGCCCGTGCAGGAATCACCAGCGACACAAAACGCCTCGACCAGTTTTGAAGCAAGTTCTGCTCCTCTTCCTGTAAATCCGATCACTGCAAGCTTCATACATTATCCTTTCGTTTTTCAATCGACAACATCTGCTGTCAGAACGATATCATACAGGATTTTCCGTTCAGAAAATCCCTGTTTCCGAACAACGGCCTCTTCCTTAGCTACGTTCACGTTTCCATGTCTCAAATAAACGCTTCCAGTCCGTGGTCGTTCCAAACATCTGATGCGCAGTCGAAAACGTCACCACCTCAGCGCAAATTTTTCCATCACTCCACTGCTCTAACTGCCGCTTCACGTATTCTGCAGTCAGGTCCAACAGTTTTCCAGCAATTCCATGTTGTTTCAGCAATTCCAAAGCATCATCGGTGGTATTGCAGGAAAGGATCTGCTGCTTTAATTTCTGATATCCCAATGCTTCCGTAAGCTGAGCCATCTGTTCCATACGCCCATCTCCATACTTAGAATGCGTATTCTCCCTGCCTGCCGATACTTTGATTAATTTTCCAATGTGTCCGACAAACAATACGCTCTGGAATCCCTCTTTCTGTGCCATAAGCACGGCGGCCTTTACAAAATTGCTGCAAAGTACTGCGTTTCCGACTGGAACGCCAAGCGTTTTTTTCAAAAATTCTTCCCCATAATTGCCAGGAGCCATCAAAAGCACCTTCGCTCCATTTACCGCTTTCATGTGAATTTCCAGACGGATTGTCTCCAGAAGCGCTTCTTCACTCATGGGCTTGACAATGCCAGTGGTGCCAAGAACTGAAATTCCACCCTGAATTCCAAGCTTGGGATTAAAGGTCTGGGATGCTAGCCGTTCTCCGTCCGGGATTGAAATCTCAATGAGCAGGCATTCTTCATATGGAGTCTGCCTCATTACTTCATCGACCGCTCCCAGGATCATGCTGCGCGGCACCGGATTGATCGCATAATGTCCCACCGGGCAGCTTAACCCCGGTTTTGTCACCATACCAATCCCCAGGCCGCCATTCAAATATAAGTCTGGAAATTCTTCAAGGAAATAACCACTTCCCGTTGATTTCAGCATTTCCAGTATTTTTCGGCTGACCGGCTTTACACTGGCTAATATGAGGGTTTGATTGGTCACATCCGGATCATCTCCGGAATCTTTTTGTACTCCAAAACAAAACGGTTCGCCCTCTTTTAAAAATGGGATTACCGGAATGCGGCAGCTTCCGCCGCCAGGCAATGTTAACTCGGAATATGTAAATGTTTTTTGGCGCGTTGCCTGCGCAAAAAAAGCGGCCGCCGCCTTCGCCGCAGCCGCCGCACAGGTCCCGGTTGTGTATCCATTCCTCAGTCTTTTCTCTGTCACTTGTTCTCCGTTCAGGCGCATGATTTGCAACAGTAACTTTTTTATGCGCTGTAATCGGTTTTATTATACTTTCTTTTTACAGGTTTGACAAGCATCAGACCCAACCATCTCTATCGGATAGCTGCTTCCTTTTGCATCTGCTTTTTCCGTTTCGTGATCAAACCGCCGATCCGGCCGCTTTCCTTTGAAGTCAGGCAGCGCCAGCCTTCTTTCAGTACGCGGTCTCCCAACCCAAGCTCCTCTGCAATTTCAAATTTCAGTTGTTCTTCCGGTGTCATATGTTCCACATCAATCGGTTTTTGTTCTTTTTTCTTAGACATAAAGGGCACACTCCTTTTTTCCTGAAGTGTGCCCGATTTTTCGATTTCTATCCATATGCGAATATCTTATTTATTCTATTTCATCCACTTTCTGCGGCATGATGACTGCTGCTATGATGTAAGCCAGAAGTCCGGTTCCGGAACAGGCAATCAGCACCCACACAAGCCGGACAATCGTCGGATCAACGCCCAGATATTCTCCCAGGCCACCGCACACACCGCATATGATCTTATTTGTATTAGAACGATACAATTTTCTGTTAATATCCATAATCAAAATCCTCCAGATGTTCTTCCAGTTTCTGCGCATGCTCATAGGACTGACGCACATAGCTCTTCGCGTTTTTCGCTCCACCATTCATCAGCCCGGCCGTTACAATTCCGGTCCCCAAAAGACAGCATACGACTCCAATCAGTAAAAACCACTTAACGCAATTTTTCATATAGTTTTTTCCCTCCCTGAAGCAATCCTGAAAGGATCTTCACAATCGTGCGGATACACCATGGAACAAATTTTCCATAGGTCAATATGGAAAGTGCCACTCCGATCAGCGCGCAGCCAAACACAAACACGGCAAAACCGGCAACCGTAATACCGCCCCAGAAATCAGAAACCAGGATTCCTGCTCCCATAACCGTCAGAATCACAGTGCTAAACCCGGCTGCAACGGTCAGAAAACCAATTCCAAGAACCGCAGCGGCCACCAGCGCAATCAGTGTCGCAGCCGCAGCCACAACTCCGCTTCCCACTCCAAGAAGCCATGGCAGCAGGATCAGGGCTAAAATACCAAACAAAATCAGTTTTACGACCGGTGTCTGGTTCTTATTTTTTCCTGAACGTACATTTTTCGATTTTCTATTTGTCCGGTTTCCGGTGGATTCCTCAAACATATCCTCATCAAATCCGGTTGTCCGACGTCTGTCAGCGAATCCTTCATACGCATCCCCGTCAAATCCGGCTTCTGCTTCTTCATAGACATCCGGAAGTTCCTTTCGCTTTACCACCTGATATCCCGGATCCCGGAAACGCTCATCCTCATACCCTGTTTCCGTAAAGGAACCGCCATCTTCCAGATCGGCGTTCAGATTACTCCGGATGATGGATGCGATCCGCTCCGGGCTTCCAAACTCAATCAGTACATCCGCCTCCCGGTCTTCTCCTGCCTCATCCAGATAATCCTGGTAATACGCAATCGCCTCTTCCCGTTCCTCCTCCGGAATATCGGAAAGCAGATATTCCAGTCTTTCTATAAACACTGCCTTATTCATGATCTTTCTCCTCCAATATTCCGGAAATTTTCTGCGCGTAAACATTCCACTCTCCGCGGTAAAGATTCAGCTGCAATCTCCCGCTTTCCGTGATCCGGTAGTACCTGCGGTTTCTCCCATCGATGGCCATGTCGTAAGTCTCCAGACATTCATCTTTTAACAGACGTCTGAGAACCGGATATAACGTAGATTCCGAAATATCGAGTACTGCCCGTACTTCCTGGGTAATACGGTACCCATAGGTCCCGTTCACATCTCTGGAAACAACCGATAAGACGATCGCGTCCAGCAGCGCAGATCCTGTGTTAAAAACCATCGTACTCCACCTTTCTGTCATTCTGTATGTTTATTTTTATAATATTATATATTATATAATATTGTTCATGTAAATAATATACAACATATAATATTGCATGTCAAGACAGAAAGAAGGAAGTTTCAAGTTCTCCCATCAGCAGACACGCCTTCTTGATCTGCACATACAACAAAGGAGCCATCGCACATTCGTGCAACAAGCCCCTGGCTATCATTTTTCACAAATACGATGCCGACCGCAGTTCCTAAAAACAGGAATTTTGTGTCAACACATCCCCTGGCTCTTTTTTCTCATTTCTTTTTTCTTACCGGAATGTGAACCTCTGGAATTGCTACATCATCGTAAGTAATGGAATCATGGTGCTCCTCATGCTGCTCCTTCTTTCTTTTTCCAATGTGGATTTCTGGAAATGCCAGATCCTCACTGCAAATTTCATACTCATGTCCGTGTTTTTTATCCTTCTCTTTGTTCCAGAACATAGTGTTTTCCTCCGCTTTTTTACTACGGCCAGAATCATCCCCCCGCCTGGCCGGTTCCTATAAAAAGTTAATAAAGAATGTAATGGAAAGGGTATTTAAAAAGTCTGCAAACAGGCTTCCGACCAAAGGGATCAGAAGGTATGCCTTTACGGAAGGCTCATACTTTTCGCAGACAACCTGCATATTCGCCATGGCATTCGGTGTAGCGCCCATACCAAATCCACAGACGCCGGAGCTGATGACTGCCGCATCGTAGTCGCGCCCCATCACGTTGAACACGACAAAGCGTGCATACACAAACATCAGAACAACCTGACCAAACAAAAGCACCAGAAGCGGAAGCGCCAGATCTGCTAACTGCCACAGCTTTAACGTGATCATGGCGATTCCTAAAAATAAGGAAAGGCAGATACCGCCGATGTCGTTGATCTCGCCCATATGGGTCGTGTACTTTCCACTGTATTCGCCGATGTTGCGGATAATGGCCGCCGCGATCATGGCTCCAATGTAAATTGGAAAGGTAAGGCCGGTCAGGGACAAAAGATCCGACACAAAGGTGCCAAACCCGATCGCAATGATCAGCTGGAATACCGCCATCGGATACATCGTGGTATGGCGCTCATGCTTCTTTTCTTCTTCGATCAGAAGGTTTTCCTCCTCGATCAGAAGGCTGTCATCCTCCGGAACAATAGTTTTTAGGAGGTCATATTTTTCGATCAGGCCTTTTCCGATCGGGCCGCCCATCACACTGCCTGCGATCAGGCCAAAGGTCGCAGCTGCCGTGCAGACCGTGGTAGCGCCTTCGCTTCCCATGCTTTCCAAGACCGGTCCAAAGGCACCTGCCGTTCCGTGTCCGCCTACCATCGGTATGGACCCGGTACAAAGTCCCACCAGCGTCGGAATGCGTAAAAGCTTTGCCAGGCCGATCGCCAGGAAATTCTGGGAAATGATCAGCAGGATGACCAGGCCTAAAAATACTGCCAATGCTTTTCCGCCGCTCCGGAGCACCTTTAAATTCGCCTGAAATCCGACAGAGGTAAAGAAAAATACCATGCAGACTTCTTTTAAGGTATCATCAAATGCAAATTCCGCAATTCCGGTGACATAACAGATGCAGGTACACACTGCAAAGATCACGCCGCCGATCACCGGAGCCGGTATACAGAACCGCTCCAGGACTGCACACCGCCTCCTTAAAAATTTACCCAGCATCAGCGCGGCCACAGCGGCCGCGATCGTCTGGTACATATCTAGTTCAATTATCAAATCTAACTCAATCCTTTCTCTGTAGCAATCCACAGCCGGTTATTTTACGTAGGCTGGCGAACCAGCACCTGCCTGGCTGGGATTTACTTTTTCCCATCTGTGATTCATTGTTTTCGCAAAGCTGGTCATTGACAAATTCCAAATCAGGCACAGCTTCCAGATTTCCCAGAAGCAAAGGAACGGGTTCAGGATCAGCGTAATGATGATCTCCGAAGAAAAGATCAGGGAAGTGTTCAGCGGCGGAACATTCTTCTGGCAGCTGATCTGAATCTGACTGTAAAGTGCACGGATAAAAACACCGATAAATACCGCACTGACCCAGAAGGAAGGCTCGACTGAACAAATGAAGCGTTAGGCAGATTACACAAATTTCAGGATATCCTCCGGAGCCTTTCGTTTCGGCTTCTCCGGATTTACTGCGCGGTAACCGGCTGCAATGACAGATACCACCTGCTCTGTCTCCGGGATTCCAAGCATCCCAGCGATCTTCGCTCCATCCCGGATTCCCATGATCAGGGTATCGAGGCCGAGCTCCCTCGCTTTTAAAATGAGGTTTTCATTCTGGAGTCCCAGGTCATAATAACCCCAGCCATTTCCACATTCATTCACCGCTGCACCGGTCTCTTTATCGAAACCGACCCGGTTCTTCACGAACGTGGTTACAATATAAGCTGCTCCCCTGGAATTATTCTGGTTGAACTGCGGCAGGCAGTTCTCCGAAAGTGCTTCACACTGGGCTTCATCTAAAACAGCGTAATAACGGGAAGTCTGGGAATTTTTCCAGGACGGTGCCTGAATAGCCGCCTGCACCATAGCTGTGATCTGCTCCTTTGTGGCACGTCTGCTGCTGTCATATGCCCGGATGCTTCTTCTTTCCTCTAATAACTTATCAAATTCCACGAGTTTATCCTCCTTTGTATTCCCTTATAACAGCGCAAAACGTCAAAAAATCCATTCACTCATCACATCCGCACTGCTTTTAGCGTATAAACATTTTTATTGTACCACATTTTTTTAATTTCTTGTAGGGGATAAATCGTAAAACAATAAGAAGGCTTTTTATATATAAAAAACACCATGGCACGGAATTTTCATCCACACCATGGTGTTTTTCTATATCATCAAATCTTTTCTATTTGAGATTACTCAGCGTCTGCCTCGGTCTGCTCAGCCGGAGCCTGCAGAGCTTTCATGCTTAAGCTGATTTTTCTGTCCTCGCCGTTGAAGTCAACAACCTTAGCCTCGATCTCCTGGCCGATGGTCAGAGCGTCTGCCGGTTTGTCAACGTGATCTCTGGAAATCTGGGATACATGAAGCAGAGCGTCTACGCCCGGCTCTAACTCAACGAATGCGCCGAAGTCAGTCATACGAGCAACACGGCCGGTTACTACGTTGCCTACAGCGTACTTCTCAGCTGCGTTAGCCCACGGATTCTGCTCCGGGAACTTTAAGCTCAGAGCGATCTTCTCGCCGTTGATGTCTTTGATGAGAGCTTTTACATGGTCACCGGTCTTGAATACCTTCTTCGGATTCTCAACACGGCCCCAGGACATCTCGGAAATATGAAGCAGGCCGTCAGCGCCGCCCAGGTCTACGAATGCACCGAAATCGGTTACGTTCTTAACAGTACCCTCTACGGTATCGCCAGCGTGGATGCGCTCGAAGAGCTCTTTCTGCATCTCAGCCTTCTTAGCAACCATAAGCTGCTTTCTGTCGCCGATGACTCTTCTTCTCTTCGGGTTGAACTCAGTGATAACGAAATCGATATCCTGACCTGCGTACTTGCTTAAATCTTTCTCATAAGTGTCAGATACCAGGCTTGCCGGAATGAAGACTCTTGCCTCATCAACAACAACGCTTAAGCCGCCGTCCAGTACCTGTGCAACCTTTGCGGTAAGAACCTCGTGGTTCTCGAAAGCCTCTTCCAGTCTCTTGTTGCCCTTGTCTGCAGCCAGTCTCTTGTAGGACAGTGCAACCTGGCCCTCGCCGTCGTTTACTTTAACAACTTTTGCTTCCATCTCGTCGCCAACCTGAACCTGGGTTCTGAGATCTACGTTTGCTTCGTTGGTGTACTCACTTTTCGGGATGATACCATCGGATTTGTATCCAATGTTCAGGACGATCTCGTCCTCTTTCACATCGATGACTTTACCAGTGACGATCTCTCCCGTACGTATTGTTTTTAATGATTCCTCCAACATTTGTTCAAAACTTAATTCTGACATTAGTATGAACCTCCTCAATAATTTGATTCGGGGTGGATGCCCCCGCTGTAATACCTACGCTGCGCACAGAATTCACACATTCAGGGTTGAAATCGCCGAGTGACTGGATAAAGTAAGTATTCTTACATTCCTTTTGGCATATCTCGTAGAGTTTCTGTGTGTTGGAGCTGTGTTTGCCGCCTATGACAATCATAGCGTCCACTTCAGAAGCAATACGTCTAGCTTCCACTTGTCTCTCCTGTGTTGCATTGCAAATCGTATTTAAAACAAGTATATCATAACCCTTTTTCTCGAATTTTTCAACTAAATCTTGAAATTTCTTGTAATTAAATGTCGTTTGGGATACGATACACATCTTTTCCTCTTTTGAAACAGACAAATGCTCGATCTGGTCCGCATTTTCCACCACCAGCGTCGTGTCATTTCCCCATCCGCGGATGCCCTGGACCTCCGGATGATCCGGGTTTCCGATGATGATGACCCGGCGTCCCTCCCGCGTCTGTTCTTCTACGATCCGGTGGATCTTTTTTACAAACGGACAGGTGGCATCCACAACCGTGATATGATGTTCATTTAAAAGGTCATAGATTTCTTTCCCGACGCCATGGGAACGGATCACAACGATCCCGCCGGTAAGGGCCGCCAGCTCCTCCTTTGTATTTAAGACCTTTACCCCTTTTTCTTCCAGGTCTTTCACCACAAACTCATTGTGGATGATCGGTCCATAGGTATACACGGGCTTTTCCGCCTTCCCGATCTGCTCATAAACCTGTTCCACCGCCCGCTTAACGCCAAAACAAAATCCGGCTGTCTTCGCTACGATGACTTCCATTAGGCATCCTCCTTAAGGCCATGGGCTTTCGCGGTATCAATGATGGCCTGCACCACCTCACCGATCGTCATTTCCGAACTGTCAAGGAGCACAGCGTCATCCGCCTGCTTTAATGGTGCGATCTCGCGGGTCATATCGCGATGGTCTCTCTTAATGATATCTTGCTCAATTTCTTCCAGATTACACATGGTTCCTTTTTCCGTTAATTCTTTGTAACGGCGCAGGGCACGTACCCGGCTGCTGGCAGTCAGATAGATCTTTGCCTCTGCATCCGGCAGGATACAGGTGCCGATATCGCGTCCGTCCATGATCACATTCTGGCTGGCAGCAAGGCTTCTCTGCAGCTCTAACAGATGGGCGCGTACTGCCGGGTATACGCTGGTTGCAGAGGCGGTATTTCCCACCTCCTCGGTGCGGATCTTTCCAGATACATCTTCCCCGTTTAAGATAACCTGCTGGGAGCCATCCTGGTAACGGATGGTGATGTCCGCATTTTTCACCGCCTCGCTGACTGCCGCCTCATTTGCAGTATCGATGCCGCTCCTCAGCAGATATAAAGCGATTGCGCGGTACATGGCACCGGTATCCACATAGATAAAGTTCAGCTTTTTTGCCACCATCTTCGCAATCGTGCTCTTTCCGGCACCTGCCGGTCCGTCAATCGCAATGTTGAATGCATGTTTCTCCATAGTTTTCGTCGTCTCCTTGCATGAAGCAGCGTTTCTCCTCACTGCCTGTTTTTTGTGTTTCAAGCTTTCGTTATGACCCGGTCCGCGTGTATGCGGCCGGCAACGCAAAATTGCAGTCACATGATCCTACTGCGGAACAGAAATCCCGGCCAGATACCCGGTGGACCAGGCAATCTGGAGATTAAAGCCGCCTGTTACCGCATCCAGGTCCAGTACTTCTCCGGCAAAATAAAGTCCTGCCGTCTTTTTCGATTCCATGGTCGACGGATTTACTTCACGCACAGATACACCGCCCTGTGTGATGATCGCCTCCTTATAATCCCGCAGTCCGACCAGCGTAATGCAGAAATCCTTGACTGCGCAGACAAGGGCGTGGCGTTCCTCCCGGGTGATCTCATTGACCTTTTTCTCCGGGGAAATTCCGCTCCGCTCAATGATCACCGAAATCAGCTTTGCCGGGAGCAGGTGATTTAAGGAATTCTTATACTGTTTATTTTTTGCCTCTTCAAAATCGCGCAGGATGCGGGCATCCAGCTGCTCTGCGGAAAGTGCGGGCTTCAGATCAATGGAAAGGGTAAGAGGTCCCTTCTTTAACGTGGAAGCCACATAACTGCTGGCCGAAAGAAGGACCGGTCCGCTGACACCAAAATGGGTAAACAGCATCTCTCCAAACTCTTCAAACAGCACCTTTTTCCCATTGCGGATCTCTGCATGGATGTTGCGCAGGGAAAGCCCCTGAAGTTCCTTGCAGACCGGCTCCTTTGCTTCAAACGGCACCAGTGCAGGCGAAAGCTCCGTAATGGTGTGTCCAAGCTCCTTTGCAAACCGGTAACCATCCCCGGTAGAGCCGGTAGACGGGTAAGAAAGCCCGCCGGTCGTAACAATGACCGCATCTGCAGGGACCGTCCGGTTTCCGCGTTTTAAGCGGACCCCGGTCACATGGCCATCTTCCTGGAGGACCTCTGCCACCTCTTCATGAAGCTCTACATTCACCCCAAGGTCACGCAGGCAGACCGTCAGTGCATGGATCACATCCGATGATTTGTCAGAGACCGGGAAGACACGGTTTCCGCGCTCTGTCTTAACCGGGCAGCCATACCGTTCCAAAAGCTCCACGATATCGGTATTGGTAAATGTATAAAAGCTGCTATATAAAAACTTGGCATTATGGACTACATTTCCAAACAGCTCCTCTGTATCGCAGGCATTGGTAATGTTGCACCGTCCCTTTCCGGTGATGTAAACCTTTTTCCCAAGCTTTTCGTTTTTCTCATAAATGCAGACCTTATGTCCCGCGCCTGCTGCGGCAATCGCCGCCATCATGCCTGCGGCACCGCCGCCGATGATGATTACCTGACTCATAGCTTATTCCTCCGTCTGCAGGCCAAGATAGTTTCTCACGGCACTGCGGTATGTATCCAGTTCCCCGAACTGATCAAAATAACGCACACATTCCTGATATTCCCCGGTACTTTCCGGCGGGATATCCACAAGCACATACAGGGCAAATGCGTCTTCAAAAGCACAGGCTGGGGCAAGCTCCCCATATCCATCTGCATAAGCTTGCGGGTCTGTCTCCTTTAAGATCTGTCCATATGTCTTAAGAAGCTCCTTTAACGATGCACTGCGGTCTGTAAATCCCACTCCATCGGATGGAAGATCCGCCGGATCGATCTGGACCTGCCAGCCGGCCTCCTGCTGCGTTTCCTGCTGTGGCTGCGTTCCTGCCGTGCTGTGTTCTGGTTTCTTTTTTATTTTTTCCGGCTGTGACAGCTTCTCTGCGTGAACTGCGTTGTTTCCAGCCCCGTCTGTCTCGTAGAGCAGCTCTGCCCTTGGAAGCCCGGCTGATTCCGACTGGAATAACAGGCTGCAAAGCTTTGTTAAATAACCTTGTTCTTCCTCCACAGATGTGTTTCCATCCGTTAACGTCCCGTCTGCACTGTAAGAGGCAAGCAAGACCGGATCCGGGGTATCGCTGCGGATTTCCACCTCAAACTGCTCTTTTCCGGGGATCAGTTCGATCTGCTGTCCGGTCTTTCGATCCTTCCAGAGATAGTCCGTACCATAAGGCCCTGTTGTTTTCTTTGCCGGTTCCCCATAGCATGCCGTGATCTGCGTCCGGACCTCCCCTGCTGTCATGGTCTCATCCTGTGGCATGAGACTGACCAGATCCAGGCTTTCATCCGTAAAATAATAGCTGGCAGAAAATGGCTGTTCCATGCCAAACCACTTCATGGAAAACCGGTATCGTTCAATTGGACGGTTTTTGGAGTCCCGGTTTACCACGGCAAGCTTTCCCGGAATCCCAAGCAAGGCCTGAAGCCTTCTTGCAGAGCTGCCAAACGGAATCCTCTGCTGTGGCGGCTGGCTGTAAAGGAAGGTATTCCAGTTGTTCTCATAATGTGCCTTTGCCCGCATGGACGGGGTATCTACGCTCATGATCCCGGAAACCGCCTGGCAGACCGTATCTACAATGTTTGAGAGACATTCTGCATCCACGGTGTCTGCGGTATCCAGGGGAGTGCCAAAATCAAAGCTGTCCTGCCGCTGTCCGACCTGGACAGATGGGATCGCATAAGAAGCAAAGACCCCGTTTTCCATTCCCGGCCTTTTCTGGTATTCCCACCGGCTTCCCATCACGCTGTCAGAGGCATCCGAAAGCAGGTCGCCCAGCATGGTGCCTTCCCCATCCTGTGTTGCAAGCACGGTGCCTTCTGTATCAACTGCCCCGCACGGTCCAAAGGTGATCACCCCGATCAGGCGTTCCCGTTCCCGTTTGCTTAAGCCTTTTGCATAGATTCCCGCACCCAATGCATCTTTTTCGTGCGCGGATAAACTCACAAAGCGCACCTCCGTGTCGGTCGGAAGGCCGGAAAGGATCCGCGCAGTCTCAAGAAATACCGAAACGCCGGACGCATTGTTACCGGCTCCCGGGCTTTCCGGGGCGCTATCGTGCCAGGTGCAGATCAAAAGGATGTCTGCATCCGGGTCTTCCGCCGGACGCACAGCGACCACATTCGTCCCGATGATCTCCTCATGCTCTGTTTTTTCGCGGAAGCGCTGCCGGTTCACTGTATAACCATAATCCTTTAACAGCTTTTGGATATAACGGGAGGCCCCGTCTTCCCCACGGCTTCCCGCAGACCGCGGCGCGGCAGAGAGCATGCCAAGGGACTCCTGTAGATAATACGGATTTACCTCCTCCACTACCGGAATCTCCTCCGGCACATCCTGCATGGTTCCGCCCTGACGCTGTGGCAGCACCCGGGTCGAGGGACCGGCGCAGCCCGGCAATACCAGCGCAGCCAGAAGTACTGCTGCCATTTTTTTGGTCTTGTCCGCAGCAAAAATGCCTGCACCGCATCTGCCCTTTTTTGCCTTGTCCGCAGCAAAAACACCTGCTCTGCATCTTCCGTTTTTTGCCTTGTCCGCAACAAAAATGCCTGCGCCACATCTGCTGTTGTTTCTGTTCATGAGACTTCCTGTTTTTGTTCACGCGCACATGAGCAAAAACGACTCCTTTCCTTCCGCTTCCGGACCGTTGCCAGACACGTATCCGTGTACAGAAAATCCGATCTAACCTGGTGGCGGAAAACTTAAGATTCAGTATATCATATTTTCTCTGTCAACGAAAGAGGGAACCTCGCACCTGGCAAAAGCCCTGTGCGGGATTCCCTTTTTTCACAATCCCGGAAAACAGCCGGACGCTGGTCCTGTTGCTTGTTTATTCCGGTCCACAGTCAGTATTTTCGCGGAGACTGATCAAATCGCTGCGGTGATAAAGATATCGTAAATTGCCTTGATGGCAGTCTCGAAATCGGAATTTTTTACCCCGATGATGATGTTGAGTTCACTGGAGCCCTGGTCGATCATCTTGACATTGATGCGGGCATGTGCCAGTGCGGAGAAGATTCTTCCGACTGTGCCGCGGGTGCCCTTCATACCTCTTCCGACTACAGCGATAAGAGCCAGGTCAGACTCCAGATCAACCATATCCGGCTCAACTGCGCGGTGGATGCCGGCGATCACAGACTGCTCATACTCTTCAAATTCGTCCTGGTGTACCATAATGGTCATGGTGTCGATCCCTGACGGCATATGCTCAAAGGAGATGCCGAACTTCTCGAATACACCAAGAACTTTCCTCCCAAACCCTACTTCGGCATTCATCATGGCTTTTTCGATGTTGATCGCGCAAAAGCCCTTTCTTCCTGCGATACCGGTGATGGTATAGCGCGGCTTTCTGCAGGTGCTCTCTACGATGAGAGTGCCCTTGTCCTCCGGACGGTTGGTGTTGCGGATATTGATCGGGATTCCTTCTTTTCTTACCGGGAAGATCGCGTCCTCATGGAGTACGCCTGCGCCCATGTAAGCCAGCTCACGAAGCTCTTTATAGGTAATGGTCTCGATGACCTCCGGATTCTCCACGATACGAGGATCTGTTACAAGGAAACCGGATACATCGGTCCAGTTCTCATATAAGTCTGCGTGGATGGCACGTGCAACGATGGAACCGGTCACATCGGAACCGCCGCGGGAGAAGGTTTTGATGCTTCCGTCATGCTTAGAACCGTAAAAGCCCGGGATAACCGCTCTCTCTACATGCTCCAGACGCTCGGAAAGCTCCTGGTTGGTCAGCTCTGCCTCAAAGTTTCCATGCTCATCAAAGAAAATGACTTCTGCAGCGTCGATGAACTCGTAGCCTAAGTAATTTGCCATAACGATACCGTTTAAGTACTCACCGCGGGATGCAGCATAATCCTTGCCGATGCCCTTTACAAAATTTTCCTCGATGGTAGCAAATTCGTGGTCCAGATTTAAGTTTAACTCCAGACCGTCAATGATCTCCTGGTAGCGAGCCTTGATCGCATCCAGGATCTTTTTATAAGATGCTCCGGTGGATGCTGCCGCATAGCACTCGTACAGCATATCCGTAACCTTGGTATCCTTGCTGTTTCTCTTACCCGGTGCGGACGGGATCACAAATCTTCTTGTCTTGTCTGCACGGATGATATCTCCGACCTTCTTAAACTGGCGGGCACTCGCCAAGGAACTTCCGCCGAATTTCACAACCTTCTTCATATCGCTTGTCTCTCCTCATATTGCTCCCGGATCCTTCCAGGGCAGTTACTCCAAACTATACTTGAAATCGCAGTTTCTGTCAATACCTGACGAAAAAGGAGCCGCCGCAACTCATGCGGCAGCCCCAAATTCAAGATATGATACCAGAAATTAAAATCTTATTTGAAATACTTCACGCCACTCTCGAAGATCTTCATATCCTGCTCTCCGTAGATGTTCATGGCAACAGCCTCACCGCGGCGCTCAGAGTGCGCCATCTTGCCCAGGATTCGTCCATCCGGGCTGGTGATACCCTCGATCGCCATGTAGGAGCCGTTCGGGTTCCAGAACTCATCCATGGTCGCATTACCGTTCTCATCGACATACTGGGTCGCGATCTGGCCGTTTGCGGCAAGCTTCTTCAGCCACTCGTCATTTGCAACGAAACGTCCCTCGCCGTGGGATGCCGGGTTGCAGTATACACCGCCGAGCTCTGCACCTGCCAGCCACGGGGACTTATTCGTGACAACCTTGGTATAAACCATCTTGGAAATATGACGTCCGATGGTGTTCATCGCCAGGGTCGGGGAAGCAGCAGTCTGCTCGCAGATGCGTCCCTCCGGAACCAGACCCAGCTTGATGAGTGCCTGGAAGCCGTTGCAGATACCAAGCATCAGGCCGTCACGCTCATTTAACAGCTTTTCGATTTCTTCCTTAATGACTGCGTTGCGGAATACGGTTGCAAAGAACTTCGCACTACCCTCCGGCTCATCGCCTGCGGAGAAACCGCCCGGGAACATCACGATCTGTGCCTTTGCGATTTCGTTCTTATAAGCTTCTACGGAATCACGGATATCTTCTGCGCTTAAGTTTTTAAATACCTTGGTTACAACCTTTGCACCGGCACGCTCAAAGGCTTTGGTGCTGTCGTACTCACAGTTGGTGCCCGGGAATACCGGAATAAATACCGTCGGCTGAGCCAGCTTGTGGCTGCACACATAGATCTTATCTGCCTCAAACAGCTCGGACTTCACCTCGGTCTGCTTCACGCCGGAGGTGGTCGGGAATACACTCTCTAAGGTCTTGGTCCAGGAGCCTAATGCCTCGTCCATGGAGATGGATACCGGTCCGTACTCAAAAGCAGCCTTGTCGGTCACTTCACCGATCACGGTGTAACGGATAGAAAGATCGCCCACTTTTCCGTCCGGAACTTCGCAGACAATGTTGCCCCAGCCTGCTGCGAAGAAGTCTCTCGGATCTACGTTATGCTCGATCTTCACGCCAAGCTTATTACCAAATGCCATCTTGCTGACTGCCTCTGCCAGTCCATGTCCCTCTACCGCATAAGCGGAAAGGATGCGGCCTGCCTTGATATCGGCATTCAGTTTCTCATAGCCATCCATGATCTGCGCGTAATCCGGCAGGTCATACTGGTCTTTCTCAATATTGAATACAACGATCTTGCTGCCCGGCTTCTTAAACTCCGGTGTGATGATGTTCGGATAATGGTCTACGTCCACTGCGAAGGAAACCAGGGTCGGCGGAACGTTAATCTCGCCGTGTTTCTCGTCGTTAAAGGTACCGGACATACTGTCCTTACCGCCGATAGACGGAAGTCCAAAGCCAAGCTGTGCGTTGTAAGCACCAAGCAGGGCTGCAAACGGTGCGCCCCAGCGGGCCGGATCCTCGGTCATGCGCTTAAAGTACTCCTGGAAGGTGAAACGGATCTTCTTAAAGTCACCGCCGCTTGCCACGATCTTTGCAACGGAAGACAGCACAGCGTAGATAGCACCGTGGTACGGGCTCCAGCTGGACAGATATGGGTCATAGCCGTAGCTCATCATGGTCACGGTATCGGTCCTGCCTTTCAGGACCGGAAGTTTCGCTACCATGGTCTGGGTTTCGGTCAGCTGGTATTTACCGCCATACGGCATGAAGACACTGCCAGCGCCGATAGAACCATCAAAACGCTCTACCAGACCCTTCTGGGAACATACATTTAAGTCGGACAGGACGTTCAGCCAGGTGGCTTTCACATCTGCTACTTCTTTCTTTTCAAACGGATTGCCCTCTTTGACCGGAGTCTCCAGAACAACCTTTGCCTCCTGGTGCGCACCATTGGTATCGAGGAATGCACGGCTTACATCCACAATGGTCTTGCCTCTCCAGTTCATCACCAGACGCGGCTCTTCGGTCACAACTGCAACCGGGATTGCCTCCAGGTTTTCCTCAGCCGCAAACCCTAAGAATTTGTCAACATCTGCCGGGTCAAGCACAACCGCCATACGCTCCTGGGACTCAGAGATCGCGATTTCGGTGCCGTCCAGGCCGGCATACTTCTTCGGAACCTTGTCCAGATCGATCTGGAGGCCTGCTGCCAGCTCGCCGATCGCTACGGAAACACCGCCTGCACCGAAGTCATTGCACTTTTTGATGATCTCGCTGACTTCCGGACGGCGGAACATACGCTGGATCTTGCGCTCGGTCGGCGCATTACCTTTCTGTACCTCAGCGCCGCAGACCTCAATGGAAGCCTCGGTGTGGACCTTGGAAGAACCGGTAGCACCGCCGATACCGTCACGGCCGGTACGTCCGCCAAGGAGTACGATGATATCGCCCGGGTCGGAATTTAAACGCTTTACGTATTTTCTCGGAGCGGCACCCATAACGGCACCAATCTCCATGCGTTTTGCCACATAATTCGGATGATAGATTTCTTTAACATAACCGGTAGCCAGACCGATCTGGTTTCCGTAAGAGCTGTAGCCGTTTGCAGCGCCGTTAACCAGTTTTCTCTGCGGCAGCTTGCCCTTTAAGGTTTCGGAAAGCGGACGGGTCGGGTCAGCCGCGCCGGTCACACGCATTGCCTGATATACATAAGTACGTCCGGAAAGCGGATCACGGATTGCACCGCCAAGACAGGTTGCTGCACCACCAAACGGCTCGATCTCAGTCGGGTGGTTGTGGGTCTCATTCTTGAAGTTTACCAGCCACTCCTCCGTCACACCGTCAATCTCAACCGGAACCACAATGCTGCAGGCATTGATCTCATCCGAAACTTCCAGATCTTCCAGTTTGCCCTCTGCACGGAGTTTTTTCATAGCAAGCAGTGCCAGGTCCATGAGGCAGACGAATTTGTCGTCACGGCCTTTGTAGATCACCTCGCGGTCTGCAAGGTAGTTCTGGTAAGTTGCCTCGATCGGTGCCTTGTAATCGCCATCGGTAATGGTCACGTCCTTTAACTCGGTGGAGAAGGTGGTATGACGGCAATGGTCGGACCAGTAGGTATCCAGCACACGGATCTCGGTCACGGTCGGGTCGCGGTGCTCCTCGCCTGCATAATAATTCTGGATATGCTCAAAATCGCGGAACGTCATAGCCAGATTTAAGGAATCGTAAAGCTCTTTTAACTTCGCGCTGTCAAAGGTAGTAAAGCCGGTAAAGGATGCCACGTCAGCCGGTGTCTCAAATACGGTTACCAGGGTCTCCGGCTTCTTGCTTCCTGCCTCACGGGAATCGACCGGGTTGATGCAGAATGCCTTAATGGCAGCAGCCTGCTCCTCCGTCAGCTTTCCGGACAGAACATAGGTAGTTGCAGTCTTGATGACCGGCTCCTCGGTCTCTTTTAACAGCTTCACGCACTGCTCTGCGGAATCGGCTCTCTGGTCGAACTGTCCAGGCAGATACTCTACGGAAAATACAGTATCTCCCTCTTCCTTCGGGAAGTTTTCTTCATATACAAAATCAACCGGCGGCTCGGAAAAGATGGTAACGAGCGCCTGCTTGTAAGTCTCCTCTGACAGATTTTCAATATCGTAGCGGATCAATACACGGACTCCGGTCACGGTATCTATGCTCAGATAACTGCTGATTTCCTCGCGAAGCTCCCCGGCCTTAACGGCAAACTCCGGTTTTTTCTCTACATACACGCGTCTTACACTCATGTGATTCCTCCTGTTATGTATTTCTCCTGTTTTATGGTTCTGTTTCATAATTGAGACTGATAAATCTCATTTAAATAAATAATACCATAAGATATATTATAAATAAAATTAATATATCTTATGGTACTTATTATTGTTGCTTATTAAGTTATCTCTATACCAGCTTACACTTCCGCATCCGGGCTGACACTCATGGCATCCAGAGTCAGCTTCATGATATCTTTGATCTCATCTTCGGTCATTTTCATCTTTTCTGCTAACTCGGTAACCGTAGCCTCACGGCCCAGCTCCTCAGCCATGCGCTTGCTGACTTCTTTTAAGACATTCACGCGGGCCAGCATTTCCTCTTCCACCTTGACTTCGAGCCCCTGCTCCTCAAGGGCAGCCTTGATCATCTCCTCGGCCAGGCTCTTTACCTGCTCTTTTAAGTCACCTTCCTGATACTGGTCTACTGCCATGATCAGCGCTACATTCGCCTCCTGGACCAGGTCGCCCAGCGGAAGTCCCTGGTTTTCATAGGTTTTTGCGATCTCTGCAAGAAACGGCAGGTAACCCTCCATAAGACGGGAACGCACCGTAGTGTCACCATCTTTGAATCTGGTTAAAAGCTGTGTTTCCTCCTCTGCGTCCATCGGGCGGATCGCCGCGATCTCCTCTAAATACAGCTGATAGACATCATCATGCATTTCTTAATCTTACTCCTTCCAAGCTTCTAGCTATTGATAAAACGCTCCGTAAATTCTGCTTTCGGAACCGGTTTCCCAAAGAAATATCCCTGAATATAATCCGGTTTTGCCACCGCGATCCGGTCCAGCTCTTCTTTCGTCTCAATTCCTTCAATGCAGACACTGGTCTTTAATCGTATTGCCATCTGGATCATCTGTTTTAACAGGTTATATTCATAAGAATCCCCCAAGGCCTTCTGGGTAAAGGAACGGTCGATCTTAATGCAGTCCGGGGTCAGGTCGCCCAGGCAATGGAAATTCGAATAGCCGGTTCCAAAATCATCCAGAAGCACCTTGACACCCAGCTTCTTTAAGCCCTTCCAGACCTTCTGGAAATGTGCGCCAGGCTCCAGGTAACCACTCTCCGTCAGCTCTACACCAAGGCATGCCGGACTTAAATCATGTTCATCCAGTGCTTCCCATATCTCATGGAGCACATTGGTCTTTGCGACCTGTACGTACGAAAGGTTCACCTGGACCCGCATACCCGGATGGGTCTCCTGCCACTGCCTGCAGTCTCTTGCCGCAGTATGGAGTAACCACCGTCCGACCGGAATGATCAGGCCGCTCTCCTCCAGGATGGGGATAAATTCCGCAGGCGAGATCATGTGGCGGTTATTTGTATCATCCGGGACAAAGAAGCGCATCAGCGCCTCTGCCGAGACAACCTTGTGGTCCTTCCGGTCCATGACCGGCTGGTAATACACCTCAAAGCCCTCATATCCATGATTGATCGCATGCAGGAGCTGTTTACGCAGCTCCTGTCTGTGGCTCCAGACATCGTAATCTGCCTGGCAGAATACATAGCTCTCGTTTTTGCCCAGGCGCTTTGCTTCATTTAACGAAAACTCCAGATATTTTAAAAGCTGGTTATAATCATTCCAGCGCCCGCCGGTATCGATGATCCCTGCAGAAATGGTAAATACCGTCTGATAGTGGTGTGCCTCCACCCACCGGCTGATCTCGAACCGGATCTGGTCATATAAATGACAGGCATCGGAAATGGTCTTTCCGGACAGATCCGTGATAATAAACTGATCTGAAACCAGACGGAACAGCTTCTGCTGCGGTTCCATTACCCGCTGAATGCAGTTTGCCGTCTCCTTTAAAAGAAAATCGCCGTAATTCATGCCGAGTGTTCCATTCACACCGCCCAGATCATCGATCCCAAGCCGCATGATAAAACCTTCCGGAAGAATTTCATCACATTTTCTTGCATAATGCCAGAGTCCCACCTCGCCCATCAGTCCGCTGACATTGTCCGCCTTCTGTTTTCTTCCGATCTCGTTGATACAGCCGATCAGATATTTCGGTGAGCCGTCCGTGTCACGCAATACGATTCCGCGGCAGTTGATCCAGACCGGTTCCCCCTGGCGGTCCAGCCAGCGGTAATCCAGATTGTGCTCATCCGTCTGCCCCGCGTTAATCCGCGCAAGATCGGCCCATAAGGATGGCTGGTCTTCTTCATAAACAAATTTTTTGTGTTCCTCTGTTGCATGGTAAAAATGGTCTCCCGGCAAACGGAAACGCTCCACTGCCTGCGGGGATATCATATAGTAGTCTTCTTTCAGATCCACTACATAAAGGTAGTCGTCCATGGTCGGGCTAAACAGCTGGATCATATATGCCATGGCTTCTTTTGGTACACCACGTATCACTTTTTTCATTCGTTCTGCCAATACTCCTAGTCTTCCGGATAGATTAGTCTGCTGTCATCGATATTGTCCATAACCTCACGCAAAAAACGGTCCGCCAGCCATTTTGCCATAGGAAGGTTCATGTCCAGATAGTTGCCGCAGTCTCTTGCGCTGGCGCCCGGAACCTCTCCCTCAAAATCACGGATAAAGGCAAACATTTCCCGCATGAGCGGAACAATGTCGCGGGACTGGTAATCGCCTGCAAGCAGCAGGTAAAAACCGGTACGGCAGCCCATCGGTCCAAAATAGATCACGCGGTCCTTAATGCCGTCATGATTGCGCAAAAAGGTTGCTGCCAGATGCTCGATGGTATGGATCTCTGCCGTGTTCATGACAGGCTCATAATTTGGTCTTGTCATGCGGATATCGAAGGTAGTGATGACGCTGTCTCCTGCCTGATCTTTTCTGGACACATAGATGCCCGGCAGTAATTTTAAATGATTGATCGTAAAGCTTGTGATTTTTTCCATGGTAATGATTCTCCTTATGCGTTTTATCCCCGGATAAATACAATATAACGGCTCAGGAAACGTTTCCGTATCCCCGTCAGCTTCCGGCTTTCCCGTATTGCAATGAGAAAGGCACCCAGAAGCCGGAATTCCTCCGGCTCAAGATGTCCGGTCCCATAAACATATTTCTCCAATACATAGTTAACCCTCTGGTAAATACCAGGTTCTATATCCGGCATGCAGTTACAGATACTCTGGTCTGTCTCAGCTGCATTCCACCCTAATCTTACTTCAATACCTAAAACGCTGAGATTTCCGGATATCTGCCTGCAGAGATATTCCGTGCTGCGTTTTTCCTCCTGTCTTACCATCTTGCGGATCTTTTCTTCATAAAACAGGTGTCCTGCTTCCAAAACCACTATAAAGAGCAGGAACAAAAACAAAACCAGAAGTAAGACCCCGGTTACCACGTTAACATACATGGCCCGGACCTGCTCCGAAAGCTGATCCTGTTGTTTGATCTGCGGTGTATTTCCCGCAACATTTTCTGCTTCTTCCCCTTCATCCTGCAAAGCTGCAGTCTTCCTGACATTCTGCGGAAGCTGTGCCATGCGAAGAAGTGCATATGTATTGTAATAAAAACCCGGCGTAAAATCAACCGGAATCCATCCCATTCCATCCATATATATTTCTGTCCAGGCATGCGCATCCTGGCTGGTCAAAAGAATCTGTCCGTTTCTTGACTGTGCAATGTTATCCGGGTCTGCATAATAACCTTCTGCATAGCGGGCAGGAACTCCCAGACTCCGCATTGCCAATACACCGGCAGAAGCATAATAAGCAGAATTACCATACTAGTTCCCGCGCAGGAATTGCGTCAGAGGATCTCCGCTTTGTGCCAGTTCCGGCTCCTTTTTATAGAAAAAGCTGCGCTCCATCATACTCCGGACTGTCTGTGTCATGCCATAGATCCCAGTTTTTCCTTCTGTCCGGGAAGCAGAAATTTTATCCAGTCCGTCGTCCGGAGCAAATAAACGCTCCATTTCTGCCTTCAGCTGCGGACTAATGTCCAGATAATTTTCATACACGAAATCGCGGTAAACGCTTTCCCCAGTCAAATATGCTTCCTGCTGTTCACTTTCCGGCTGGTAAACCCAGCTGTCCAGCTGGAAAAGCTCGCCCGGAACATCGGCCGAACGCTCTGTAAAATCATATTTCCAGATTCCAAACAGCCCTTTAGAACGGTATCCCGTATCCAGTTTCGCAGTGACCATATTTTTTGAAGAATTTTCTTAATATCTCCGAAATCAAATAATGGAGCATTCATAATATTTTGATACGACATTTCGCATTATTTCCAATCTTATAATTTGACGTCAGCCAATCATCTTAGAATTCGAATCAATCTCTCTCGCCTTTCTTGATGCAACGTAGGGAGCAACCGCTCACATTGTATCACAGATCAGAGAACAAGTCAGCCTCGTACACGCCTTTTTCTAACATATTTTCGTGGCAACGTTGTATGATTTCGCCAATTTTTAACAGCAGATTTCAGATATGATATATTGAAGTTTTGATTGTATTTCTTTGCACACAAAAAGCCGGTCTGGTGTTACAGACCGGCTTCCCTTATACTATTTAGAACTCAATCACTTCCGGGCCGTGTGTAAATGCGGAAATGGTTGCTTTTGCGTGTTTGAAATAAAACACCTCGGTGTTTCCGTCATCCTCGGAGTACATGCTCCGTAAGGTTGGATATGCATTCAGCATAGACTCCCGGGCTGCTCTGCTGTCATCCTCTGTCAGCTCGCCCGCTACGCGGATCCACTCACCATCCTTGAATGCCGTGAGCTCTGCCTTCGGGTTTGCATGCAGCTGCTTTGAAACATCCTTCACCTTTCCGGTCTGGATGTAAAGTCTGCCCTCGTAGATGTGCGCGGTGCCGAACGGGCGTACGCGCGGCTGGTCGCCCTCTGTGGTTGCCAGGTAGTAGGTGCCTGCATCCTGCAGGAATTTCTCTACGCGCTCAATGCCGCTGTAGGTTACCGGCTTCACCTTCGCGATATCGATCAGCGTCAGCGCTTTCGCGCGGTTCTCCAGACTGGTTGCCAGGGCTGCTGCGGTGTCAAGGCTTGTAAGTACATGCACGCCAGTCTCGATGGCGTTACGGCGGATGACAAAGCCGTCACGGCTTCTCTCTGCGCCCTGCTGCGGAATGTCGATGACCAGATCAATCTCATGACCCAGGATCAGGTCCATGATGTTCGGGGATTCCTGCTCAAGCTTGCGCACGGTCAGGGCCTTCACGCCGTTCTCATTTAAGAACTTCGCGGTGCCGCGGGTGGCAAAGATCTTGTAGCCGACGTTCTGGAAGCGTTTTGCGATCGGAACCACGTTTTCCTTCTCGGAATCACGGACGGTGATGATCATGTTTTTGTGCTTCGGCAGCTTCAGTCCTGCGCCCTCAAAGGCCTTGTACAGTGCCTCGTTGAAGGTATTTGCGATACCCAGACACTCACCGGTGGATTTCATCTCCGGTCCAAGGCTGATATCTGCGCCGCGGATCTTCTCGAAGGAGAATACCGGCATCTTGATAGCGATGTAGTCTGCCTTCTTCTGCAGACCTGGCTCGTATCCAAGCTCCTTTAAGGTATGTCCGCAGATCACCTGCGTTGCCAGCGGTACGATCGGGATTCCGGTTACCTTGCTGATGTACGGCACGGTTCTGGAGGAACGCGGGTTTACCTCAATGATGTAGACCTCGCCGTCTGACACGATGAACTGGATGTTGATCATGCCCCTGACATGAAGGGCCCGGGCCAGCTTTTCGGTGTAATCCACAAGCTTTGCCTCGACCGCCGGTGTGATGCTCGGCGCCGGGTATACGGAGATACTGTCGCCGGAGTGGACGCCGGTACGCTCGATGTGTTCCATGATACCCGGGATCAGGATGTCTTTGCCGTCGCATACGGCATCGACCTCGATCTCCTTGCCGACAATGTATTTGTCGACGAGGATCGGATGATCCTGCGCGATCTGGTTGATGATGCCGATGAACTCGTCAATATCGTTGTCGCTGATGCAGATCTGCATGCCCTGGCCGCCAAGAACGTAGGACGGTCTTACCAGAACCGGGTAGCCTAAATCGTTGGCTGCCCTCTTTGCTTCCTCTGCGGTAAATACGGTGTGTCCGGCCGGTCTCGGGATCTGGCACTGTTCCAGGATCTCATCGAACAGTTCACGGTCCTCGGCTGCATCGACATCTTCAGCTGCGGTTCCCAGGATCGGAACACCCATCTTCATCAGGGACTCAGTCAGCTTGATCGCGGTCTGTCCGCCGAACTGAACGACAGCTCCGTCCGGTTTCTCGATGTCAACAATGCTCTCGACATCTTCCGGGGTCAGCGGCTCGAAATACAGCTTATCTGCGATATCGAAGTCGGTACTTACGGTCTCCGGGTTGTTGTTTACAATAATAGTCTCGTATCCTTCTTTTTCAAACGCCCAGGTGCTGTGCACGGAACAGAAGTCGAACTCGATACCCTGGCCAATGCGGATCGGGCCGGAGCCGAGAACCAGAACTTTTTTCTTCTTGTGCTCCTCTTCCACCTCGCTGATGCCGTCGAAGCAGGAATAGTAATACGGAGTCTCCGCTGCGAACTCAGCTGCACAGGTATCTACCATCTTATATGCTGCGCGGATGTTGTTTGCATGGCGCATGGACTTGATTTCTTCCTGGCTCACACCGGTCAGTCTGGAAATGACATTGTCCGGGAACTCGATGCGCTTTGCTTCTTTTAATAATTCCGGAGTCAGCGGTCCCTTCTTTAATTGATCTTCCATCTCAACCAGA
The DNA here is from genome assembly GCF_003480105.1 of Clostridium sp. AM42-4. Lineage (NCBI taxonomy): Bacteria > Bacillati > Bacillota > Clostridia > Eubacteriales > Clostridiaceae > Clostridium > Clostridium sp. AM42-4. The sequence goes on from NZ_QUIK01000008.1 coordinate 111,662, forward strand.
ATTGCCAGCTTGTCGATGAACCAGAGATCAATCTTGGTGATGGCATGGATTTCTTCATAAGAAATGCCGCGGCGCAGCGCTTCTGCGATCACCCAGATACGGCGGTCATCTACCACATGCAGCTGTTCCAGAAGTGCGTCATGATCCAGCTCGCTGAAGTCGTAGGAGAGCAGGCAGTCTACGTGCTGCTCCAGGGAGCGGATGGCTTTCATGAGTGCGCCCTCGAAGTTGGTGCAGATACTCATAACCTCACCGGTTGCCTTCATCTGGGTTCCCAGGGTACGTTTTGCGCTGATGAATTTATCGAACGGAAGTCTCGGCATTTTTACGACACAGTAGTCTAACATCGGCTCGAAGCTTGCATAGGTCTTCTTGGTAACTGCATTCTTGATCTCGTCCAGGGTGTAACCAAGAGCGATCTTTGCTGCCACCTTTGCGATCGGGTAACCGGTTGCCTTGGAGGCCAGTGCAGAGGAACGGCTTACACGCGGGTTTACCTCGATGACACAGTACTCAAAGCTGGTCGGATGCAGGGCGTACTGAACGTTACATCCACCGGTGATGCCAAGCTCGCTGATGATATTCAATGCGGAAGTACGAAGCATCTGGTACTCTTTATCGCCAAGGGTCTGGGACGGAGCTACTACGATACTGTCTCCGGTATGAACGCCGACCGGGTCAAGGTTCTCCATGTTGCAGACGGTGATCACGTTGCCTGCGCTGTCGCGCATTACCTCGTACTCGATTTCCTTCCAGCCTGCGATGCAGCGCTCTACCAGAACCTGACCTACACGGGAAAGACGCAGGCCGTTTTCCAGGATCTCACGGCACTGTTCCGGGTTCTCGGCAATACCGCCGCCGCTTCCGCCCAGGGTGTATGCCGGACGAAGCACGATCGGGTAACCGATCTTGTCTGCGATGCGAAGGCCGTCCTCTACGTTCTCGACGATGTCAGACGGAGCAACCGGCTCGCCGATCTTCTCCATGGTCTCCTTGAACATCTCACGGTCCTCGGCCTTTTTGATGGTCAGTGCAGTGGTACCGATAAGGCGGACGTTATTTTCTTTTAAGAAGCCTGCCTCCTCAAGCTCCATGGCAAGGTTTAAGCCTGCCTGGCCGCCCAGGGTCGGAAGCACGCTGTCCGGTTTTTCTTTTTTGATGAGCTGCTCTACCACTTCCAGGGTCAGCGGCTCAATGTATACGCGGTCTGCAATGTCTTTATCGGTCATAATGGTTGCCGGGTTGGAGTTTAACAGAACAACCTCGATGCCCTCTTCCTTTAAGGAACGGCAGGCCTGGGTTCCGGCGTAGTCAAATTCAGCTGCCTGGCCGATGACGATCGGGCCAGATCCAAGTACAAGAACTTTCTTAATCTCAGGATTCTTCGGCATTAGTTATTTCCTCCCATCATGTTGATAAAACGATCGAACAGGTACGCGGAGTCCTGCGGTCCCGGACATGCTTCCGGATGATACTGTACAGTGAAAATATTTTTTCCTACATATTTTAAGCCTTCGTTGGTTCCATCGTTGACATTGGTAAATGCCGGAACGGCTACATTCGGGTCCAGGCTCTTCGGATCAACTGCATATCCATGGTTCTGGGATGAGATAATGGCACGGCCGGTTTCTGCATCCTTGACCGGATGGTTTCCGCCGCGGTGGCCGTATTTTAATTTGAAGGTATCTGCTCCGGTTGCCAGTGCCATAAGCTGGTGGCCAAGACAGATTGCGAAGATCGGCACATCGGACTCGTACAGCTTGCGGATCTCTTTGATGATCTCAACGTTCTCCTTCGGATCTCCCGGGCCGTTGGACAGCATGATGCCATCCGGGCTGGATGCGAGGATTTCTTCTGCAGTTGTATCACAGGGATAAATGGTGACTTCGCAGCCACGCTGTGCCAGGGAACGGGCGATGTTGCGCTTTGCTCCAAGATCGAGAAGCGCTACTTTTTTGATCGGCTTCTCAAATGCATCGGACGCCGGAAGGATATACTTTTCTTTGCAGGAGGTTTTCTTTACCACTCCGGTCACGGTGTAGGCATGCATGCGGGCGATCGGGTCGGTCAGATCGTCATACTCTCTAGTGGTGATCATGCCGTTCATAGTGCCCTTCTCACGTAAGATCTTGGTGAGCGCGCGGGTATCAACACCGCTGATTCCCGGGATGTCATATTTCTCGAGAAAATTCTGAATGGTATCCTCACTGCGGAAATTGCTTGGAATGCGGGACAGCTCGCGGACAATATATCCGTCCGGCCATGGTCTGTCAGACTCCATATCCTCATAACAAATACCATAGTTGCCGATCAGCGGGTAAGTCATAACAACGGCCTGTCCTGCGTAAGACGGGTCAGTCAGAACCTCCAGATAACCGGTCATAGAGGTATTGAATACGATTTCGCTGATGACCTCGCGGGTAGAACCGATGCTGGTTCCCTCGAACACGGTGCCATCTTCCAGAATAAGAAATGCTTTCATGGGGGAGTACCTATCCTTTCTTTCATCCGTATTATTGTATTGTATGATGCGGTTTTGGGTCTTTGTATACACTTACATCAGCCCAAATTGATAGAATTATACATGATATACTATCGTTATGCAAGCTGATTTATCTTTATTCAATATTACTTTTAGTTAGGCGCTATGCCCCATTGCCGGAGCACGTTTCTTTTCTCTGTTTTGACAGGCACGCAAGCCGCCTCTCTTTCATATTCTGCTATGATGATCCATCCAGAAATCCGAGGAATCTTTTATGCCAAAAAACATCCGTATCGCTTCCACTGAGCTGACCTCCAGCGGCCTCTTGCAGGTCAATGTGGTCAATGTCCAGAATAACTTTCCCATCCGCAATGCCAGGATCCGCATTTCCTATTCCGGCGAACCCGCCTCCCCATTAGAAGAGCTAACCACCAATGCATCTGGCCAGACAGAAGAAGTCTCTCTCGCAGCGCCGCCGTTAGAATTCAGTCTCCGACCAGGCGAAGGCCAGCCATACGCAGACTATAACATTACCGTGGAAGCACCGGGTTTTAAGCCGGTAACCGTGGAGGGCACCGAAGTTCTGCCCGACGCAACGGCCATCCAGCCCATCCGCATGGAACCGGAATCAGACCCGGAGCCGGAAGAAAATCCCATCGTCATTCCGGAACATACCCTCTATGGGAACTACCCGCCCAAGATCGCAGAAACAGAGATCCAGCCGGTAGGGGAAAGCGGCGAGATCGTGTTAAGCCGGGTAGTCGTGCCGCAGACGATCGTCGTTCACGACGGGCCGCCAGCCAGCAATGCGCAGGACTATTACGTCCCGTACCGGGACTACATCAAAAATGTTGCCTCCAGCGAGATCTATGCCACCTGGCCGCAGTCCTCCATCACCGCCAATGTCCTTGCCATCATGAGCTTTACTTTAAACCGGGTCTACACGGAGCACTACCGCAACCGCGGGTATGACTTCACCATCACCTCATCCACCGCCTTTGACCACAAATGGATCCCCGGAAGAAATATCTTTGAAAGTATCTCCGTCATCGTGGACGAAATCTTTGACAATTACCTCTCCCGGCCAGGCGTGCGCCAGCCGATCCTGACCCAGTACTGCGACGGAAGACAGGTGCAGTGCTTAAACCGCGGATGGATGACGCAGTGGGGCTCCTGCTCCCTTGGGGAACGCGGCTACAGTCCGATTGAGATCCTGCGGCATTACTACGGTGACAGTATCTACATCAATACCGCAGAAGAAATATCCGGTATTCCGGCCTCCTGGCCCGGGTATGATCTGGGTATTGGTTCTTCTGGTCAGAAAGTGATGCAGCTGCAGGAGCAGTTAGATGCCATTGCCACTGTCTATACTGCCATCCCACGTGTAGCTGCAGACGGCATCTACGGACCTTCCACCGCTGCTTCCGTGCGGAAGTTCCAGTCTATCTTCGGACTTGAGGAAACCGGCGTTACCGACTTTGCAACCTGGTATAAAATTTCGCATATCTATGTGGGAGTTTCTGGAATTGGGGAGTTGTATGGGGCATAAAGCGTGGCGTCCGAATTTTCCGGACCCATAATGCAAAACAGCGAAAGCCAGGGATACCTGACGGTCCCCTGACTTTCGCTGTTGTTTTTTCACTTTCGCCCAGACAATAAAACATAGTCGTTTCGAAAAACATCTATCCTGTGATCAGACTTCCAAATAGTTCCGCCGGCACATACGCCTTCACGGCGATGCCGTCGGCCTGATACTCCTCACTCAGCAGTTCCCCGTACTTGCGGATGGTCTGGATCTTTCCGGCCTCCTGATAGGAAAATACGCGTTCCAGATACACCTTCTGGCTGCGCAGGATCTGTTCCAAGGTACTTAGCAGCTCGTCCAAACCAGCTCCGGTCTTTGCAGAGATCTGTACCTGATAGTCAGACTGCAGGTCCCTCGGAAACTCGCTGTCTTCCTTCTGGTCGATCTTGTTGAATACGGTAACGATGATCTTATCCCCGACCTTCAGTTCCCGCAAAGTCTCGTAAACCACATGCATCTGCATATCCATGTTTGGATTGGAGCAGTCTACCACATGCAGGATGATGTCGCTGTATTTTGCCTCCTCCAGCGTACTCTTAAATGCCTCGATCAGATGATGCGGCAGCTTGCGGATAAAACCGACCGTATCGGTCAGCATGATCTGCTGCCCGCTCTCCAGTTCCAGATTGCGGGTGGTTGGATCCAGCGTTGCAAACAGCTTATCCTCTGCCAGAATGCCTGCATCCGTCAGCCGGTTCAAAAGTGTGGATTTTCCGGCATTGGTATATCCGACGATCGCCGCTACCGGTGTGTGGGCCTTCTCGCGCTGCTTGCGGATAACGTCACGGTGGCGTTTTACTTCTTCTAATTCTGATTTTAACTGGCCGATGCGCTCATGAATGAGACGGCGGTCCATCTCCAGCTTTTTCTCGCCCGGTCCCCTGGTTCCGATACCACCGCCCAGACGGGACAGGGAGCTTCGCAGACCGACCAGGCGTGCCGCACGGTACTTTAACTGGGCCAGCTCTACCTGGATCTTTCCCTCGCTGGTCGTCGCACGGGATGCGAAAATATCCAGAATGACCATGGTACGGTCCATAACCTTGGTGTCCAGTGCATCCTCTAAGTTTCGAAGCTGTGCCGGGGAAAGTTCATCGTCGCAGACTACACCGGTTGCCTTAAGCTCCCAGATCCGTTCCCGCACTTCGTCAATCTTTCCTTTTCCAAGGTAGGTGCCCGGATGGATGCGCTCGCGGTTCTGGATCATCTTATCCACGGTGACACCGCCCGCGGTCTTCACAAGCTCCTCCAGCTCGTCCAGGGAAGCGCGGGTATCGTCCTCATCGTCGGTGCTGACTGCAATAAGAATGACACGCTCCTCGATTTCTTTCATATCAAATAATTCTGCCATAAATGTTATTACTCCTAATTGTTGCCATATCGGATTTTCCAAAAATTCCCACGGCTGTCCTGGCGGGCTTCTGGAATTTTAGTTGTTGCCCTGGCGGGTTCTCAGAAATGCCAGTTCCCTTGCTGCATTTCCTTCTGCTGTATATTTCTGGTCGTAATTCTCCAGGATTTCCAGTGCCTTTTTGTAATCGCCCTTATACTCCCAGGCAACGGCCTGGTTGAAGGTGAGTTCTTTTCTGCCCTCGTCATCGGCCCCGGCTTCGGAAAGACCAGTCTCAATGGTATTTAACGCCTCATCATAATTTCCGGCATTGATCTGGTCCTTTGCCATACGGTTATAGATCTGACCAGAAATAACACCCAATGTCAGTGCCCGGTCATAATCGCCGGTTTCCAGCAGGCAGAGGGCAAGTCCCGTCCGGTACGTCTCATTCTGCTCGTCTTTTCCGTACAACGTCTCGTAGGTCGCGAGTGCCGCCTGGTAATCCTCACTCCGGTACTCGGCCTCAGCCCGGTAAAGAAGCATCTGGCTTTCAAAGCTGCCAATCTTTCCATGGTTCAGGTCGATGGCCGCATTAAAGTCTGTGACCGCCTGCTCGTAATTCTGGCTGTCTAACGCAGCAATTCCCTGTTCAGCATATTCCTGACGGTGCTTCTGGAGCGATGCCTGGCGAAAGCCAAATGCCCCTCCTCCGGCCAGCAATACCACTACAGCCAGGGCTGCCATCATCTGGCGGCGCCGTCTTCTCTGTTGTCTGCGGCGGCGGGCGATCTGACGGGCCCGGACCGGTGAATATGCTGACTGATTCATCGGTCGGCTTGTTATCTGGTTTGCTGTCTGACTTGCTGTCCGATTTGCTGCCCGGCTTGCTGCCTGGTTTGTTGTCCGGCTCCCGGCTGGCTTTCTGGTTTGGCGTCCCGTTTGTCTGTGCATGCTGTTATCTGTATACTCTTCCCTGCCCATATGCACACTTACCTTCTTCCAGTGCTTCCGATCCCGCCACGGTCTTCATGATCCAGGGAATCGGTTTCCTCAAACTCGATTGCCGGCTGATGCTCCATGATTCGGAACTGGCAGATACGGTCTCCCTTGCTGATCTTTGTATCACGCAGTGCGTATGCCGGGAAAAACCACTGATCATTGTCACCACAATAGCTTTCGTCGATCACACCCATATGGTTGGTCTGGATGATGCCAAAGTTTTTATAGGTGCTGCTTCTCGGAACCACGTGGGCCTCATACCCTTTTGGCAGTTCCATGGCAATGCCAAGCGGAACCAGTTTAAATTCGCCCGCTTTCATTTCTACATCTTCTGCGGCCCGAAGGTCGATCCAGTCAGACTTGCCGTCAATGTAGGTTAATTTCTCCATATCTTCATGAAAATATTTAATTCTGATCTTCTGCATCTTCTGATTCCTCTTTCTGCTGTTCTAAATTTTCCCGTTCTTGCTGTTCTTTTAAATCCTGATTGCCGGAATCCTGACGTTGCTCCAAATCTTCTATTTGCAAGTCATCCTGCTCTTCCATGAGTTCCGTCAGCACCTCTTCGACTTCCTCTTCCGGTGTTTGCGCCGCTTCTTCGCCCTGCTCACCGAGTTTCATCTGCAGCTCCTCCTCGACCTCCTGGATGATTTCTTCTTCCTGCTCCGGATTCATGGTAGGAAGGTCAACCATGGAGCTGACACCAAAGCGCCGCAAAAATTCCTCTGTGGTGGCAAACAATGCCGGACGGCCTGGTGCGTCCAGACGGCCTGCTTCATATACAAGGCCATATTCTACCAGACGGTTTACCGCATGGTCAGAGTTTACACCACGGATCTTGCCGATTTCCATTTTTGTCACCGGCTGGCGGTATGCAATGATGGAAAGCGTCTCTAAAATGACATCTGTAAGCACATGCTTCTTCGGTGCCACGGCCACCCGGATCAGATTTTCATAATAGTCCTGGCAGGTGCACATCTGGTATGCATTTTCCAGTTCCAGAATACGCACGCCTCGTTTTTCTTCCTCGTAGCGCTTCTGCAGATGCAGCACGACACGCTTTGCAATGTCCTCGCTCTGATCGATTGCGATCGCCAGCTGGCGCAGCTCCACGGAATTGCCCATGGTAAATAAAACAGCCTCGATGATTGCCTCCCAGTCTTCTGCGTGGTACTGTGTATTTTCTCTTGTGGACTTTCCGGCAGTTCCGTTTCCAAGTACCTTTCCACCTGCTGTTTCAATCTGCCCGGACCGTTCAGACTGTTTTAAATGCTCAGGCTGCTTTCCCTGCTGCTCCAGCCGTTCCAGCTCTTCCTCGGCTTCCATTTGTGCGTGCCTGGCTTCTACCGCAGCCAGATCTACTTTCTCATCTTCTTCATCAAAAAAACTACCCATATGTTATCTATCCTTCCAGGCCACTCAAGTCTTCTAACTCCAGCTCGCCCTCTTCACCCTCTTCTTCCAGCGTCTCAATCCACATATCGTCGAACGTATGCTCCTGTGTCAGATGAATCTTTCCGATCTTCATCAGTTCCAGGATTGCCAGGAAAGAAACCACGACCTCCAGCTTGTCTCTCTGGCGTTCTAACATCTGGCGGAAGCTGAATTTCCGGTGTTTTCTGGCATAATGCATGACATCCATGATCTTCGTTTCCAGACTGATCGGCTCCCGTTTGATCGTACCGAATTTACTGCGGATCGGGTCCACCTTTTCCTTCTGGCGGCGCATAACGGAATCAAAAATCCGCTGCAGCTTTGCCAGCGTCAGGCCGTCTAACATCTGGTCAAGATCGACCGGCGGCTCATACTTTGCCACTTCTCTCGGAACAGTTGGCTTCTTAAAAAGGACATCGCCCGCCTGGTCTTCCATCTCAGCCAGCTCCTGCGCCAGAAGCTTGTATTTTTTATATTCCAAAAGTCTGGCAACCAGCTCCGCTCTCGGATCCGTTTCCTCCCCGTCTTCTTCCACCTCCAAAGCTGGAAGTAGCATACGGGATTTGATATCCAGCAGGGTAGCTGCCATTACCAGAAAGTCGCTGACAATGTTTAAGTCTTCTTTTTCCATCTGGTTTACATAGTCCAGATACTGCTTGGTGATCTCCACAATAGGGATATCGTAAATATCGATTTTATTTTTTTCGATCAGATGCAAAAGAAGGTCCAGCGGGCCTTCAAATTTCTCCAGTTTATAAGAAATGGTCATAGTTTCTTTTTCCTTCTGGTCTGCCGCCATGGCAGACGAACACGTATATTACAGTATACCAAAAAACCTCTGTCCTGTAAATATGTTACCGTTCGCGCGATGCTCAAACAGCAACATAAATATAAAACAGAGGTTTTTAAAAACTATTCTTCCTGTTCTTGAGGCTTTAGCCGAATCACCAGAAGCTGCGGCCGGTTGCAGAACCGGATGTTGATGGAATGGGTACCAAGTCCTCTTCCGACAATCATGTGTTTTCCATCTTTCTCGAACTGTCCGGCACAATACGGATGAAAGAACTGGTACTGCGGGGTCATAACACCACCCACAAACGGCAGGCGGATGGTTCCGCCATGGAAATGCCCGGATAAGGTTAAGTCTGCTCCCCAGTCCGCATACTGCTCAAAATACAGTGGCGAGTGCGCCAGCAGGATCTGGAACCGGGTCGGATCTGCCTGCCCCAGATGGCGGGTCAGGTAATCTTCTTTCATGCGGGCCGGGAGAAAATCCCGGTAACAGGCCTGGTCCAGATTCAGCCCGCTGATCCGGATCTCTTCATTTAAATTTACAGACCGGTCAGACAGATATGCAATATTGCGCTCTTTTAAGAGGACCCGGAGCTGGCGGTAAAGATTGCCGTAAGTATCGTTTTCCCGACCAAGACGCTGCTCATGATTTCCATTTCCATAGTAAATACGGAACGGCTTCCCGGAATTTTCCCCGGTTATATGGGCCTGCACCTCACACAGCCCGTCCAAGAATCGTCTGGTCACCTCAAGATTTGCTTTCCCCGGTTTTGCGACCATCACATCACCGCCGATCAGGAGCACATCCGGCCGGATATCCTGAATGGATGTGAGAAGCTGCTCATTTCCATCGCCAAATTCTTTATCGTGCAGATCGGTCAAGAACACCAGGGTTCTTGGGTTACGGATCTTCTTAGAGCTGATTGTGATTTCTTCTGTCACAAAATGCCTGCGCTCATAGCCAGAGCGGATCAGGCCGGCCGCTGCCACAGCAGCACCTCCCGCCATAACGGCGGAAAGGATTTTCATTTCGGTATTCAATTTCTATCCTACCCTTTCTGATCATTATTTTGCTCAATTAGATTTTCCCGGCTGCATGCAGCTGGAATCCATAGTCCAGCATAGCCTTCGTATCGGTATAGTGCGTTCCCTTGGCCTTCATGACAACTGCGATCAGACGAACTCCGTCACGCTCTACTGCTGTCACAAGCGTATTACCTGCTTTTGAAGTATATCCGGTCTTGCCGCCAATGATGCCTTCATAATAGCGGGAATCGGTTTTATACATCATTTTGTGGCCCATGGTAATGGTATGGGCTGCTGCATTTTTGATCGCCGGAAACTCATAGGAGGTAGTGGTATCAATCTTGCGGAACGTGTCGTTTGCCACTGCCGCACGCAGGATCAGCGCCATATCATATGGTGTCGTCTTGTGGTTCTCATTATTCAGTCCGTGCGGATTCACAAAATGGGTATTCTTGCATCCAAGCTCCTTTGCTTTCGCATTCATGAGGTCTGCAAATGCGCTGACACTGCCGGATACGTGTTCTGCCAGTCCATTGCCAATCTCATTTGCAGACTTTAACAAAAGTCCATACAAGGACTGCTCTACCGTCAGCTGGTCTCCCGCTGAAACGCCCAGTGCAACTGCCCCGGATTCCAGATTGCTGGTCGCTGTCTCGGAAAAGGTCACTGTGTCGTTCAAGTTGCAGTGTTCCAGCACCACAAGCGCTGTCATGACCTTGGTAATGCTGGCCGGATAAAACTGCTGGTCCTGGTTTTTGCCGTAAAGAACTTCCCCTGTTGCCGCATTTAAGAGAACCGCACCCTCGGCTGCCACCTCCGGCTGCTTGATATCGGCTGCAGAAACCGTCTGCTGTGTTGCCGGTCCAAGATTTATGATCGCATCGAGACCAGCCACCGGTGTCTGGCCAGCAGCCGGAAGCACAGACGGACGGTCTGCGGTTGTTCCGCTTCCCGCTGTTACCGTATGACTCGTACCCGGTGTCTGGGAAACTGCCTGTGAAGTTCCGTTCTGTGCTGTTGCAGTCCCTGACGTACCTTGCGCCGCACTGGTTTCTGATGCTTTCTGTGCCGCGCTGGTTTCTGCCACGCTGCTCTGTGCTGTTTCTCCCGGTGCCTGTCCTACAGTAACGGTTCCAGCCGCAAATGCACTTGCAGCCTGGGAAAGAGCCAGGGCAAGGCCAAGACTAAGTATCTGTATTTTATTTTTTCGTTTCATCGGAAGTCTCCTTATTCCATCACTTTTATCTGTATACACAATACCAATAGTATAGCATAGAACCTTTCCCGCAAACATAACAACTTTCTTAATCTTCCCGTTCTATTTTCTAAACGAAACCGTAAATATAGAAGTAATAAGTTCCGTCTTGGAGAATCATCATGCAGTTTTTCCCTCATCCCAAACGCAGCATATGTAAAAGACTGGCCGCTGCAACCGCTTTGTTTTTATGCGCCTTTTTTGCGGGAGGTGTTGTGGCACATGCTATTTCGACCCTGGAAATGACATCCAAAACCGACAGACAGGTGCTTAACGCTCCAACATACAACACCGGAATCAAACTTGCTGCTGACTTAACTGCAGCCAGTGCCGGAAGCAGGTTTGCCGCTTCCTCATCTTCCCACATTTCCCCCGCTTACGAAAACTGGGGACTCAGCTTCCAGCAGGAAGGAAAGCCCCCGGTTGGCAACGCTACTTCCGATTATCTGAAGCAGTTTCAGGCCCACTACATCGCAGACACCACAGACCCTGTCATCTATCTCACCTTTGATGCCGGATATGAAAACGGAAACACCGCAGTTATTCTGGATGCCTTAAAAAAGCATAACGCTCCTGCCGCCTTTTTTCTGGTCGGAAATTACCTCGAAACCAGTCCGGAATTAGTCAAACGCATGGTTGCAGAAGGACATACTGTAGGCAACCACACCTGGCATCATCCGGATATGTCAAAGATTGCGGACCAGGCATCTTTTTCGGAAGAATTATCAAAGCTGGAAGAAAAATACCAGAAGATCACCGGACAGACCATGAAAAAATACTATCGCCCGCCCCAGGGGAAATACAGCGAATCCAATCTGAAAATGGCGAAGGAAATGGGCTATCACACCTTTTTCTGGAGTCTTGCCTACGTAGACTGGTACGAAAACAAGCAGCCTGCACATGAAGAAGCCTTCAAAAAGCTGCTCGGGCGTATCCACCCGGGAGCCATTGTCCTTCTGCACAGCACTTCAAAGACAAATGGGGAAATCCTTGATGAGCTTCTTTCAAAATGGGAGGAAATGGGCTACCGTTTTGGAAGTCTGGATGAAATTGTTACTGGGTAGGAAAGCTGCTGGAATTCTCTGTTATTTCGTGCTATGATTACTTCTAGTAGAAAAAGGAGGGAATTCTTATCATGCATGCATTTACCTATCATTGCCCAACTGAAATCGTGTTTGGAAAAGATGCCCAGTTAAAGACTGCCGATTACATCCGTAAATACGGCGGAAGCCGCGTTCTTCTCGTATACGGAAGCGGCAGTATCGAGCGAAGCGGCTTATTAGGCCAGCTTTGCCAGATTTTGACAGAAAACCATGTCACCTACGAGCTGTTTGGCGGTGCAAAAGCAAATCCATCGCTGGAGCATGCCCGCGAAGGCGTAGCACTTGCTCGCAAATTCGGCGCAGACTTCATCTTAGGAGCCGGCGGCGGTTCCGTGCTCGACACCGCCAAAGCGATCGCCATCGGTGCTGCCAATGTTCCTACCGATATCTGGCAGTTTTGGATCCGGGAGAAAACCCCGCAAAAGGCTCTGCCAGTCGGTGCGATCTTAACCATTTCCGCAGCCGGAAGTGAATCCAGCGATTCTGCTGTCTTAACAAATCTCGCAGAAGGTGTCAAGCGTGGCCTTAACACAGAATTAAACCGCCCACGCTTTGCCATCATGAATCCGGAGCTGACACTCACACTCCCGCCGTACCAGGTTGCCTGCGGAGTGACCGATATCATGATGCATACCATGGACCGCTATTTCAATCCGCTCGACAATGAGCTGACCGACGCGATTGCGGAGGCACTTCTTCGCACCGTCATTGCCAATGGCCGGATCGCAGTCCAGAATCCGCACGATTACGATTCCATGAGTGAACTGATGTGGGCCGGTTCCCTTTCCCACAACGGCCTGACCGGACTTGGCGGCAACAAAGACTTTGCAGTCCACCAGATCGGACATGAGCTCTCCGCTATGTTTGATACTGCACACGGTGCTTCTCTTGCGACGGTATGGGGTTCCTGGGCGAATTATGTCTGCGACGCAAAGATTTCCCGTTTTGCCCGCTTCGCGAAAAATGTCTGGGGTGTAACCATTTCTGACGAAACAGAAGCCGCCATGGAGGGAATCAAAAAAACGGTTGGATTCTTCCGCTCCATCGGTATGCCGACCTCATTCGAAGATAATAAAGATATCGGAGTGCAGGATGATGTCACACTCCATGACCTGGCTTACCGCTGCTCCTACCACCGCAGCCGCACCATAGGAAGCTTTAAGGTCCTGGGCGAGGAAGACATCTGCCAAATCTACAAAAATGCAAATCACGCTGCGAAATTTTAAAATAACAATTTAAGTATATGACAAGGGCCGTGTAAGTTGCCGAAAGGCAACTCACACGGCCCTATTAAAGTTAATCAAATTGTTACATTCAAATCATCCCATCGCGAATGATATCATGGTCACGCAAAACTTTTTCGATTACAGTTCCTTTGATTTTCTTTAATAATGGTTTCTTTAACATGTTAAGCGGTCCCGGAAGCTCCATCTCAAGCGGGGATTTGCCGTCCATCAGTTTTACGGTGCTGTCTAAGAGGTTGCGGATATCGTAGACACTGCCCCATACCTCCGGCACGCCTCGGTCTACTCCAAGCAGGCCGTATACAGACTCCATGGCAGTGCGCACGGAATACTCGGTCGTGAAGATGGTGTCACGTGGAGTTTCGGCAAACTGTCCCAGGAAGGCGAAGTTCACACAGCCATCCGGGATAACATCCGGGCGGTCGCCTTTTCTTCTCGGCATAAAGAAGGCAGTGATATACGGCATCATGGTCGGCACGCAGACAGCATGGTTTTCAGCCAGCTCGTCGATCTGGTCTGCCGGCACTCCCATATGGTACAGCCACTCAGCCGTGATTTCCTTACCGGTGCATTCCCGCATCGGCTTTTTGATATAGTCACCCGGCACGTCGGTAAAGAGACTGTAGATCCAGACGCAGATTTCTTCCTTCTTCTGGTTTTTGAACTGTCCCTGACGGTTGATGGTCCAGCTTAAGAGCCACTTGGAATCCTGGCAGCTTACAATGCCGCCGGTCACCACACGGCCGCTTCGCGGATCGCGTTTGCAGATCTTCTGGATATAGGAGATGATCGTATCATCTGATGTGGTGACCGTTGCAGATTCCCAGTTTGTTTTTTCAATATCAGAACAGAATTTTTCCGGGTGTCCAAACGCGTCATGCTGCTTTGCGATATTTTTCCACAGCTCCCAGCAGCCACTGACGCGGCGCTCGGCATCGCCCACCGGCGCATGATCCTGGTCACCGTAAATGGTTCCTTCCGTGCAGCTTCCATTGGTGACAAAAACAAGGTCTTTTTCGGTCAGCGGGATCTCGGTCTCCATTCCATTGACACTGCAGATGATCTTCTTCGCGGTCTTCTTCGTACCCTCGATATCGAAGAGAACATTCGTAACACGGGTATTGAACTGGAACTGCACGCCTGCGTCCTCAAGGTATTTCTGCATCGGCAGGATCAGGGAATCATACTGGTTGTATTTTGTGAACTTCAATGCAGAGAAATCCGGGAGTCCGCCGATATGATGGATGAAACGCTGGAAATACAGCTTCATCTCCAAGGCACTATGCCAGGTTTCAAAAGCAAACATGGTGCGCCAGTACAGCCAGAACGTTGAGCCAAATACCTCATCATCGAAGACATCTTCTATTTTCTTGTCATAAAGGTCTTCGTCACGGGTAAAGAACAGCTTCATGATCTCCATGCAGCCCTTCTGGCTTAAGTTGAACTTTCCATCGGTATGGGCATCTTCGCCACGGTTTTTGGTCGCACGGCAGAGGGAGTAGTTCGGGTCATGCTTGTTCAGCCAGTAATATTCGTCCAATACAGATGCTCCCGGTGTCTCCAGGGATGGAATGCTGTGGAACAGATCCCACAGGCACTCAAAATGGTCCTCCATCTCACGGCCGCCGCGCATCACATAGCCGCGGAGCGGATCCTCGATACCATCGCAGGCACCACCGGCAATGTCCATCGCTTCCAGAATGTGGATATGCTCTCCCTTCATCTGTCCGTCACGGACCAGGAAGCAGGCTGCTGCCAGCGCCGCAAGGCCACTTCCCACAATATAGGCAGATTTTTCATCAACACCTTCCGGCTTCTCTGGACGTGCAAAGGCCTCATAGTTACCATTTGAATAATAGATTCCTTTGCTGTTCTTTGCCTGTTTCCCGCGCTCGGTATTGCGGTACTCCTCCAGTTCTTTCTGGCGCTGTGCTTTTGTCTGCGGATTTTTTGCTCCCATGCTGTTCTTTTTCATCAGCATAGTTCCAGCCCCAACTGCCAGAAGTGACGCTGCACCAAGCTTTGCAAGTTTCTTGTTCATTGTCTTCTCCTTCTTTCCTGTAAATATAAAGTTCTTGATACTCATATGAACAATGGACCGTCAAAACCATGACGATCCATTGCTTTTTCATTTAGTATTCCCAGGTGTAAAATTCTTATCCATTTAAGGATGCCTGTACCACCGGGCGGAGCCGTCCTGCGATCATAATAGCCAGAACGCAAAGCATCAGGTCTGGAAGCATGGTCGGCAGGCAGTACACGCCGAAGATCACGCTAAGCGCTGTCGGAGTCTGGGAGGATAACAGGTGTGTGATCATATAAAAATAGAGGATTCCCATTCCGTAGTATGCAGCATAACCTGCCAGGCTAACCCAAAACCAGGAAATAGCTTTGGATGGATGAAGCTTTTCACTAAGGAAGCCCATCACCCACGCTGCAATGGCAAAGCCAAGCAGAAACCCGAAGGTCGGCCGCAAAAGATAAGCCGGGCCGCCGCCACGGGCAAAGATGGGGAAGCCGATCAGTCCGGTGATCAGGTACGTAGCTACGCTCCGGGAAGCCCGCCTCGATCCAAGCAGCAGTCCTGCCAGCAATACGAACAGCCACTGCAGGGTAAAATTCATGGTATCTACGCCAACCGGAATCACAATTTTCATAAATGCACCAATCGCGATCAGCGCGGCAAACAGGCCGCTGACTGCCGCATCCATCGTCAGGCTGCGGGATGTACTCCGTGATGTCCCGCCATCCACCGCACTGCGATGGCGTTTTGTAATCATGTTGTCTCTCATTCTTTTCTCTTATTCCTTTTTCTTCTTTTATTTCCTAAGGAAATATCCATAAACCATTATAGCGTGCATCACGAGAATATACAAGAATACTTATTTTATTTCCTTCGCTGAAAAAGTAAAGGTCCGGATCTCTGTTTTCCGGTTTATGATCCCCGGCATCCAGATCATCAGATGTGCCTTAAAATCCAGGGTATCAGCTGCCTCTACGAATGGTTCTTCCCGAAGGACCACAGACTGGATTCCTTTTTCTGCCAGAACCTTCTGCCCTTCCAGCGCCGCTTTCATGGCGATCCCATACTTGGTGTCCCGCTCCTGCCCAAAGCTCCGGTCCGGATAAGCGGATGCAACTGTCTTTAGCTTTTCTGCCAGAAGGTCGACCGTCTTTGCGTGGGATTTCCGGTGCAGAAGCCTTGCCACATGCTTCGCCATCCATTTGCCCGGGTGTTTACGGTATCTCTCCAGTGCACGCTGCAATGAGTGATCGCCTGCTTCTTTTGCAAGCTCCATCATAACTTCCCATGCTTCTTCTGCCAGTACCCAGCCATCTTCCCGGTCCGGGAGATACTGTGGTGGAACAGACGGATAACAGGTAAAATTCAAAGGTGGGAACTTCGCAAGCCAGGCCAGCTTCTGTTCTTCCTCATTACAGCAGTCCTCGCCCATATATTTGTATTTATCCCACAAAATGGCAATGCGGTATTCTAACTGCCGCAGATAGTCATAACCCTTCACCCAGAAATGGCCAATCTGCCCGTAATCGTACAGATGATATTCCGGCTCCAGCTTCTCAAAAAACAGGGTGAAGACATTGTGTCCCTGGTGGACCACCAGCGCGGAGCGCTCTTCCCTGCGGTCCAGATGAGTTTCCAGTTCTCCCTCATATTCTGCAAGATAGTCTCCGGTGATCCGCGCGTTCCGGAATGCCAGAAAACATTCCACCGCATCGTTCATCAGGTAAACCAGGCGGATATCCTGCGGTGTGTGAAACTCATCTTTCCCCTTCAGGAGTTCAAACTGATTCTGCTGGATCAGAATCTCCAGCATCCGGTATGCGTTCATGTTATTCCTGCTCTCCTTCGTTTGCTTCTTCCATATTGATGTCTGGCTCTGCCGGCGTTATGTCTGCCTCATCTGTATAGTGGATGCGCAAAACTGCCTGGGACCAGTTCAGATTGACATGCGGCGTTTTTCCGCGTTCTTTTCCTGCTTCCTGGATCTGTTCCAGCAAGTCCTCCAGAACCTGTTTGGTCAGATAACCACCCCGCCAGTGAAAGGTCAAGAGTTTTCCCTTCTTTGCCGCCTGCAGTGCCCGTTTTTTTACATCCTCCAGTCTGGTAAACGACAACTTCTTTTCCTTATAATAGAAATGATCGCTGTTGCTGCAGGCTGGTGCAGGCGCGATCAGCGGCTCATGGTCCCGGAAGATGGCTTTATCGTCCAGATTGAAATAATCGTAGCGGATTTCCTCCCCAGTCACACTGCATTTTCCCAGACTGTTGTCAAACGTGGCATCCAGATGATAATACACGCCGTCGATGCGGACAATGTTCCAGGTATGGCGGTATTTGATGCCTTTTTCCGGATTATTGCCGCAGATTGCGATCATACACCAGATCCCAAGGGCATCGCAAAGGATCTTTACTGCTTTGGCGATTCCCTCACAGACTCCTACGCCCTGCCCAAGCGGACCAATGATTTCATGGGAATAAGCCTTTTTTAACTTGTCATAGCGGATATTCTCGCAGATAAAATCGTGAATATATTTTTCCTTTTCCCATTCGGAAAGCGTCTTTGCCGGGCGGACCAGCTTTTCTACCCGTGCCGTCATGGCCTTCTGGTGTTCGCGGATCTTGCCCTTGTCAAACAGATACTCCGGCTTCATAATGAGATTCGGGGAATCCTGGTAATGCAGGAAATGAAACCCGGATGCCCAGAAAAGCTCCGGGTGATCCAGCCTGAGCAGCAAAAATACTTCCGAGAGCTCCTTTGCCTCCAAAAGGGGCAGCTGGAAGCTGTCTGAAAGTTCTGTAAGCCCAGCAAGCATACTCCGGTAAGCTGCCTGGCGGGGTTTTGTCATATGATCATAATAATAGGTTACAACCATCTTGTTTCTACTTCTTTCTGCAAATAAATTTCGCCCAACACGCTCTAATCATATAGGATTATAACATTCTTTCTTATTTTCTGCATCGGATTTTTCCCAGAATTCATTTATCTTCTCCGAAATGTCAAATCATTGCAGACAAATATTCTCCATATTTCCCCGGAGCACCACTACCCGCTTGGCACAGTTACAACCGCCAGACGGCGCCAGGAACTGCTTTCCTGGGTTTCGGAAACCTCGGACCGTCCGGAGTGTGGTCTCCTCGCTCGATGCCTCCGATCTGAGCGTAGGAAACCTTCATAGATCCGAAGGAGATCGCACTGGCCATTGTTTTTCTCGCATCCGAAAAAGCCTGCGGAATCAACGGCATTGTCATGTTTGTGGATGGCGGTACCGATGCGCTTTTAAATACGGAAAAAGTTTACTAAAGGGGGATAAGACAGATGCTGCCAATTGAAAAGTATATTGATGCCATAGAAAATAAAGATTACGAGGGACTGGGAAATCTGTTTACCAAAGACGGGCACATCCGCAGACTGACGGTGCGCCCTAAGTAATCAGCAAAATTCAGCTCTTGCCTTTAGATCAGCTTCTCCAAGTGCTTGCGCACTACGGTAAAATGCTTCTTCAGCGCCTTCGCTCCCGCTGCCTCATCTCGGATTTTCAGCGCCTCGTAAATATCCCAGTGCGCTTTTCTTAAAACTGCCGCACGGCGCCGGTCAGAAAGGATCGAGGTTCTTAAATCCTTCACAAACAGCTTTAGCAGATCCTCCATCTGATCCACATAAAAGATCATGAGCTGGTTGTGGGACATTTCCATTAAGATCTTATGAAATTCCAGATCCAGGGCTGCGCTTTCCTGGGCGCTCATAGGCTGGTCCATTTTCTCCAGGACCTCATGCATCCGCTCCAGCTCCTCCGCACCTGCATCCTCCATGGCTGCCGCAAGTGCTGTCTGCTCAAACCCGCAGCGCATCTCAAAGACCTCTGTATAGTCGATGTGCTGCAGTACCATGGTCAGCGACATCAGCCTTGTCATATATTCCTTTGTGTTGCAGCGGATATAGTTTCCGCTTCCCTGAATGCACTCGATCAGCCCCATCATCTCGAGAACATGAAGTGCTTCTCTCGCTGAATTGCGGCTGACCTTCAGGGTTTCCGACAAAGCCCGCTCTGTCGGGATCTTATCATTCAGGCGGAGATTGCCTGAGGTAATCTCCGCCGTAAAATAATCAAATACTCGTTCGTATGCTTTCTGGTTGTTTCTTTCTTCCACGTAAAGTCAGTCCTCCTACAGACGATAGCAGACCTTTCCTGGATTTAAGATCATCTTCGGGTCAAATACGCGCTTGATGCCTTCCATAAGTGCCATGTTGGTTTCACCGACAGAGTCGATCAGGTATTTGATCTTGCCGGAACCGATACCGTGCTCGCCGGATACCAGACCGCCGCAGTTGGTTGCTTCTTTGTAGATGATCTCAAAGAATTTGTCAACGCGGGACTTGAATTCTTCCTCCTCCAGGTCATTGGAGCACTGGTAGATATGAAGGTTTCCGTCGCCTGCGTGACCAAAGGATTTGATGGTCAGGCCACACTCTTCGCCGGTCTTGTTCACAAAATCCAGGTAATCTGCGATTTTATTGACCGGAACTACAACGTCACACTCATCTAACAGCTTTGTCTCATGCATGATTGCTTCCAGGAAGGAAGAACGTGCTGCCCATGCGTCTTTGATCTTGGCCGGGGTATCTGCAACGAGAACATCCATAGCACCGGCATCCAGAACCAGCTCAGCCATCTGCTCTAACATATTGTCCAGCTCATCCTGGCTTCCTGCATCCAGGGTAACCAGAAGGTAAGCACCGATCTGCTGGCCCTCTAACTCCTGCGGGAATACGCTGCGGCCAATGTAGCGTTCGGAGCTTAACACGATCTCACGCTCCATGAACTCGATCGCCTGCGGGTTTAAGCCGGACATCTTGATCTTCGGAACCGTAGAAAGTGCGGTGTTTAAATCCTCAAACGGAATGATCAGGGATGCAACAACCTTCGGAGCCGGAATGATCTTTAAGGTCAGCTCTGTGATGATACCAAGGGTTCCCTCAGAACCGATCATTAAGTTTAACAGGGAATAACCGGATGAGGTCTTGGAAACAGTTGCACCCAGATGGGTGATTTCACCAGTTGGAAGGACGACAGTCATGGCACGTACATAATCACGGGTTGCGCCGTACTTTACGGCTCTCATGCCGCCTGCATTGGTGGATACGTTGCCGCCTACACATGCGAACTTTTCGCCCGGATCCGGCGGGTACATCATACCCTTGCTTAAGCAGTCATTGGCCAGATCGTTCAACAGCACGCCGCTCTCGATCTCGACTACGAAGTTCTCCATATCGTAGTTTAAGATCCGGTTCATTTTGGAAGTGTCCATCAAAACTCCGCCAAGTAACGGAACTGCGCCGCCTGCCAGACCGGTACCTGCGCCTCTCGGGGTAACCGGAATGGTGTTCTCATAGCAGATCTTCATGACTGCGGCAACCTCTTCGGTAGAAGTCGGCTGTACAACCAGATCCGGCATATGGGTGCCGTAGATCGGCATCTCATCTCTTGCGAAATCTACGTTGATGTCGTCTCCCACGAGAACATGATCGGACACTGCCTGGATCTGTGCAATGATTTCCGGAGTCAGCTGATTATATTTTTCCATTGTAATTCCTCCTCATATTATAATGTAAGCCTCACCAATAATCAAATCGAACGAACGTTATTTTCTGTTTTTGATCTCCTCGATCAGAAGCGGAAGGATCTCTTTGACATCTCCCACGATTCCTACATCTGCGATATCAAAGATGGATGCTGCCTCATCCTTGTTGATCGCTACAATGTATTTGGATCCCATGATTCCGGATACATGCTGCATAGCTCCGGATACGCCGCAGGCAATGTAAAGTTTTGGCGCAACGATCTTACCGGACTGGCCGACCTGATGTGCACGGGATGCCCAGCCCTCTTCGATTGCCGGACGGGATGCACCAACAACACCGCCAAGCAGGGAAGCCAGCTCTTCTACCAGCTTGAAGCCTTCTGCATCGCCCATGCCGCGGCCGCCGGTTACGATGACGTCGGCACCTTCCAGGTCAACTGCCTCTGCGATCTCTTTTGCTGCGTCTACGATCTTAGCCTTTACTGCCTCCGATACGCCTGCTTCTTTTTCTTCTACGCTGCCTTCTGCTGCTTCCGGCTTTGCAAAGCTGCCGCTGCGGACAGTTGCAAACTGAATGCTACCTGCCACGCTCATGCGCTCCAGAACCGTGCCGCCGTAAGCCGGACGTACAAACTCCACACCTGCACCGGACTTCTCAATGACGGTTACATCGGTAACACAGCCTGCGTTAAAGCGCTGTGCCAGACGCGGTGCAAGGTCCTTTCCAAGCTGGCTTCCGGAAAACAGCACCAATTCCGGCTGAGTCTCTTTGATATAACCCTCCAGTGCTGCTGCCTGTGCATCCTCTGATGTATCAGCGGTCTTTAATACTACAACCTTTGCACCGTACTCTGCAGCCTTTTTCGCTGCCTCAGTATCTTCTACTGCTACTGCAGATGCCTCGCCCAGTCCGTTTGCTGCGGACAGAAGCTCCAGGCTGCCCTGCAGAGGGGTTCCTTCTTTTGCTTCGATATATACCAGTACCTTCATGTTCGGTCTCCTCCTTACAATGCCTTATCCTGCAGCATTTTTTCCATTGCCTTGCGGACAGCTTCTGCTGCTTCTTTTTCCTTGATGCGGACGCCTGCGCTTCTCTTCGGCGGCTCGCTGTAGCCCTTTAAGGATACCAGGGCTTCTACCTTGGAAACCTCTGCATCTGCTGCAGTAAATACCGGGACAACGGCTTTTCTTGCTGCCAGCTTTGCCTTGATGTTTGGATAACGCGGATCGTATGCTGGCTTTGCAATGGTAAATACTGCCGGCTGTGCCACACTATAGCGGATGTATCCTTCCTCGGTCTCCTGCTTTGCAATAAGACTGTCATCCTGCGGTTCTACCTCGATCACGCTGGATACAAAGCCGGTTCCAAGGAGTTCAGCAAGACGCGCGCCTACCTGGCCGCTGATCTCGTCAGTGGATTCCTTACCGCAGAGGATCATGCCGTAAGGCTGGCCGTTTTCTGCTTCGCATTTCTTTACTACTTTTGCAAGATACGCTGCTACTGCGCCTTCATCCGCTCCGGCAAATACCTCATCTTTGAATAAGTATGCTTTCTTTGCTCCAACTGCCAGGAGATTCTTCATCATGCTGGTGCAGTCCTCGGTTCCGATCGCTGCCACGGTAACCTCACCGCCATTCGCCTCGGTGTAACGGGCTGCGAGCTCCAGTGCATAGGTATCAAATGCGTTTGTCACCTTTTCTACATCTTTTGTTGCCGGTGTTCCAGCGCTGTCTAAGTGGATCTCCACGCTGTCATCCGGAACCTGTTTTACAAATACCAGAATATCCATAAGATTTTATATCCTCCTTATTCCTCTCTTGCTATCTTTTTTCGCATTCCGGGAAACTTTTTTATTTCCCGGAACGCGCAGACTTTCTTATTTTATTTACCGATCACGGTTCTTCCTACTACCATACGCTGGATCTCGTTCGTTCCCTCGAAGATCTGGAAGATCTTTGCATCACGCATCAGCTTCTCTACCGGGTACTCACGGCTGTAACCGTAACCACCAAGGATCTGGACTGCATCGATCGCAGTCTGCATTACAGAATCACCTGCAAAGCACTTTGCTGCTGCGGATTCTTTGCTGAACGGAAGTCCCATATCAGCCAGACGGATGGAATGTGCGATCAGCTGTCTGGATGCCTCGGTACGGATCTCCATGTCTGCGATCTTGAACTGGATCGCCTGGTTCTTGCAGATCGGCTTGCCAAACTGTACGCGCTGTTTGGAATAAGCAACTGCCTCATCGATACATCTCTGTGCAACACCGACACCGATAACTGCACACCAGGTACGTGCCAGATCCAGAGTCTTCATTGCGGTAATGAAACCGGTTCCTTCTTCACCAAGACGGTTCTCAGCCGGGATGCGGACATCCTCCAGAAGTACATCACTGGTGGTTGAGCAGCGGATACCCATTTTGTTCTCATGGTTTCCTACACTCAGGCCAGGAGTTCCCTTGTATACAAGGAAGGCTGAAATACCTTTTGTCCCCTGATCCTTGGCAGTCATAGCGGTAACTACAAAGAAATCAGCTACGCTTGCGTTGGTGATAAAGCACTTTCTTCCATTTAATACATATTCATCGCCCTCGCGGACTGCGGTAGTCTTTCCTGCACCTGCATCACATCCGGCATTCGGCTCAGTCAGGGCAAAGGAACCAAAGCCACCATTAATGATGATATCGCAGCATTTCTTTTTCTGCTCTTCATTTCCTGCTAAGAGCACCGGCTTTAATGCCAGGCCGTTTCCGTTTAAGGTAACTGCCACACCGGCATCGGCCCATGCGATCTGCTCCACGATAGCTGCCTGGTCCATATGATCCAGACCAAGTCCGCCGTACTCCTCCGGAACATCCATCATATGAAGCTGCATCTCAATGGCCTGATCGTAAATCTCCTTCGGCCACTCACCGGAAATATCGTATTCCTTTACCTGTTCCTTCACTTCGTTAATGCAGAAATCGCGGACATCCTTTAAAAGCTCCTTGCCATCTTCAGAAATAATGTAACTCATATCAATGATCCTCCCTTTCAGAAATAAATTGTCATGAAAATCTGTATTTTAAGTTTCATAAATACCTTAGTAACTCCATGCTGAGGGATCAGATCCCCATCAGCACGCCTGCGTAGCAGATGATACCAGCCAGCACGCTAAACAATGCAAAGTATTTAAACACTGCACCGAGGATCTTACTCTCGGATCCTACTGCTCCGATCGCGCCAGCACCGATCGCAATACTCTGCGGGCAAACCATCTTGCCGATTCCGGCTCCGCATACGTTCGCCGCTGCCATCCAGGACGGGTCAAAGCCAAGCGATGCTGCAGTCTGGCTCTGAAGTCCGCCAAACAGTACACAGGTCGATGTTCCCGAGCCGGTTACAAACGCCCCAACTGCACCGATCAGCGGTGCAATGCACGGATACGCACTTCCCGCAACTGCCACCAGAAGGTTTGCAATATCGGAGATCATACCGCTATAGCTCATGATCTTCGCGGTTGCCATGACCGAGCAGATCGTAACGATCGTCTTCCAGTACTTTTTCAGTGTCTCCACCAGAACCTCTGCCATGGTACCAAACGTTGCTCCCTGTACCAGGCCTCCGGTCACTGCCGCAATGAAGATGATCACACCCGGTGTATTAATCCAGCTAAAGGAAAGCTTTCCGGCATTTTCTCCATTGTAAACTTGCACGGAGGTTTTGATCCCGGCGATCGCATTGTGGACCGGCGGGCACAGGTTTGAGGTTGCCATCAGTAAAATGAAGATCAGAACGAATGGGCACCAGGCCTTAAAGCCCTCTCCAATGGTAAAGCTGTGATTCTTTTCATCCGCTGCAACTTCGATGCAATACTCCGGATCTGCTTCCCGGTTCAATACCCTGGATGCCAGAACAATGCACACCATAGAGCAGATCGAACCGATGATGTCCGGAAGCTCCGGTCCAATGAAGCAGGCGGCTGCATACCATGGGATCAGGTAAGATAACGCTGCAACCAGGATCATCGGAACCATTCCTTTGAGAGCCTTGATGCTTCTTGCCCCGATCACAACCAGAAGGAACGGAGAAAGGAAAGCCAGAATACACTGGAGCATTGCCACATGGGTGGACAGTGCCATTGTTTCCACTCCTGCTACGGAAACCAGGGTTACCGTCGGAACTCCGACAGAACCAAAGGCGGTCGGCGTCGAGTTTACGACCAGGCAGCCAACAACTGCTCCGATCGGGTCAACCCCGATACCCGCCAACATGGAGGCCGGAATTGCAACTGCGGTTCCGAATCCAGCCATACCTTCCATAAAGTTTCCAAATCCCCAACCAATCAGAAGAAGTAACACTCGCTTGTCTCTGGAAACACTTGCTAACATCTTCTTAATATCTTCCATCGCGCCGGTCTTTAAGATCAGGTTATAGGTAAATAACGCTGCGATGATAACCAGACAGATTGGCCAGAGTGCATTCAGCACACCCTCCAGTGCCGCTGTTACCATTCCGGAAACCGGAAATTTCCAACAGGCTATAGACAAGACTGCGGTTAAGATCCAGGCGATCACACAGGCTTTGTGTCCCGGCATCTTCAAGATACTCAGCGCAACAACCAGCCACAGGATCGGAATCATGGCCAACAGAAACATCAAAAACATAGAAATACCTCCTAAATTTGCTAAATCAATATCAGCACTTACCCCTTTGCATTTTTTGATTTCTTTCGGAAATCCTTGTTACGTTTTTATGTCCCGCGGTCATTTTTGATAATCAGATTATATTCAGAGTGGTATTTTTGTTCAATATGTAACTTTTACAATTTTTTTTTGCTGTTTTTGGGCGTAATTTTCTTAACAAAGTATGATTGGTTGACCCACTTTAAAGGAATAGAATTGGAACAGTCAATTCATCAAAACATGCAGAAATCTTGACATTTCCATGCAAACATGTCGATATATACATACCATTTTACCTGTTTTTTCTGCCTCAAGCCTTCCTCAACAACTCTTATTCCGTTACTAATTTAACAACCACCTTTTTTCCGCTTTAGAATTTTCTATCATTTTTTGTCTTGTCGACAAGTACACAAGATTTTTGCACGGTTTTTTCCCCCTGTTTCGGGCATATTTTCATAGGTAAAAATGACGAATTTTTCAATTTGTACTCCTGTCTTTGTAACATGGCAGCATCCTGACACCTTCTAAAGAAATAAAAAAATGGCTGTTATGAAATGGATCAGCCAAAGCAATTCCATTCACAACAACCACTTTTTTATAATTCACGTAAGATCAATTCTGTAATTCCCTCATTCGCTCCCATGGTAATGCGCTTCACCTTCGGCTTGCGCCCGTAGCTGAACTCTTCACGGATCGCGCTGCGAATCCGGGTGCCGCCGTTATAGCCATGGATCACACGGATCTTATATACGGCATTTCCAGCCTGCTCGACCTTTTTCTGGACAGCTGCAACCGCTTCCTCCGTGCGCATCCCGTGTACATCAAATTCTATGATCGGACTGTTTATCATCTTGTTTTCTGCTCCTTGCGTTCCTTTTTATTTTCATACATATGCTGGTCGGCCCGGGCTTTCGCATCGCAGATGCTTTCTTTCTCCAGAAGTTCTGCACTTCCATAGGAAACTCCCGGAAGAATCGTCACAATCTTTCTGCGTTTTTCCATAACCCAATAAAATTTTTCCTTGCAGAGTTCTTCTTTTTCCACCTGCCACAAAAGCACACAAAATTCGTCACCGCCAATCCGGTAACAGTTTCCATAACGGCTATATGCTTTTTTCAGACACCCTGCAATCTCCCTGAGGCACCGGTCACCCGCCAAATGCCCATAGGTATCATTGATATTCTTGAAATCATCTACATCGAACACGATCAGCATCTTATCCTCTGCACGCAGGTTCAAGGTACGGTTCAGATAGCTTTTCTGACTTAGCAGTCCGGTCAGGCCATCCAGCTGGTTCCACATTTCATTGCAGTACAGGAAAAAGAGCACTGCGATCAAGGTAACGCACAGCCATGTGATATGGACTGACGGAATCAGAACCTGTACCAGTGTTCCAACCGCAAGAAATCCGGCAAGTGCGTAGACCAATTTTCTTCCACGGTTCTGAAAGTTCTGCGCCATCTCCAGTGTATTGAATAAAAGATAGGCAATCCCCGCATAATACATCAGCATATACACGCGGAATCCAGCTTCCCTGGAATAATGGTTTGCGGCATCCACCGAAAAGACCAGTCCTTTCGAAAACAAAGAAACCGTCAATACCACAAAATAGAATACTTCGATACCGATCGCAACACGGAGGCTTCCTTTCATGTGTTCAGACCTCTCCATCGTATAAACCAGACAGAGCGGCACCGCCGGAGTCAGGCCAAATCCAAGATAATTGGAAAGGATATTGACTGCGCGGAGCCAGACTGGTCCATCGTCCACCAAAACAGAGATCATCTCAATGATTGAGATGCCTCCGATCAGAATGAAGGTAAAAAGAAATCCTCTTGCCTGTTTTGGATTCAAGGTCTCGCTCATCTGCACTAATACACACATGAACACCAAAACAAAAAGATTAATGGCAGTTAAAATAAAAAAGTATAAGTCTGTCATGTTTATTCTCCAGAAGTAGCAGTACGTTCCATTCCTGCAGGATATCTCAACTATTTACTGCTCAAATCTGCCTTTCATCTTCACTTCCTGTTTCCACACAGCCACTTTACCGCGTGCAAACAGACTGTCAATGTTCAGGTCATTATCTAATACCAAAAGGTCGGCATCTGCGCCTTCTGCCACGCAGCCTTTCTTTCCTTCCTGTCCCAGTAAGACAGCCGGAGTGCTGGTTAAGAGCTTTAAGGCCTGCTCAAGCGGCATGCCCTCTCTTACCAGGATCTGGATGGTACGGTGCAGATATTTTGGAGATGCGTAGGTTAAGCCGATGCACTCGCCCTCTTCATTGAAGCGCGGCTGGCTTCCGAATGCGTCACTGGATAAGGTTACATGATCCAGATTTACGCCGTCGCGGTGTAAAAGCTCATAAAGCTTCATGGTATCCTCTTCGACTTCGACATCATCTGCGCCTGCGGTGCAATCAATGTAGCCGCCACGTCTTACCAGCTCAGCACCTGCATCGATCAGGCCCGGATTGCGCAAGATGTGGGTCGGAAGCAGATTCTTTGCCGGTACATCGGAATGATCCAGTACATAGAAAATTGGATCCAGCTTTCCGTCCCCGTCACCCATATGCATGGTGACAAGCCCCGGCGTATTGCTAAGTAAACCCGCTCTGCGTGCTGCAGTTGCCAGGGCGATCAGCTCTTCGCCACCCGGATTGGAGCTTCTGTGATCGGATACTGCTACCTTTACACCGATCATCGGCGGAACCAGAATGATGTCGCGCTCCACGCTGCCGGTCAAGGTGGTCGGCGGATAGCCGTAGGAGCTGGTCAGGGTGTAGACAGTCATGCCCTCTTCAGTCAGGGCGCGGGCCTTTGCAACCAGGTTTTCCACGCTGCGGGTTACGCCATCGGTTCCGAGCAGTCCGACTACCGTGGTGATTCCGTTCTTGAAAAATTCGCTGAGCTGAGATTCCGGCACACGGGAAGCCGGTCCCTGCTCACCGCCGCCTCCGGTGATGTGTACGTGCATATCAATGTAAGCCGGTGCAAGGATTTTTCCTTCCAGGTCATAGGTTTCCACTCCCGGAAGCCCCTCATAACCTTCGATCGTATCCTGCATCAGAAGAACCTTCTCTCCTTCGATCAAAAGATCCTTTTTGCCCAGTTTTTCTGGTGCGTAAACTTCTGCATTTTTCAGTAACTTGATCATAATGTCTGCTCTCCTTTAAAACTCTTAGTTCGTTTCAAATGTTCCCTTTACCAGTGCTTTTCCATGCTCTACCATTTTTCTGCCCCGCGCAAACACGGTATCAACCAAAAACTCCTCATCCAAAAACAGGATATCCGCGTCGCTTCCCGGGCGGATACAGCCTTTTTTCGGGTACAGACCATTGGCTCTAGCCGGATTGGCCCCGCAGATCTTCATAGGACGCAGTCAGCATATAGGCACTGATTCCTTCTGTTTCCAGACCACGCACCTTTGCAAGCAGCGATTCCGGGTGACGCCCGGTTCCATCGGTTCCAAGAACTCCGATCACGGTGGTAACGCCAGCTGTTGTGACATCGGAAAGCATGACTTCCGGTGTCCGGCTGTAAGGCCCCGCCTCACCGCCTCCTCCGATCACATGAACATGCTGGTCTACATAACCCGGAATCACCGTTTTTCCTTCTGCAGAAACAACTTCCACCAGAACAGGAAGTTCCGGTGGATCGATGTGCTCTGGACATACCATTTAGTTCTCCTTTTTCTCCTCATTCTCCAGCTTTGCGATACCAAAACCGGTGAAGCCCCAGATGATTGCAAAGATCCAGCCGGTATAGCACAGGATTGCCCACGGGAGATAATCCAGTGTCTCTACACCCAGGGTGGATGCCATGTAAGCACCTGCTGCGGACCACGGGATCAGCGGTACGACTACAGTACCAGCATCCTCCAGGGTACGGGACAGGTTCTTGGCTGCCAGTCCGCGCTCTTTGTAAGCGTCACGGAACATCTCGCCCGGGATCAGGATAGAAAGGTAAGAGTTACCGGTTGTCAGTGCCATAGTGATACATGCTGCAACGGTTGCAGTGATCAGCGCACCAGTGCTCTTTGCCACGCTTAAGATCTTCTGAAGCACAACATCCAGGCAGCCTGCCTTACTCATGATACCTGCAAAGCAGAATGCGCAGAATACCAGAAGTGTGGTGCTCATAATGCCGTTCATACCGCCGCGGTTTAACAGCTTGGTTACTGCCTCAGAGCAGGTCTCTGTGTCAAAGCCTGCGCGGTGGATCATGGATACGTTAAAGCCGTTTACGGTTGCTTTCAGCACATCGCCTAATTCCACGTGCTGAATGAAGATTCCCTCAACACCTGCTACGAAAGTAGAAAGAAGCATAACCGGAATGGTTGGTTTCTGAAGCAGGGAACCGCCCAGAACGATCAGTACCGGAATGATGACCAGCAGATTCCAGCTATACATGGAAGAAAGCTGGTCCAGTAAGGTGGTAACCGTATCAGAGGTAATATCTGCAGTTACATTTGCATTCATACCGGCAATGGCATATACCACCAGGGAAACAATGGTTGCCGGTACGGTGGTGTAGAACATATGTCCGATATGCTCGTACAAGGTGCTTCCTGCCGCGATCGGAGCCAGGTTTGTGGTATCGGACAGCGGAGACATCTTATCGCCGAAGTAGGAACCTGCAATACATGCACCTGCAGTTGCCGGAAGGGAAACGCCAAGGGCACTTGCAATTCCCATGAGTGCAACACCCATGGTCGCAACGGAACCCCAGGAGGTACCGGTAACAACGGATACCACTGCCTCGATCAGAAATGCGGTAACCAGCATGAATTTCGGGTTTACGATCTGTACGCCGTAATAAATCATAAGCGGAATGGTTCCGGCTGCCATCCATGTGCCGACCATGGCACCAACGCAAACCAGGATCAGGATTGCAGGCATGCCTTTTGCGATCTTGGTGCAGATCTCATCCATCATCTCGTCCCAGGTCACACCAACGCGGAATGCAATGAATGCCGCGATCGCTGCTACCATGATCAGAAGCGGCTCTGTGCTGTAGCCAAATACGCCCTTTCCGATCGTTAAGATCAGAAGCAATTTCTTTTTGCTTTCTAACTTTCTTTTTCCCGTTCTTCCAGAAGCCGGCTGATCTTGGAGACAAACAGGTCAAACGCTACGTCGTTTTTACCACTGTTGATGACAACATCAGCCTTGGAACGGGTCGGCTCTACATAGAGATAATGCATCGGTTTTACTGTGGTCAGATACTGCTCAATGATTCCATTCAGATCACGGCCACGCTCCGATACATCTCTGGAAATGCGGCGCAGGATACGCTCATCCGCATCGGCTTCCACGTAAACCTTGATGTCGAGAAGACTTCTTAAGCGCTCATCAGCCAGAAGCAGAATTCCCTCTACGATAATGATCGGCTTCGGGTCGATCCGGACTGTTTCGTTGGAACGGTTATGCTGGCTGTAATCATATACAGGGCTCTCGATCGATCTTCCTGCCTTTAACTCCTTTAAGTGTTCGATCAAAAGATCGGTCTCCAGAGAATCCGGATGATCATAATTTACCTTCACACGTGTCTCGAACGGAACTCCGTCCTGGCAGCGGTAATAGTTATCGTGGTACAAAACCGCCACATCGTCCCCAAAATAGCTCTTGATTCTGTTTGTAAAGGTAGATTTACCTGAGCCGGATCCACCGGCAATTCCGATTATGATGCTCTCCATGTTCTTTTCCCTTCCGTATCGTTTATTTCTGAACCGGTTTGATTCCAAATTCCTCCGGCATAAAGCGCGGGCAGATGTTTTCCGAAGTAGTAATGACCGTAGAAGCCAGTCGTGTGCCAATACTGCAGGCTTCTGCCATGGTCTTTCCATAGGTGAGACCCATGCAGACTCCGGCAAAAAATGCATCACCGGCTCCGGTCGTATCGACAACATCGACCTTAAGTGCCGGAACAAAGCCGCGGTTTCCGTGGCTGTCCGCGTAGACTGCGCCCTCTCCGCCCATGGTCACAACCATGCGGGAAATCCGTGCGGACTTGATACGGTCTGCCAGAATATCTGCCATTTCCTGCGGAGTCTTGTTCTCATAATCTTCCGAAAACAGAATGCCTGCCTCCTGCTGGTTGCAGACAAAACAGGAGGTCTTTCTTAAGAAATCACGGCGCTCTACTGCGATCGTCATGTTGGATACTAGGGCATATACATCTTTGTTATATTTTTCAGCATACTGGAAGATTTTTTTCATGATATCCTTATCCAGATCGATCTCTACCGCAATGCTGTCTGCATCTTTGAAGATTTCATCGCCCTGCTCGTCTAAAATATTCCCAATCGGTGTAAGGTCCGGCCGTTTGGAAACCGATGCCACCACATCTCCCTCATGGTCAAATACAGCCAGCCAGGTTCCCATGCCATCCGGAAGTTTTCGGATATACTTGGTGTTTACTTTATGGCGGTCCAGTTTGCGGATGATATCCTCTCCCATCGAGTTGTCATCCACCAGGCTGACAAAGGTTGGCTTCAATTCTACATTCGCAATATCCTCTGCTACATTTCTGGATACCCCACCATGGTTCTGTACGATGATACCGGCATTTCGTCCGGATGGGATATACGGGGATGTGGAATACCCCTTAAGGTCCATAAATACAGCACCGATCACTACAATTCCCATCTTTTTGTTTCTCACTTTCCCTTTATTTGATACTATACCACTGCTTACGCGCTGCGCAGACAGCAGATATCTTGATTTCGATTTTACATCAATTTAATACTTAATTATAACCAGGAAGACCTGTGGTTGTAAATCCCTTTTGCACATTCTGTCGAAAAATGTTGTATGGCAAAGAAACCATCTCCCTGCAAACCAAGCATTCTGTGCCTCTTTTAGAAATCAAACAGCGACAGCTGGTTGCTCTCCGGCAGATCTCCTAAAAGTCCCAGATCGTTCATCAGGTCGCAGATCGTCTTACTGACCTTGGTACGGTTTCTGAAATCCTCGCGCGATAAGAACGGACCATCCTTCGCCGCGTAAACCACACCCTCCGCTGCATTCAGGCCCAGACCTGCGATGCTGCTTAAAGATGGCATCAGCTTTCCGTCGATCACCTGGAAACGGTCTGCCTGGGCACGGTAAATGTCGATTGGCATAAAATCAAAGCCACGCGCATACATTTCCTGGACGATACGCATATCGCGCAGGGTATCCTGCTCGGCCTTTGAGAGCGAGTCCGCTCTCTTTTTAAAGTCCGCCAGATGGTATTCCAGCTTATCACGTCCCAGACACATCAGCTCATAAGAAAATCCGTTCGCGCGGATACTGAAAAATGCCGCATAGTAAGCCAGCGGATAGAAAACCTTACAGTACGCCACACGCCATGCCATCATAACATAGGCCGCCGCATGGGCCTTCGGGAACATGTACTTGATCTTTAAGCAGGAGTCGATGTACCACTGCGGAACATCGTGCTTTTTCATTTCTTCGATCCACTCCGGTTTCAGGCCCTTACCCTTTCGCACGCTCTCCATGATGGTGAAGGAGAGTCCCTCCTCCAGTCCCATCTGGATCAGATACACCATGATATCATCTCGGCAGCAGATTGCTGTCTGAATGGTGGCTTGCCCGCTTAAGATGAGGTCCTTCGCGTTGCCCAGCCATACATCGGTACCATGTGCCAGTCCGGCAATGCGGACCAGGTCAGAAAAATATTTCGGCTGCGCGTCAAGTAACATCTGCATCGCAAAGTCCGTACCGAACTCCGGGATTCCAAGCGCACCAAGCTTACAGCCGCCGATGTCGTCCGGCGTGATGCCTAAAGCAGAGGTGTTCTGGAACAGGGACATGACCTCCGGAGAATCCAGCGGAATATCTTTTACCGGGTCCAGGCCGGTTAAATCCTGCAGCATACGGATCATGGTCGGGTCCTGATGTCCTAAAATATCAAGCTTTAACAGGTTATGGTCGATCGAATGGTAATCGAAATGTGTGGTCACCGTGGAGGTCGTCATATCGTTTGCCGGGCGCTGGACCGGGGTAAAGGAATAGATTTCCTCCCCGATCGGCAGTACGACAATACCGCCCGGATGCTGGCCGGTCGTCCGGCGTACACCGACGCAGCCCTGCACAATGCGGTCGATCTCGCAGTTTCGCTTATGGATACCGCGCTCCTCGTAATAGCGCTTTACAAAACCAAACGCAGTCTTATCTGCAAGCGTACCGATGGTCCCCGCACGGAAGGTCTGGCCTTTTCCGAAGATAACCTCGGTATAATCATGCGCCTTACTCTGGTACTCACCCGAGAAGTTTAAATCGATATCCGGCTCCTTATCGCCCTTAAATCCCAGGAAAGTCTCGAACGGGATATCAAAGCCCTGTTTTGTCATCATGGTGCCGCACTTCGGGCAGCGCATATCCGGCATATCACAGCCAGCCATACCGGAGAATTTCTTTACATCCGCAGAGTCAAAATCCGAATAATGGCATTTCGGGCACAGGTAATGCGGGCTTAGCGAATTTACTTCTGTGATACCTGCCATGTTCGCCACGAAGGAAGAACCTACGGAACCACGGGAGCCAACCAGATAGCCATCCTCATTCGACTTCCATACCAGCTTCTGTGCGATGATATACATCACGGCGAAACCATTGGAAATGATGGAGTTCAGCTCCTTTTCCAGACGCGCCGATACGATCTGCGGCAGGTCTTCCCCATACATCTCATGGGCCTGGTCGTAACAGATCTTACGCAAAGTCTCATCGGAATTTTCAATGACCGGCGGGCACTTATCCGGGCGCACCGGCGAGATCTTCTCACACATGTCCGCGATCATGCGGGTGTTGGTAATGACAACCTCTTCTGCCTTATCCGGGCCGAGGTATTCAAATTCCTTCAGCATCTCCTCTGTCGTTCTTAAATACAGCGGAGCCTGCTGGTCGGCATCGGTAAAGCCCTGTCCGGCCATCAGGATACGGCGGTAAACCTCATCCTCCGGATTTAAGAAATGCACGTCACAGGTGCCGCAGACCGGCTTTCCAAGCGTTTCACCAAGCTTTATAATGCGGCGGTTTAAATCTTTTAAGTCTTCTTCAGTCTTGACCGGACTCTTTTCATCGCGCAGCATAAATGCGTTGTTTCCAAGCGGCTGGATCTCCAGGAAATCGTAAAAATTCGCGATCTTGACAATATCCGCCTCCGGAAGTCCGCGAAGCAGTGCCTGGTACAGTTCTCCCGCCTCACAGGCAGAGCCGATGAGCAGGCCTTCCCGGTACTGGCTCAGCACACTCTTTGGAATACGCGGACGCTTTGCGAAATAATCGATATGGGACCAGGACACCAGACGGTATAAGTTGATACGGCCCACCTCATTTTTTGCAATGATGATGATGTGGTTGGTCGGCAGCTTCTTGATCATATCCGCGCTGAGCGTACTCATGCGGTTTAACTGCTCCAGATCCTCTATGCCGCGTTCCTTTAACATCTCAATGAATTTTACAAAAATTTCTGCGGTACAGCCTGCATCATCGACTGCCCGGTGATGATTCTCCAAAGAAATATTCAAAGCCTTTGCGACGGTATCCAGCTTAAAACGATTTAAATTCGGCAAGAGATGTCTTGCAAGCGCCACCGTGTCCAGGACCGTCGGGTCAAACGGTAGACCGAGCAGCATGGCATTCTGGGCGATAAAGCTCACATCGAAGGATGCATTGTGCGCCACCAGGCTGCAGCCCTCGCAGAATTCCAGAAACTGCGGCAGGATCACGTCGATCTTCGGTGCCGGGAGGACCATGTTGTCGTTGATGCCCGTCAGCTGCTCAATCTCAAACGGGATCGGCACATCCGGGTTGACAAAGGTACTGAACTTATCGGTGATCACGCCCTTTTCTACCTTCACCGCACCGATCTCGATGATCTTATTTTTCTCCGGGCTAAAGCCGGTGGTCTCGATATCGAACACCACAAAGGAGTCCGCAAAGGTCTGGCCCCTGGCGTTTTCTACCAGCTCCTTCATATCGTCAACCAGGTAGCCTTCCACACCGTAGAGCATCTTAAACGGATCGTTTTTATCCAGCGCATGGCTGGCCTCCGTGAAGGCCTGCACGCAGCCATGGTCAGTCACTGCCAGCGCTTCCATTCCCCACTCCTTGGCTTTTTTGATGATGCTCGCCACATCGGACACACCATCCATATCGCTCATCTTGGTATGGCAATGCAGCTCCACGCGCTTCACCGGACTGTGGTCCATACGTTTGCTGGTGAAATCTTCTGCTTTCTTAATACCGCGCACAGAACCGATCGTCAGTTCGCCGTCAAACCGGTCGATCGTTGTCATGCCGCGCAGACGGATGAAGGTTCCCGGCTTGATCGCCGCATTTAGATCTTCCAGCGTATCTTCATTCGCAAAGACTTTTACGGTAATGGTATCGGTAAAATCCGTAATGTGGAAAATGATAATGGTCTTTCCGCTGCGCAGCTCCCTGCTGTCCTTATCCAGGATCTTGCCGCGGATAGTAACCTCCCCCATCTCTCCTTCGATCTTTTCAATCTCCGTAAAGTCATCCTCGAAATCACGGCCGAATAAGACATCCGGGTTATCGGACTTCTTGCGGTAGCCGCCGGAGCTCCAGTCATTCTTCTTAAAGTCTTTCTTGCCGGAGCGCAGCTGTCCCGGACGTGCTTCCCCACCGGAGAAGCCTCCGTTCTTGCCGCCATTTGCTCCGTTTGCCGCAGCCGCTTTTCCGGCACCGGCCTGTCCGTTTTTGCCATTCTGGCCGTTCGCTCCCGGATTGCTTCCGGCCTGGTTCTTTCCGGCACTTCCATTCTGTCCCGCTGCGCCATGTGCTCCTGCACCGGCTGCTCCGTTTCCATGTCCGCTGTGTCCAAAGTCACCGGCTCCTGCCGGGAGTGCTTCCCCGTCGGTTCCGGTTGCCGCATTCAGTCCAAGCACCGCAGCGACCTTCGCCGTCATGCGCTCTGCCTCCTGCTTCGCCTGCAGCTCCCGCTCAATGGAAGCCTTGGCACGCGTGGGCGCAACATACTCGTATTCAATCTCCACAGGCAGTCCGCAGCGCTCGTGAAAAACCTTTTCCAGCACCCGCTTCAGCTCACCGGCCTTATCGCGGTTGACCATGGTATCTTCCACCGTCATATGAAGAAGATCCGGTTTTGGGAAGGTACATGCTCCTTTCCGGAAGATCGAATACTCTACAATACTATATTCCTTCAGCTCTGCGAGCAGGCTGTCTTTGTATGCCGTTAACAGTTTTTCCGGCGTATACTGCTCAGACAGCGTATATTTCTCAAAAATACGGATCTGGATCTGCTTTCCCGGGAAAAGCTGGTCCCGGATACCTTTTTCCAGGGACCAGATATTTCGTTTATCGATCAGTCTGGGACTTACGATATAGACACGAAGAGAGCTTCTATCCCTGGTGAGGGACACGCGGTCCACATTTACCAGGGTTAAAAGCTCCTGCATCTGGTTTGTCATATGTAAGCCCGGAAATACTTCCAAAAATGGTTTCATGTATTATAACTTCCCCTGTTCCTTCGCAAGTGCCGCAAGCTCAGCGTGAAGCGCAGAAAGCAGCTCATTCTCCGGCAGCTTGCGGATCACTTCGCCCTTGCGGATCAGAAGTCCCTCCCCGCAGCCACCTGCAATGCCAAGATCTGCCTCTTTTGCTTCGCCCGGTCCATTGACAACACAGCCCATAACTGCTACCTTCACGTCAAGCTGGTCAAACTCGGTTACCATATTTTCTACCTGGTTTGCCAGACCGATCAGGTCGATCTTCGTTCTTCCGCAAGTCGGACAGGAAACAACCTCCACGCCACCCTTCCGGAGTCCCAGGGTTTTTAAGATCAGCTTCGCGGATTTGATCTCTTCGACCGGATCGCCGGTTAAGGAAACACGGATGGTGTCCCCGATTCCCTCATGAAGAATAATGCCAAGTCCCACTGCAGACTTGATATTTCCGGAAGTCAGCGTACCGGATTCGGTAATGCCGACATGCAGCGGGTAATCCGTCTTTTTGCTGATGATCTCATGTGCCTTTACGCACATCAGAACATCGGAGGATTTGATGCTGATGACAAGATTGTCGTACCCCATCTGCTCGATCATGGCAACCTTCTCCAGGGCGCTCTCAACAATGCCCTCCGCTGTCACGCCGCCGTACTTTTCAATGAGCGGCTTTTCCAGGGAACCGCTGTTTACGCCGACGCGGATCGGCACCCCGTATTCCTTCGCCTTATCCACAACTGCCTGCACGCGTTCCCGGCTTCCGATGTTTCCCGGATTGATGCGGATCTTGTCTGCGCCGCACTCCATGGCTGCAATGGCAAGACGGTAATCAAAATGGATGTCTGCCACCAGCGGAATATGGATCTGGCGTTTGATTGCCTTTAAGCTTTCTGCTGCCTCCATGGTCGGCACTGCCACACGGATGATATCACAGCCCGCCTGCTCCAGCTTTAAGATCTGTGCCACGGTTGCCGCTGCATCCTCCGTTTTGGTGTTGCACATTGACTGAATCAGGATCGGATTGCCTCCTCCGATCTTCCGGTTTCCGATCTGGATCTCCTTTGTCATTTTGCGTTCCATTTGCAATTCCCCTTTTCGTTTCTATATCGTGATTTCATCACACATGCCGTTCGCCGGAAATCTGCTTGCAGATTTCCGGCTCACTTTCGCTCATCCTATTCGCACTACATCAGGTTCCGGATATCATTAAAAAGGACCAGAACCATAAGCGTCATCAGCACTGCCATACCGGCCATATGCACCATGCCCTCTTTTTCCGGGTCGACCGGCTTTCCGCGCACCAGCTCAATGAGCAGGAACACGAGACGTCCGCCATCCAGGGCCGGGATCGGCAAAAGATTCATGATCCCGAGGCTGGAGCTTAAAAGCAGAACCCAGTTTGCCAGGACCAAAACCACAGCACGGGCACCGATCTGGCGCCCCTCCTGCACAGTTTCCCCTACCATGTTCACGATACCGACCGGACCGGTCACAGCCTCCTCAGCACGGATCTGATGCCGGAACAGCATACCAAGACTGTCCATCGTGGACATGACACAGTATTTTACCTCATAGGCACTGTAGTGAATGAGCGGCCAAAGTCCGTGTACCTTCTGGTAGCCGCCAAACTGGACACCCATCATGTAGGAGTTGTATTCCTCGCTAAAGCGCGGGGTCAGAACCACCATACCGGAGGTCGGACCATCGTTCTTCCCTGCTGCTTCTGCAGAAGCTCCGGCTTTGTTGCCTGTTGCCGTTTCCGCAGAGTTTCCTGCTTCTGTGCCGGCCAGACCGGAGGAAGGTCTTGTAAACTGCACCTTCATCTCCTGTCCCGGGTGGGAAAACGTATACAGCATGATATCCCGGTACGCCGTAATGTGGCGTCCGTTGATCTTTGTGATGCAGTCACCTGCCTGCAGTCCTGCCTCCTCAGCCGGGCTGCCTTCCATAACCCCGGTTAAGACCGGAGCGTCGTGGCCCACCTGTGCCACAATGATCATGGCAAATAAAAATGCCAGGATAAAGTTAAATACCGGCCCCGCCGCGATCACCGCGATGCGGGATAATACCGGCTTATTATTAAAAGCCTTCGGGTCCGGATTTTCTGCGTCCTCTCCCACCATCATGCAGGAACCGCCAAACGGCAGCGCCTTGATGGAATAGCGGGTCTCGCCTTTTTGAAAACTGATCAGGCGCGGTCCCATGCCGACCGAGAATTCCACAACTCCGATCCCGCTGCATTTTGCCAGCAGAAAATGTCCGAATTCGTGCACCAGTACGATAAATCCAAACAGCAGCACTGCTGCAAGAATGTTCAGCAAACTACCACCTGCTTTCTATATATTCATAAGTTTCCCGTTCTGCGGCAAGAATCGCATCTACATCCGGGTTTTCCACGACCTTGTGATGCTCCATGGCACCCTCGATCATATCGATGATGGTCAGGTAGGAAATCTCGCGATTTAAGAATTTCCCTACAGCATACTCGTTTGCCGCATTGTAAACCGTCGGAAGGGAACCGCCGCGTGTTCCTGCTGCATAAGCAAGCTTTAAACCACGGAAGACTTCCATATCCGGGTTCTCAAACGCAATTCTTCCCAGCTTCGCAAAATCCAGACGCTCTCCCGACAAAAATCTCCGCTCCGGATAATAGAGGGCATACTGGATCGGCAGCTTCATATCCGGAGTGCCAAGCTGCGCAATGACTGCACCGTCCTCAAACTCTACCATAGAGTGAATGACACTCTGTGGCTGGACTACCACCTGGACCTGGTCCATCTCCACGCCAAACAGCCAGCGCGCCTCCATGACCTCCAGACCCTTGTTCACCATAGTCGATGAATCGATCGTAATCTTTCTTCCCATGGTCCAGTTTGGATGCTTTAAGGCATCCTCCGGGCGCACACCTGCCAACTGTTCTTTCGTCCAGCCACGGAACGGACCACCGGATGCCGTTAACAGGATCTTGTGGATCGCTTTTTTGTCTTCGCCGTTTAAGCTCTGGAAAATAGCACTGTGCTCGCTGTCGACCGGAAGGATCTTCACACCAACCGCTTTTGCAAGCGGCATGATGATATGTCCTGCCGTTACCAGCGTTTCCTTATTTGCCAGCGCAATATCTTTTCCTGCCTTCATGGCTGCGATCGTCGGACGGATGCCGATCATGCCTACGATCGCTGTTACTAAAATCTCTGACTCTGGCTGGACGGCCACCTCCAAAAGACCATCCATACCGCTTACCACCTTCACGGAAAGATCGGCAATGTTTGTTTTTAATTCTGCCGCTTTCTTCTCATCCCATACGCACACCAGTGTCGGATGGAATTTGCGGATCTGCTCCTCGAGCAGTACAATGTTACTTCCGGCTGCCAGGGCCGTTACCTGAATATCCTGATTGTTCTCCACGACTTCCAGGGTCTGGGTACCGATGGAGCCGGTAGAACCTAAAATCGCTATACGTTTCATTTGTATCTCCTTTTCCAGCCTGTATTATGCAGACTGGCATATAATTTTCAATACGGACGATCAAAACAGAGTCCTGTTACGGCAAAAATAAAAGCGCAAAGAAAATCGCCGGAGCCGTAAACAGCATACTGTCGAACCGGTCCAGGATTCCGCCATGGCCCGGAATCAGGTTGCCGTAATCTTTGATGTTATGGTTCCGCTTGATGGCAGAAGCCGCCAGGTCCCCGATCTGGGAGATGACAGCCGCAATGGCACAGGACAGCGTGCATGCCAGTCTTGGATACATCAGCTCTGTCATGTGTCCGCCAAATACCGTGGCAAATAAGAAGCCTAAAAGTGCTGCGCCTGCTACACCGCCCACGGCCCCCTCAATGGACTTTTTCGGGCTTAAGACAGGAGCCAGCTTATGTTTTCCAAGCAGCATACCAACACAGTAGGCACTGGTATCGCAGCCCCAGGAGCTTAAAAAGATCAGCCATACCAGATACTTTCCGTCTCCCATGGCACGCACCTGGTACAGATAGGACAGCATCACCGCCACATAGAAAACGCCAAAAAAGGATTCTGCCACCTCTTCTGTCCGGTATTTTGGGAAGGTAAACACGTAGATCGCCATCATGACCATAAGTGCAGCAATTGCCATCAGAGTCACATAATGATGCCCGTCAAACCACACCAGCCCATAATACGAAACCGCTGTCAGATACCCAACGATTCCCATGGCATTCTTTTCAATTTTCAGCACCCGGTACAGCTCAAACAGGCCGATCAGGGAGATCAGCGCTGTCACTCCGTACAACAGTGCTCCGCCCTTTCCCACTACTATAATAGCAAGAATGACGAGAATAATACCGCTTACAAGCCGTTTTGTAAACATACGGTTTCCTCCTTATGCCTGTTTTACCCCGCCGTAACGCCGGTCGCGTTTATTGTAGGCCATGATTGCTTTTTCCAGCTCTTCCTGGTCAAAGTCCGGCCACAGGCAGTCTGTCACATAAATCTCGGTATAGGCAAGCTGCCACAGCAGATAGTTGGAAAGCCGGATCTCGCCGCTGGTGCGGATCAGAAGATCCGGGTCTGGCATTCCGGCAGTATCCAGATACGATGCAACAACCTGCTCGGTAATCTCCTCCGCACTCTGTTTTCCTGCCAGACAGTCCTCAGCCAGCTTTTTCACTGCACGGGTGATCTCATCCCGGCCGCCGTAATTGACCGCGATCACGAACGTCAGACCGGTATTGTCTTTTGTTTCTGACTCCAGACGGTTAATGCCATCGATGATGTCCTGGTCGAAACGGGTACGGTCCCCGATCATCTTAACCCGGACATTGTTGGCAGAAGCTACTTTTAACAGACGCACCATATAAAAACGGAACAGCTGCATCAGCGCACCGACTTCCTCTGCGGAGCGCTTCCAGTTTTCCGTGGAAAAGCCATACACTGTTAAATATTCAATTCCCATGCGGGCTGCGATCTCTACGGTTTTTTCTACCGTCACACAGCCTTCCTTGTGTCCCATGGAGCGCGGCAGACCGCGTTTTTTCGCCCAGCGGCCGTTGCCGTCCAGGATCAGGGCCACATGCTTTGGGATCACCATTCCCTCTAATTGTCCAGACATAATATTCCTCCCATGATCAATACAAAGAAAAGGGGGAAGATTGCTCTCCCCCTACCCTTTTCAGATTTTGTAACTGCCTTGTGTCTCACAGTTACCCATTTCTATTGCTGCTTGTCGGTTTTGCAGCCAGCAAGGGACTAGACAGTCATGATCTCCTTGGTCTTTGTCTCGATGGCCTTGTCCACTTTCTCGATCATCTTGTCGGTGATCTTCTGGATCTTCTCTTCGCCCTGCTTTAAATCATCCTCGGAGATGTCTCCTGCTTTTTCCATTTTCTTGATGCTGTCGATGGCGTCACGGCGGATGTTACGGATCGCAACCTTCGCACCTTCCCCTTTTTTCTTTACATCTTTTGCAAGATCTTTACGGCGCTCCTCGGTTAACTCCGGGAATACCAGGCGGATCACGTTACCGTCGTTGGTCGGGTTGATGCCCAGATCAGAAACCAGGATTGCTTTCTCGATCTCCTTTAACAGATTCTTCTCCCACGGCTGGATCACGATCATGCGTGCCTCCGGTACGCTGACGTTGCCGACCTGCTGGAGCGGAGTCGGGGTTCCGTAATAGTCTACACGGATGCGGTCCAGTACATGCGGGTTAGCACGTCCTGCGCGGATGGATGCATACTCGTCGAGCAGCACATCCAGAGATTTCTCCATTTTGTCCTCGTATAACTTTAAGTGTTCCTGCATAGTGTCCTCCTGTTAATCGACGGTCACGATCGTGCCGTTTATTTTTCCCTGCATTGCGTTTGCAATGCTGTCTTTTTCATTTAAATCGAATACTGCCATAGGCATTTTGTGCTCCATGCACATGATGGATGCGGTCAGGTCGACCACAGCAAGCTTTTTGTCGATGACCTCCTGGATGCTGATGGTGTCGTAGCGCTTTGCATCCGGGTTCTTGGCCGGATCGCTGTCATACACACCGTCGATGGATTTTGCAAGCAGAATGCAGTCTGCGTCCATCTCCACTGCACGCAGGGTAATACCGGTATCGGTAGAGAAATACGGATGTCCGGTGCCGCCTGCAAAGAATACAACTTTGCCTTCCTCGAAATAGCGGTTTGCCTTATCCTTGGAAAACAGCTCTGTCACAGCACCGCAGACAAACGGTGTCAGAACCTCTGTCTTCATGCCTGCGTTGCGGAAGATTTCCGAAACATAAATGCAGTTCATGATGGTAGCCAGCATGCCGATCTGGTCTGCCTTGGTGCGCTCGATCGCGTCGCTGGTGCGTCCTCTCCAGAAGTTACCTCCTCCGATAACAATGCCGACCTGCACGCCTGCATCTACGGAAATTTTCACCTGTCTGGCAACCTCTTTGACTGTATCTTCGTCAAAACCGGTTTTTTTCGGTCCGGCAAGTGCTTCACCGCTTAACTTCAAAAACACTCGTTTCATATCCATATGGTCAGATTTCT
Source organism: Clostridium sp. AM42-4 (assembly GCF_003480105.1). NCBI lineage: Bacteria > Bacillati > Bacillota > Clostridia > Eubacteriales > Clostridiaceae > Clostridium > Clostridium sp. AM42-4. Next base: position 155,187 of record NZ_QUIK01000008.1, read on the forward strand.
CCTTTTTAAATTCTAACGGTATCATACCATATCTTGCAGGTTTTGAAAAGAGAAAAAAAACTTGTCATCCTCTGTCAGGTCTTTCCGCTTCACGCACACCGACGCACAGTAATCCGCAAGCTGAAATTCCCGGAAATGGTACTGGCTGCCATGTATCCCGGCGAGCCTTGGCGTTTTTCCAGGCTCTATGGCAAAGCTGTCAAGGGCCATCGCCATGCCCTTCCCATCCACTTTCAGAAAACTTTCTTTTAGCGTCCACAAGCGACTAAATAACAGATCCTGTTCTTCCTGCGTCTTCGCAGACAAAAGAAGCTGCTGCTCGGAAGGAGCAAAGAAACGCCTGGCTACATCCATGCGGGCCTTCTGTTTCCGCTCCACATCGCATCCGACCGGGCAGGCCTGCCCTTCCCCTGCAGCAGAAAAAATGGATGTCCCAGCGCATCCGGATTCCTTTTTGGCTTTCTGGCATGTAAAGGCAGCCATGACCATGGCACCGGAATGCGACAGGTTAAACTGGATCCCCGGATGGTTTTTCAGGCAGGGTTTCCCATTTTCAACCGTACCAAATTCTTCCTCCCGCTCCTTCAGTCCAAACTGGCTTAACCCATGATCCAAAAGAAGCCCCGCACCAAGAGACAGGTGTTTGTCTGCGTCGTAGCGGAGCTTTTCTATTTTGTTCTGTCTTGCTGTAGAAAGACGGCTTTTTAAAGATGCTTCCTGTGAAGCCGTGAGCGGATCATCCACACGCATCATATATACATATACTTCCATAGGATTTTGCCTCCTCATCCCCCGGATTTTATCTGATTATCCCGCCGCAGTGCGATCCTCGCAGCGCGTTTTTGCTTCATAGGACACAATTTCCTATGAAACGACGAAATGACCGGTTGGGGAACCGGTCATTTCAGGAGAAGGTATTTCGTTTTGTTGCAAAAACTATATAATGTATTGGGGGGTTTACGTCCATTATAGTATCATACCAGAAGCGAAAAGTGTGCACAAACTTGACAAATTTTGTCATGTTTTCTTGTGCATATTATCCAATTCAAATCATTAAGCTTTCCTGCGATACCTTTTTTCCCCCTTTACTCTGCCGTCATTTGATGGTGCTGTGCCAGATAATGCATCCTTTTTTGCTGGTACATAGCCTGGTCAGCCTTGCGAAGCAGCGCTTCTAAGTCCACCGGACCGTGTTTAGCCGGAACCCGTACAATGCCAAAGCTGAAATTTTTCTCATAGGGCTTGTCCGATTGCTTCGCAAAATCATGCTGGATCCAGTACATTTTGCTGTACGCAACCTCCTTTGGGCAATCCTTCAGGATAATACAGAATTCATCACCGCCAAGACGGGCAAACAGATTCATCCGGTTCTCCCTGTTTTTTATCTTTTGTACTCCTCCATCTGTTACCATCCTTCCGGTATTCTGTCATAAAAAGTATGTATCCTGGCACAGTTGCGCGCCGGGTCTGCACCCTATGCGTAGCTATAGCTCTGATTGATGCTGATCTCGACCGCTCCGTTTTCCTCAGCACGTGTCTGTCTTCCATTCATAACTTCCTGGAAGCAGGACAGCATCTCTTCTTTTAATTCCTCCAGGGTCTTTTCCCCCCGGATGCTGGCACTGGTATCCACATCAATGATCTCGTACAATGCCTGCGCCGTATCGTGGTTTCCTGTGATCTTTATGACCGGTGTGACCGGATTTCCGATCGGGTTGCCCAGTCCTGTTGTAAAGGCAACCAGAGTTGCACCCGCAGCCACTAACGCCGTGACATTTAACACATCGGACGCGGCCGCATTTACAAAATACAGACCTTTTTTATCGATCCACTGGCCATACTCATAACAGCCGTCAAACGGTCTGGAACCCGCCTTATGGATACAGCCCAGTGACTTCTCGGTAAGCGTGGTGATACCTCCCGCCATATTGCCCGGGGAAGGATTTCCGCAGCGCACATCCTGCCCGGATTCTGCATAGCGGTTCCGCTCCCAGTCAATGATGGCCTGGTAGATCTGCTCTCCGATCTCTGGGGTTCTTCCGCTTTTTCGCAAAATATGTTCAGCACCAATGGCCTCAGCCGTCTCACTCAGGATCGCCGTACCTCCCGCATCGATCACCTCATCGGTGACCAGCCCCAGCACAGTGTTGGAAGAAAAGCCGGAGGTCGGGTCAGAGCCGCCGCACTCCAGCCCCAGGATCAAGTCAGAAAGATCTGCCTCTGTTCTTAGAACTGCAGCTGCCTCCTGCTGCAGCTGGCGGACCAGAACACTTCCCTTTTCTATGGTTTTTCCAAGGCCTCCCTCTGCCTGGATTCCCACATAATGAACTGGCTTTTCTGACTTTTTCCAGATTGCCTCCCGGTACTGCTCCTCCTTAATAAACTCGCAGCCAAGCCCTACGATCAGGACACCGTATACATTGGCATTCGCCAAAATCCCGGACAAAACGTCCATCATCACTACCATATCCTTCGGGTTCAAGCCACAGCCAACCGGGTTTGGAAGGAATACTGCGTCACAGGCTGCTGCGATCTTTTTTGCTGCTATTTCCGCACAGATCACGCCAGGCATGACCACCACATGGTTGCGGATCCCTACTTTTCCGTCTTTTCGAAGATACCCCTTGAATTTCATATCATTTCACCTCCGGATAATCGCTGATATTGTGTGTATGTACCCATGCTCCCGGCTCGATATCCGCCAGTGCACGGCCAATATTCTCCCCGTATTTCAACACCTGCTCTCCCTGCTTCACTGCTTTTACCGCGGCCTTATGGTACTTTGGAATGTCCTCCAGCGCAGGAAGCGTATGAATCCCGCCTGCGTCCCTCCAACAAAGCATCTGTCCCCCCTTTACCAGCTCTGTTGTCATGATCACATGGTCATTTTCATTTACGATCATTGCGTTAGTCTGTAAGTTTTCCATAGCTTCTCCTTTCTTGCGATCAGTCCATCCTTCAGCTTTTCTAGTCTCGTCCATAGTGTGTCTCCCATCCATCTTAAGCATATATTTTATAAGGCTTCTGCCTTCCTCAGGATCAGGTCTGCGCTCCCAAAATCGATCACGTTTAAGTGTGCCAGTTTATTTCTGGCATCCCGGAAGCATTCCATTTCCTGATACTCACTGCTGCTTACGTGGATCAGCTGGTTTCCCACCATATAAATAAGCATTCCGATCTCGACCTCCTCCGGGGTTGTTACATTCTGTCCATAAGAATTGCTGACCGGAAGTGCCTTCTGGATCGCATCCTTATGTTTTTTTATAAAAGAGCTCCGGTATTTTTCGATGACCGGAAATACATTTTTTAACTGTGCTTCCCAGATCAGGGTCTTTAATTCTTCTGCTGACCCGGAATAAGTAAAGCACTCTCCGTCACTGCGGCAGCCTTCAGAAAGAATCTCTTTTAGCGTTTCTTCCGGATTTTTTAAAAACCGGTTTCCTCTGCTGACGCATTGTGCGCACAGTTCAATGTCATCCTTGCAGACGGATGCCGCAAGCTCCGCAAGGTACGGATACAGATATTCCTTGCAGGTACTGCTGTCACTCGCAGCCAGCGCACAGAAGGCAAAGCGGTCATACGCACTGATATTCTGGTGAAAGGCCAGCTTCCGTATTCCTTTTCTGGCCTTGTTCACCAGATTATCATCCTTCACCTCCAGAATGAAAACAGCCGGAGTCTTTTCCTTTACGTTTTTATTGTACTCTACGATGAAGTCCATCCATTCGCCACATTTATCCTGGGGAATGTCATATACCCATATGTACCGGTCGTTTAAGACAATATCCTCACACTGTCCCAAAAATTCCGCATAGCTTACCCCGTAGCGATAGGATGCCCTTCTCTCCTTTTTACAGTATTTGTTCAAGAGAAATAATCCTGCTTCTTCCTCAGGGCATGGAATATAATCCATCACATTATTCGAATTTTCCAGTTTCAGCCTATCCTCTACCAGATTCTGAAGTGTCTCTCTCCATGGAGCCTGCTCCGGCAGGGAGAGGAGCACACTTTTCCCCTCCGCCGCAGCATTTACAATATCCTCCATGAACTTGTGTGCCTTTATGATATGGTTCCACCATACCTCGTCCATATCCGCCATACTAGTCCTCCATGTATTTTTCAAGCTCATCGTCAATGTGCTGTGTGGTTCCCATCATCTGGCAGAAGCTGTGGCGCGTAAAACGGTAACGCCCGTCACCGGTGTGCTGCAGCACGTTCAGCTCGCGCATTTCTTCCATCAGTGCAGTCAGCTTATCTTTATCGAGGCCAGCGATCTTTTTGATGGAATATCCATCTGCCAGTTTCAAAAGTTCCTCTGCATTGCAGCCATTTGAGGATTTGTATTCGTGGTAATGGTAAGCAACCAGCAGGGCAATAATATAGTAGTAATCATCGCCATCTACCTTTAACGTGATCAGGAATTTATCATAAATGTCATCCTGCAGGGACTGTTCTGCCAGAACCTTTTTGATATGTTCTTTCTTAACATAATACGGCGGTGTCTCGCTTTCCGGATAACCGGCATAATCGCGGCGCATTGCCTCGATCATTTTTGTACAATAAAGCTGGAGCAGTCCCGGGAAGTAGTTCGTCGTTCCAAAGATCGTGGAAATAAGAACCTCTGTCTCATTATCCTTCGGGAAGCGGAAGCCTAAGTACGATAACGGCACCTCCAGAAGCTCTCTCGCCTCCATTGCCTTAAACGGCTTTACCGTAAGCGATTCCAGATGCACCAGGCCAATATTGTTCTTTAATACCGTTTCCTGCTTGAATCTTACGATATTGCGCAGGCCTGCAAAAACGAACTTGAAGCGGCCTGCTCCAATGCCCTGGATCTCCTTTAATGCATCAAACGGCTGGTAGTTTACCTCCGCACAGCTCTCGATAAAGGTATCTGCCTCATCGATCATAAGAAGGAAATATGGGATAGGCTTTGCCGTATCGCGCAGGCGGTTCTTGATATCTCTGGCGATCATGCTCCAGTCATCCGTGATATTTTCCTGTTCGATAATGCCCTCGTCAAACAAGGCAGCAGAGACTGCCTTTGCCGTCTCCCGGTAATCCTTTTCCCAGGCATTGACGATGATCGCACGGTCACCGTTTTCGTTCATATCGATATCCTTCTTAGCCATACGCAGCAGTGCTGTCTTTCCAAGCTGGCGGCCTCCATATACAAGGTTCACCCCTGTCGGGGATTCAATCTTTTCCAGCTCATATCTGCGCCCGATAAAAATCTCCTGCGGCATCACATCTGCGGATTTGTTGATGTACGGCTGGTAAGATGCAAATGGCATCACAATGTACATCAGCATACGGTTCACTGCCGTTTCCGCATAATGCTTCGCCAGGTAAAGAACAGCCACACGGTCAAGCACTGCAAATATCTTACTGCTTAAGTCTGTTTTTGTTTTTCTTGCAAGAATACGGCGGTCTGCCAGCGATAACGCATAGTCCAGGAGCACCAGGGTATTTTTCGCATTGCCGATTTCCTTAAACGTATCGATCAGTCTGGAAGCATCTGTCTTTCCAAAAAGACAGACAACCCGGAAGCCTTTCGTTTCCGCTTCCGATCCAAATGCGGAGATCGGATGTTTGTAATTGCTTTTTCTTCCGTTTTGCGGGCGTTTTAAGGTGATCAGATAGCTTTCGATCTTTCCCTGAAGACGCGGCTCCTGCTTTACAGCAGCGGTATCAAATCCAAGTGCATCCAGAAGGCTGCGGATGGTAGTTTCCCCTACACTGGCTCCCTTCGGCCAGTTTTCCAAAAGTTTATTCGCACCCTTTGTATCCTTATTGTTTCTAAACGTAGGAACCAGCGATTTTAAGGTTGCCCCTGACTTTGCAGTCTTCTTATAGTTAATATCGTATTCCTCCAGAAACTCCAGGAGATAATCTGTCTGCTGCTGCACATTCTCGTCAAGCTCCAGGTCATTTCTGATCAGGCGGTTCAAAAGGTCCTCTGCTGCCGCATAATTTTGCTGGTCGATACGGTCCTTGATCTGCTTTACAACAGCAGAAACTGCCTGATTACTCTCATACTCTTTATTTTTCTCCAGATAGACTTTCAGATCATTATTCAACTCGTCCTTTCTTGCCTCAGCATCCTTATGGATCTTCTCCAGAAATGCATTCAGGATCTGGGAAAAGAAGCCATAGTTCATGGTATCCTTTGCCCACACAAACCAGTTTTCCATGATCTGAAGGATAATCTCTTTTGTATTTTCTACGGTGCTATCCATCTGTCCATAGCTCTGTGCCAGCTCCAGATCCTCAATGAACCCCTTCCGGTTATTCTCCATATCAGTCTTCGGATAGCTCATTGCTTCGTTCATTTTTGAATGCTGCTGCGCCAGGTTTTCAAATGGGATTTCCTGGTCCTCCACGTACCGGAAGATCAGCTCTGCAGAGCCGTAATTATCCTCATGCTTATAGATATCATCGATGCGTTCTTCCCAGCTCTTATGCTCTGCACTGCTTTCCTCACAGTGTCTGAGGATACGGCTTCTCACAGAAAATTCCGGAAGCTCCAGCACCTCATCCAGGATCGGGAGAAAGCTTTCATCCAGAAGGATCTTATCGTTTTTCAGAAAGTCCATGTAAAAATACTTATAACTTCCTTCTTTATAGGTGCCATCGATTCTGTCCTTGATTTCCATAAGCGTCTTTGCAAGCACATTTTTGCCTGCCAGAAGCTCCAGGCTGCCCGGATTTTCTGTTCCAAGCACACTTAACGCCTCTTCAATATCACTGAGAAGGTCTTTTCTGTTTCTCTTATATTCCCGGTCTGCCGGGTCATCCTGCATGGAAATGCTGGATTTACACAGAAATACATAATTGCATAAAACACTTACAACCTTCTGTACCTTTTTGAACAGATTCATTCTGAGGCTGCTCATCAGGTCTGAGGTCTTTTTCACCAGTCTCATGTTCTGCGCTGCCTTGTTCCAGTACTCGTCCAGAATCCGGTCAATCTTGGCAGGCTCAATATTCTCTTCACGGATTGCAGCATGATCCTTCACATAGTTGGTAGAAAGGAATTCCTCCAAAAGTTCCACCATGTCCCGGTTATCGTCAGCAACCATTTTCAGGTACTCACTCAGGTCACTTTTCGGGCCAAGCAACAACTTAGATGTTTCGATAAAACGCTTATGGGAAGCATTCTCTTTCATATTGCCAGAGCTGTAATTCTGGTAATAGCCCTTTGCTTCCTGCTTTGTCTTTTCCAGGCGCTTTTCGAGAATCGCACGCTCTTTCTCGCGGTAATCAGCATAGCGGTCCATCCCCTTCTGGTTTTCCGTCTTAAACTTCTGCAGCAGATAAACGATCCGCTCCACAGAAGGAATTTCCTGCAATACCTCACTTCCGGATACCATGGACTGAAGCTGCGGCAGGGAATACTCATAGCTGAACTGGTCATAAAAATAATCCCGGATCGCAGCGGAGATCACAAAATAATCGGAAACCGGAGTCTCTCCCTCATAAAAAACATTGATAATGCTGTCGGAGCTGTAGCTGCAGTTCTCCATAGGATCATTCAGCGCATACGCAACCTGGCGGTATACCGGCTCATAATATGAAAATTGCTTAGACAGGGACTTCAAAAACGTAGTCGCTGCATAAAATTTCCCGGATGCAAGCATCTCCTGATACTTCGCATTATAATCCTGCTTTTCTGATTCCGTAAGGAGCGTACCGGAAACGGCCGGATTTTCCGGCTGTTTTTCCTGGACAGATTCTGCTGCGGTTTCTTCTATGAATTCTTCTGCAGCTTCCTCTGCAGCCTCTTCTACAGCCTCTTCTGCGGCTTCCTCTGTAGTCTCTTCTATAGCTTCTTCTGCATTTTCTCCAGAAACTGCAGTCTCCATTGTAATTTCTTCATATTCCGGAATTTCTTCTGTTTTTTCTTCTACGTTTTTCTCTGCTTCAGTCTCCTGGATTTCTTCTTTCTGGACTGTCTCATCAATAGTTTCCCCGTATTCTGCCGTATCTGTCACATCTGCCTGCGCTGAGGTTTCCGGCTCCTCTGCGCATTCCAAAGTTTCCGGTTCATCTGCAGGCTCTTCTATATCTTCGTCAGGAGGCAGGATTTCCAGTAAAGCTCCTGTAGAAGCGTCAAATATTCCTTTTTCGCCATATACACTGTAGCCCACCCAGACCTCAGGTGTTATGATACCAGCAACCCACTTCACCATCTGAAATGCCAGTTTCTTGTCCGGTTCCACGACAATGAGGTAGTCCGGCTTATGTTTTTCATACAGATTTGCAAGTTTTTCCTGTGCCCGCTGAAATTCTTCCGGATTTTCCGACACGATGCCAAAATATGCAAGCTTTAAGGAACCCATTACATCCGGCAGAATCAAAGTGAAGAAATCTGTGGATAAACAGATGGTTCTTCTCCAGAAAGTATAGTCTCTGTCAACCTGCAATGTTTTTTCATAACATTCACAGCATAAAAGCCGTGTCATTGCAGCATTGGCAGTATCTTCAATGTTTTCTCCATCATCCGGTAAAGGCTTTCTCACATAGGGACTGTGCTGCTGAAGGAAATTAAAGGACTCTTTTGACGAAAAAGCCTTATCTCCTCTTTCAGAAAGCGTAAAAAACTCTCCCATTCCTTCCACGGAATATTTTTTCAGATAGCCAAGCTGGTACAGCTTATCGGTCACAAGATCATAATAACCAGCTTTTCGGTTATAGTACACCGCAATGGATTTCTTCGAATAGGCACATCCGTCCAATGCTTCCACCATACAGATGATTTTTTCCTTGCAGGATTGCTTGCCGATCTCATTTTTAAATTTGCTTGTACCGAACTTATCGGCAGCCTTTGGAGCCGTCTGTACAGAAAGCAGCTCCGTCTGCTCCCTGTGGCACAATGCTGATGCATCTTCTACGCCAAGCTCTTCCCAGATGTTCGCAGCCAAGATGCTTGTATTCTCCTCCGCAACGGTATCTGCGATTTCCTTCTCGCCGGTGTCTGCGTTACCAATTGCACTCTCCTCACCTGAATTTTGAAGCTTTTCCGGCTCCAGGGCTGCTGCTTCCGGCACGGACGGAGTCTCTGCTTCTGCCGTACTGCACAGTTCTTCCTGTGAGCTGGTAATCTTCCCGCGTCCGATTCCAGAGAAAATGGCTTCCTCGTAGAAGCCAGCCAACTGATACATCAGGGAAAACTTTTTGCGATCATCTGTTTCCTCCAATGTATTTTTTAACAGGATATACGGCTCTAACGTCTGCTGGAATTCTTCCTCTGACTCTGCCGATTCCAGATCCAAAAGTGCCAGCTGCATTTTTTTGCGGTCCAGCAGCTTCTCTATCGCCTCTTCCTCCGAATGCAGGGACATGAAAAAGCTTACTACCTGCAGATATTTATTTTTTAATTTCTGTTTTTTCTGGTATTCTTCCAGGATCCTTTCAAGCTCTGCTGTCTGCTCCGGTAATTCCCCAAGCTTTAAAGAAGCAAACTGCGTTTTCAGTTCTGTCTGAATCTGGTTTATCTCATAAAGACAATCCGCTATTTTCTTGCCCATTCCTTCCGGCAGCAGTCTGCCAGCACGGATTTTCTCATTTATTTGGGATAGATCCGGCACCAATGCGTCTGTCAGATGCTGCAGCTTTTCCAGATCACACTTCAGGCCTTCTACAGAATTTGTCTTTTGCATGCTCTACCTTCCCCTTCTGTTTTATTAGAATCATTATACCCTTCTGTCCGGGCATCGTCAACAAACATGGCCGGCGCAAAAAAAGAAAAGGAATTTCTTTTTCAGAGCGGCATCAAAATGACCTGACACCATGAAAAAGAAATTCCATTTCATGTTTTCGTGTATTACAACGGCAATTGAACCGCCTAAGATTCACGCTCACTATCCTAACTATATGAGGACAGATCCAATTCCGCACCACAGGCGCAGGTTACCGTTCTGGAAATCCCCATGCTATTCGGCACAAAATAGTATCCATATCCTCCGCCAAACGCGCCAAAGCTCTGGCAGCCTCCGGCCGTGCGGTATCTGCATTTATGCTCCCGCTGCCATTTGGCGATCTTTAAGGCATCGTCCTTCAAGAATCTTTTCACCTCTTTTGCGTGATTGGTCTCCTGTGTAAAGACAATTGATTAACTGTCTCATAATCGGTTTCCTCCCTTTGCTTTTTCTATTATACACGCTTATGTTGTAAATAGCAGTCAGCCGCTAGTTGAATGAATTGACAGGGTATAAATTTCAAGAGGCTGCCTCATCACGAAGCAGCCTCTCTTCTTATGCGATTATTATTTTTCTTGCCTAACCTTTTTTCCAACTTAAAAACCGGATGCTTTCTTCTCCATTTCTGCATCCAGAACCGCTCTTAATTCCTCTGCAGTGCCAACACGGGCACCCTCAAAGCGACCGTTATTACCGTTGATCTCATTCAGCCACTTCACGCCAAGGCCGCCTGCTTCCTCCCAGCGGTGGAGATTCGGCGTATGGTCATCAATAAGGATATCTGCCGTGCTGAGCTTCCGATGCAGCATAGCTTCGATGAACTCCGCCTTGTTTTTCCCATACGGCACGAACAGGCAATGCGCTGAATCAATCTCCGGAAGATACTTGTCCAGCCACTTTTTCTTTTCCAGAAGTGCTCTGGTGTCCGTATAATACGAGGACAGAATATAAATGTTCTCACCAGCCTTCATTGCATCTCGCATGAAATCCAGCAACTCCACTTCCGGCTCCAAATCAGCATAATATCCCGGCTTTCTGGTTTCCTCAACCGGCACATCGCGCCACTTGGCAATCGTGCCATCCATATCAAAATAAACCCGCATCTCACTCTTTAATTTCATTTTCTCTGCTCCTATCTGTTCAAAATCATAACAGATTCTGTGTAAAGTCGCAAGAGATTATCCCGATATCCGCATGTTTTTTTCCAAAATGCGAACTGTTAGTATACCACATATAGTAATTTCTATTATCATATCGCAATATATGGTTTATTCTCATGTGAACCTCACATGACTAAAGTCACGTGCTTCTCAGCCGCTTTAAGC
>NZ_QUIK01000009.1:0-2344 GCF_003480105.1 Clostridium sp. AM42-4
TATATCACAGGCTTTCTCATTTTGCTGGGAGTCCTGCTGGGACGCTTTATCTGCGGCTTTCTATGCCCCTTCGGCTGGTTTCAGGAGCTGCTGCACAAAATCCCCACGAAGAAGCTTTCCACAAAAAGGCTGAAGCCGCTGACATACCTGAAATACGCTGTCCTGCTGGTGATGGTTTTCCTGCTACCGGCGTTCCTTGTGAACGATGTGGGCATGGGAGACCCCTTCTTCTGCAAGTACCTCTGCCCCCAGGGCGTGCTGGAGGGAGCCATCCCGCTGTCCCTTGCCAATTCCGGCATCCGGGCGGCGCTGGGCAAGCTGTTTACATGGAAATTCAGCATCCTGCTGTCGGTGATTGCGCTGAGCGTACTGTTCTACCGACCGTTCTGCAAGTGGCTTTGCCCGCTTGGCGCGTTCTATGCGCTGTTCAACCGGGTGTCCCTCTTCCAGATAAAGGTGGACAAGAGTAAGTGCGTCTCCTGTGGGAAATGTGCCAGAGCCTGCAAGATGGATGTGGATGTGACGAAAACGCCCAACCATACCGAGTGCATCCGCTGCGGAATGTGCATCCGCGCCTGTCCGACGAACGCCGTGTGCTTTCGTTACGGCTTCGGAAACGGGAAAGAAACAACAAAGAAAACAACGATGGAGGAATCAAAATGAACAGGAAGAGAATTTTTGCACTGGCTTTTGCCGTGCTGATGGTGCTGGCCTTGGCGGCCTGCGGCACGAAGAACAATGACAAGATGGGCGACATGAGCGGCAACGGCTCCGCCATGACTGGCGAGCCGAAAAACGCCGAGGAGGCGCTCGCCCTGCACAAGGAGCTGCTGGATCGGGAGAACGCGATCCTGTCGGAAAATACCGAGCTGTGGGAAAATGTCTTTATGGAGGCTGACAAGGGCATGGCCATGATCGAGGACGGGAAAAACTACGGCGACTTCCTGCTGGATACCGTCGAGGCCGCTAAAGAGCAGTTCACCAACAAGGAGTATGAGTGGCTGAAGGAGTCAGCCACGGAGATCAGCAATATTGAAAACAGGCTGACCGAGTTGGAAGAGAAGTATCCCGAGCTCATGCAGAAATCCATGGACGGCGATATGAGCATGCCCGCGGGCAGCGACACGAACAACCCTCCCGACGACGGCAGTATGCAGAAGTTCCCCGCCTTTGAAGGGAAAGATCTGGACGGCAACACGGTGAAGAGCGACGAGCTATTCTCCGCCAACGCCGTCACCGTGATGAATTTCTGGTTCACCACCTGCAATCCCTGCGTAGGCGAGCTTTCCGAGCTGGATGCGCTGAACAAGGAACTGGCGGAGAAGGGCGGCTCCCTCATCGGCGTCAACACCTTCACGCTGGACGGCGACGAAACGGCAATTTCCGAGGCGAAGGATGTGCTTGCCAAGAAGGGCGCCACCTATCAGAATGTGTATTTTGACTCCGACGGTGAGGCAGGAAAGTTTACCACCAGCATCTTTGCCTATCCCACCACCTATGTGGTCGACCGCAGCGGCAATATCGTGGGTGAACCCATCGTAGGCGCCATCACGGAAAAGAAGCAGGCGGAGACGCTGCAAAAACTCATCGACCAGGCTCTTGCCGCCGATATGGGCTGACAAACGAATTTATCTTCTCAGAAAGGAGGGATACACCATGTATCGGAGAGTATTGCCGCTTCTGCTCACCGCGGTACTGCTGTTGAGCGGCTGCGCCGCCGGGCAGAAAAATATGCCGCAGAAAACGGACGAGAAGGAAATGACCGGACAGCCCTCTGATATGTCCGGTGAAGGAAGCATGTATATGGATACCACGGAAAATGTCATATATCTGGCGGGCGGCTGCTTCTGGGGCATGGAACAGCTGATGCAGTCCATCCCCGGCGTCATCGATGCCGAGAGCGGCTATGCCAACGGCACATGCGAGGCGGACGCCGATTACAAGACCGTCTGCAAAGGGAACACCGGCTTCCGGGAGACCGTGCGGGTGGAATATGACCCCGGGCAGGTGAGTCTCGACGCCCTGCTGCTGGCCTACTTCTATGTGATCGACCCCACGGTGGAGAACCGGCAGGGCAACGACCGGGGCAGCCAGTATCAAACCGGTGTCTATTACACCAACGAAAGCGCGAAGGAAACGGTCGAGCGCATCGCGGAGATCGAGCGGGGACGCAGTGAAAAGTTCTTCGTGGAGATAGGTCCACTCAAGAACTATTACCCCGCCGAGGAGTACCACCAGAACTACCTCGAAAAGAACCCGAACGGCTACTGCCACATCCCGCGCGCGGAGATGGAGCTGTTTTCCCGGCTGCGCATCGATCCGGGCGACTATCAGAAGCCCGCGG
>NZ_QUIK01000009.1:2354-146790 GCF_003480105.1 Clostridium sp. AM42-4
TACTGCCACATCCCGCGCGCGGAGATGGAGCTGTTTTCCCGGCTGCGCATCGATCCGGGCGACTATCAGAAGCCCGCGGTGGAATCCATCCGGGACAAGCTGACGGCGGAGCAGTACCGTGTTACGCAGGAGAGCGGCACAGAGCGCGCTTTCACAGGCGAGTTCTGGGATAAGTTTGAAAAGGGCATCTATGTGGATGTCGTCACCGGCGAGCCGCTCTTTTCCTCCACGGATAAGTACGAGAGCGGCTGCGGCTGGCCGGCTTTCACAAAGCCCATTGAAGAGCCTGCCGTGGTGGAACTGGAGGACCTGAGCCACGGCATGCGCCGTACAGAGGTCAGAAGCCGTGCCGGAGATTCTCACCTTGGTCATGTGTTCACCGGCGATCCGGAGTCCCCCAATGGCGTGCGCTACTGCATCAACAGTGCGGCCCTGCGCTTTGTGCCTTACGCAAAGATGAAAGCAGAGGGTTACGGATATCTTCTGTATCTGTTTGAGGAATGAGTTCGCATAATACAATGATATAATAAGCAGCGGCCCAATCATTATGAACCGGGCCGCTGTCGTTTATGCTCATGTCGGTTTATTCAAACAGGACGTTCAGCTTGCTGTTCAGAATCAGATCGGCATAAGCAAGCGGGTCGTTGTCGATCAGATAATCCAGCTCTGACCACTTGAAGCGGTTATCGGCAACTTCGTTTTCAACGGCGGTGACGTCAATGGAAATCCGGCTTCCATCGTCAAAAACCAGTTCTACGCTGGCTGTGTCGATGTTGAATTGACAGAAAATAAGTTTACTCATAGTCATATCTCCACGATGTTTTTTAGGTGAATCAGGTGGTCAATTTTGTCTGATGATTGGCGGGAATCTGGATACACAGCCGAGCAGATTGCCAGTGCAATGTCCACCGACATCAACCTGGTTGCGCTGAAGGTGGCGCACCTGGCAACACTTGGCTATAATCTGCGCGCACTGGAACATAAGAGCAACTTTTTGAAATAACGTACCTTCGAGGAGCCTGGATTGGCTCCTCTTTTTGTTGCAAATTGTGCAGGCGGCGCTTGCATAATTATCAGCCTAACATCTGCATGTGGTAGAGCTTCACTTTTTCCTCGAACGGCAGTCCCGGATCTGTTTGTTGTAAAATAAAAATGTAGTTGCAAAAAGGACTTGCAAAAATTATTTTGTGTTAAAAAATCTTAGGTTTTTAAACAAATCATCTTTACCATCTTGAATTGATCAGAAACTGCCATACTGACCTTTGTGGATAGCTTTAAACTGTTTTTAGGGATGTAACGATAGTATGGTTCCTCCGTAATCACTTTCACATTATCCCCGATTTTTGCTGCCAGTTCTTCCGCGGAATCCACATAAAAGAACATCTGTGCATCGGCATGGCCGACCTGTTTCATATATTTTTTCTTCATCATGGTCATGCCTCTTTTGTTCACTGTATCAAAAACAACTTCCATATTTCCAAATTGCCCAATCATACGCAGAAGGGCAATGACCTTATGTTCCTCAAAATAATGAAATAATCCGCCTGCAGTAACGAGAATAGGAGCATCAAGTACATCATTGCGAACTTTTTTGATCCAATCCTTTGCAAAGGCATCACCGGAAATATATAATTCCCTCTCTGGTTCGGGAAGAAGATCTCGCCGGTATTCGATCACATGCGGCAGATCCACGGCATACCAGTGTGTCTTTCCGTTATCACATCGGTGATAAGTTGTCTCCAGACCACAGCCCAGCTGGACAATCACACCGTCCGGTCTGCGTTCCAGAAAAGCCCGAATAATCCGATCCATATTAGCAGACCGGGAAGCAGAGGCCAAAAGGGTATACTGGTTCTGCATATTCTGTTCAATCAAGTCTAACGGCAGCCTATTTTTCAATTCCAATGCCTTTTTATCATATAAAATTTGTGGGCAATGCTCAGCAGCATAAATTCTTCCCAGCATAGGGACAAACAGGGTATCCTCCACGACTCCTAACTTGGACATAGCCAAACCTCCTGTTTTGATACATTACTTTCTGCCGACAAGCAGCCGGGAAGACCCCAGCATCATCATGGCAGCCCGACGGTGGGAGCCAAAAGCTTCCTGTGCAGTGTCAACGAGTCGTACTTCCTCATACCCCATATCTCGCAGTTTCTGCGCAAAACCTTCCATGTCACCGTACATCTTTGGTTTCATATCATCGTTGAGTGCAAAGACGCCGCCTTTTTTCAATACCCGCAGGCTTTCCAGCAGCAGTTTCTGCATATCAGCACCCATAACATTGTGATAGACATAGTTGCTGATGACTACATCAAAACTCTCATCAGGAAAATCCAACTGCTTCGCATCACCGTGCTGAAATACACAGCGGGAAGCCACGCCCTCCCTGGCAGCATTCTTCTCGCAGAGTGCTTTGCTGTAATTATACACAGCGCCCCAGTAATCAACACCAATCACTTTTGCTTTCGGCCATGTCAGAGCTGAACGGATTGTCAATGCTCCGGAGCCGCAGCCTACTTCCAGAATCTTCCCCTCACCGTCATAGTCCAGGTGAGAGAGAACGACTCGATGAACCTGTTCCATAATTCCGCCACCGCCAAAGGCATACTGCCGCCTGATCCATGTGATCCAGATCAGAAAAACCAAAATTGCGATTGTGATAACAGTAAACAGAACACCAAGAACAGCGACATGTAATACATAAAAAGAGAGGACAGCCAGCACAGCGGCCAAAACTCCGATTCCGCCAATGATGTAAAAGACAGGGTTGGACATCCAGCTTCCATAGTCTTCTCCGTGGGTGCCAAGTCGGATATTTTCCTGCTTACCATGGTTCTTGTTCATTACATTTCCTCCTTCTTTACGCAAGTTTCCAATTCTGGCTTTCTGTCTGCAGTTTTACCATATGGGCATATACACCATTCTTTTCTTCCAGATCCTTTGGTGATCCTTCTTCTGCCACGGTGCCATCAGAAAGGACAACAATTTTATCTGCTCCTGCTACGGTACGCATCCTGTGGGCGATGACCAGAACCGTTTTATCTGCGATCAGACGGGAAAGGGCTGTCTGTATCAGAGTTTCATTCTCCACATCCAGGGAAGCAGTAGCTTCATCTAAAAGAATGATCGGCGCATTTTTCAGAAATGCACGGGCAATAGAGATACGCTGGCGCTCTCCGCCGGAAAGTTCACAGCCATTTTCCCCGATCTTGGTATTCCATCCATCCGGCAGTTTTTCCGCAAATTCATCCACATTGGCAAGTTTCGCAGCAGCAATGACCTGTTCATCTGTGGCGTCTTTGTTTCCGATTCGGATATTTTCCAGAATCGTATTGTCAAACAGTGTAACATCCTGGAATACGATGGAATACAGAGAAAGCAGTGTTTCCGGGTCAATTCGGGATACATCCATGCCTCCCACGGTAATCTTTCCTCTGTTAATATCCCAGAACCTTGCTGCAAGCCGGGATACGGTTGTTTTTCCGCCGCCAGATGGGCCGACCAAAGCCGTAACCTCTCCCTGTTTTGCCGTAAAGGAAACATCTTTCAATACGGTTTCTCCGGTATTGTAGGCAAACCCAACATGGTCAAAGACAATATCATACCCCTGATTGGAAAGCCTGTCGCTGCCCTGCTGGATCGGATGATCGAGAACTTCATTCATACGGGCAATGTTGGTTCGTGTACTGATGACTGCCGCAAGATTCTGGAGTGCGCCCTGCAGAGGGTCATATAAACGGGATACTACCAGAAGGAACATAAAGAATGTAAGCACGGAGAGGCTTCCTTGCATGAGCAGAACAGCTCCCACCAGCGCAACCGTTGCAATACCAAGCTTCAGCACCAGTGACGCGGAAACCACAAAAGCAGCAAGACCAAATTCATTGAGGATGGAACGATGCTCCACGGCACGAATCTTCTTTTCCAGACCTTTTAAATATGCTTGCTCCGCATTGTTTGCTTTTAGGTCACGAACTGTTTCAATGCACTCCTGTATCCCGTCTGCACAGGCCATCTTCACATCCATGGCTTTCTGATTCAGATTTTCCTGAATTTTTGCGGAAAATCCCACAATCGCAAAGGCAACCGGCAGAACCCATAAGGCAGCCAGCGCCATTCTCCAGTCCGTAAAGAACAGACCAACGGAAATCAGGATCGTAGAAATGATTGAACCTGCAAGCTCAGGGATAAAATGTGAAAAACTCTGCTCTAGGAAGGTACAGTCCGCCATAATCGTACTGGTAAGATCGGCTAAATCCTTTTTCCCGAAAAAGGAAAGGGGGATTTTGCGCAGATGCTCTGCCAGAGTAATGCGGCGGATACCGCTTTCTTTGTAAGTGGCAAAATAGGTCGCATTATATTGAAAGAAAGTGGTCAGCAGAATCAGGCCGATACACACCACGCAGCCTGCCACATAAAATGGAATTTTCCCACCGGGAACACCTCCGTTCATCAGATCGCTGACCATGTAATATAAAAGACCTACCGGAAACATCAAAGACAGATTCTGAAGGACACAGGCCAGGCAGCCTTTGATCAGGTCTTTTGCTCCCTGTTCAGACAGGGCATATTTTTTCTGCAGTTTTTTGATCATATCACTGCACCTCCTTTGTTACCTTCCATTGCACGGAAGTCTGGTAATTTTTCCACATACGGCTGAAAATGCCGTCTTTTGCAAGCAATTCACGGCTGTTGCCGCACTCGGCAACCTGTCCGTTGCAAATGACAAAAATCTGATCCACATTTGTTACGGTAGAAAGCCTGTGGGCAATCATAATCACGGTCTTTCCCTCGGAAAGTCTTGAGAAAGCAGCCTGTACGCGGCTTTCGTTATCCGGGTCAGCAAAGGCAGTGGCTTCATCCAGAATGATGATCGGTGCATTTTTCAGCATTACACGGGCAATGGCAATTCGCTGCTGCTCGCCGCCGGAAAGATAGACACCCTTTGTACCGATAACCGTATCCACACCCTGTGGGAGTTTTTCCAGAATATCATCGCACTGTGCGTGATGAAGAGCAGTCAGAACTTCCTCACGGGTAGCTTTCGGTTTCCCCATACGCACATTTTCCAGAATGGACGCCTTGATCAGACGGCTGTTCTGAAATACGAAAGACACCGTATTCATGAGTTCCTCCTTCGGGATGTCTTTCACATTGACACCACCTATTGTTACCATTCCGCTCTGGGGATCAAAGAATCGGGAAATCAGGTTGGCAAGGGTTGTTTTACCACCGCCGGACGGGCCGACAAAAGCTACGGTTCGTCCTTCAGGAATGGTCAGTGAAATATCTTTTAATACTTCTTTTTCTCCATCATAGCTGAAATGAACCGATTTCAGTTCCACGGAAGCGTTTTGCGGATGCATTGGGTGTTTGGTTTCCTCCAGAGGCTTCAAATGCAAAACGCTGTCAATTCTCTGTAAAGCGTCATCTACGATCATGGCATTTTCACTTTGGAACATGATGCGTGTCAGTGTAACAGAAATAACCGGCGTAATAATGATATAGAAAATGAGATCCAGTAAGAAACCGGAAGTCACACCGTCTTGTGTCAGCAACAGTCCTCCGGCGATCAGTGTGGCAAAAACTCCGTTGATCGCAGCTGTATAGAACATCATCGGTGTCCGAAGCTGCTTGGTATAGGCGATCACCCATACTTTATAGCGGTCAATGGAGTCTTTAAACTTCTTAAAGGAAAAGATCGTCTGACCAAAGGTTTTTACCACCGGAATACCGCGGACATACTCTACCGCTTCATTGGACATATCATCCAGCGCATTCTGGTATTCTTTCATCTTTTCCTGCATCTGCTTTCCGGTCATTGCCATCATAATCAGAAAGCCCAGCACAACCGGAACAAGGCTCAACAGTCCCAGTCTCCAGTCAAACACGAACAACAGCACCAAAAGACCGCAGGGGGTTGCAATGGCATTGGCTCTGTCGGGAAGCTGATGAGCGAGATAGGTTTCGGTGGCTGCACTGGATTCGTTGACGATTTTGCGCAATTTTCCGCTGCCAAAACTCTCGGCAAATCCAAGAGGAAGCTTAACAATATGCTCCATGGTCTGGATACGCAGGTTTGTGGCAATACGAAATGCCCCTAAATGGGAACACATAAGCCCGGCTATGTAGACAAGCACCGCCAGGACAGCAAACAATACTGCCATCCAGCCATTGCCAGTCAGGTTCTGTGCCTGGCCAAAATCTGGTGCCACCTCCAGTACTTCCTTGATCATTTTCCAGATGTAATAGAATGGCACCAGAGCAATCAGGGCACTGATGGCAGAAAGCACCCAGGAAGCATAGGTCAGGTACTTATGGCTGCCTGCAATTTCCAGCAGACGTGATAAATTGGATTGTTTTTTCAAAAAAATTCCTCCTTTTCTTTGTGTTTATGATAAAGAGAACACGTCTATGTTCTTACAATATCCAAATTTAGGTTAGTTACAGCTAACTTACAAACAAAAATTATAAGGCATTACTGCCCCATAATTTTCATCCATCCCGCTGTATAAAAGGCGCGCATTTCTCTGACGTAGTTTTCGGCATCTTTGATCGGCATTTCGTGGATGATCAATTCAAAAAAAGTATGAAACATTCCGGTGATCAGAATATGCTCCAGCGAAGGATCGATATGCGGAGAGGGCCGTCCAAGCTTTCTTAAGACATCCTGATAGGCATGCGTCCCATCTATCTCAATCTCCACCATTTCATCAATTAGCCCGGCAAATTTTGTCCCTTCCGAACAGCAGAGGATCAGTTTACATTCCTCTAAATGTTCGTACGCATAATAGAGAATATCGTACATGCAGATTCCCGAAATATCACTCATGACTTCCGGCTGCTGGGCAGCTGGTAGTTCGGCGAACTCCTGCTGTGCCTTTATAAAACGGTTACGAATATATTCATAATGTTCACCAACGATGGCTTCAAAAAGTTCTTCTTTGCTTTTGTAATATCCGTAAAAGGCTCCGGTAGTCATTCCCACGGATTTCACAATATTCCGCAGGGAAGCGTCTTTATATCCTTTTTCTAAAAATTCTGCTTTCGCTGCCCGTTGGATATTTTCTAAAGTCGTTCCATTTCCGTTTATTTTGCACACCTCCTATATAACACTGATATATAACGCTGTTATAGTTATAATCTCTAAAAATTATTTTGTCAAGAGCAACAAGAAATAGTTGCATAAAAATAGCAATCTCTTTGAATTCCGGGAGAACACCGCATTGTTCCATACCTGCATTTCCATACTGATTCACCTTCTGAACGACCCCCTCGCGTTTCGTTAGGGGACCTCTGCAATGGCGCTTCACTGCGGCGTAGGGATTCACATACCCCAACGCTTTCGCCACATCGCTTGCACAGAAGAAGGTCTTGCCCGCCTCCTGCTCAAATTTGTCTCGCCGGATTTCGGGCGAAAAAAATAGAGCCTCAACCCATTCTCGTTTTCAAAGAATGAGCCAAGGCTCTATGTAAATCAGTCAAGTATGTGTTCGTCCGTTGACGGCAAAATTGGACTTCATTTGCTCCTATTGTCCACCAGTAATTTAACCCATAAGATGTCAAAATGGGCTTGTCCACCAGTAATTTGACCACTATAAACCCATAAATTTCCGTTCAAATTCCATCAAAACCGAACAGTCCAGACAGAATTTTGGGTATAGAAAAAGCCCGGAAAATGGCGTATTTCCGGGCTTTTTTAGCATTATTAAACTGTAGATTATCGCTTGCTGAACTGCGGAGCACGACGTGCTGCTTTGAGACCGTATTTCTTTCTCTCTTTCATACGCGGATCTCTGGTCAGGAAGCCTGCTTTTTTCAGAACCGGTCTGAAATCAGCGTCTGCCTGAAGCAGTGCTCTGGAGATACCGTGACGGATTGCACCAGCCTGGCCGGTGAAGCCGCCGCCGCGAACGTTAACCAGAACGTCGAACTTGTCAACGGTCTCGGTTGCTACTAACGGCTGACGAACAACTACCTTTAAGGTCTCAAGACCAAGATACTCGTCGATGTCTCTCTTGTTGATGGTGATTTTACCGGTACCTGGTACCAGATATACTCTTGCGATAGATTTTTTTCTTCTACCTGTTCCGTAATATTTATTTGCCATGATAACTTCCTCCTTTCAGTACCTTTCCTTAGAATTTGATTTCCAGAGCTTCCGGCTTCTGAGCTGCCTGCTCATGATCCGGTCCTGCATATACATGAAGCTTGGTCATCATGCTTCTTCCTAAAGGTCCCTTCGGAAGCATACCCTTAACAGCAAGCTCAATCACACGCTCCGGCTTCTTAGCCATCATCTCACGCAGAGTGGTCTCTTTCATACCACCTACGTAATCAGAGTGATGATAGTAGATCTTCTGATCTAACTTCTTACCGGTTACTTTGATCTGATCTGCATTAACAACGATCACATAATCGCCGCAGTCGATGTGCGGGGTGTAGATCGGTTTATTTTTACCTCTTAATACTTTTGCTACTTCTGAAGCCAAACGTCCTAAAGTACATCCGGCAGCATCTACTACATACCATTTTCTCTCAATCGTCGCTGGACTAGCCATAAAACTCTTCATTGGTTAACCTCCTGTTAAACTATCTGTTCCTAACGGTCACTTACCGCAATTGTTTTGAAATGTATAGTAAAATGCCTATTCCGGGGCTTTGGCCTAAGCATTTCCACCTAACGTCACAGTTGTATATTATATTATATCCACTGTTTCATGTCAAGCGCTTTTTCCTTGATTTTACGTGATTTTGAAGGGTTTTCCACAGTTTTTTCAATTTTGCGGTGTGTTATCCACAAGCGGAAGGGCAGTTACCCACCGCAGAGCAGTTTCCTTTGCTGATGTTTCTTCTTCCTGTGCTCTATTTCCAGAGGGCTTTGCACATTTCGCACAATCTGGACGTTCCCCGCTGTTCCGAACCAATTTCCGCAGCGCATCTGCCTCTTCTGGTGTGAACGGGTCTTCAGCCTTCTGTTCTGTCTCTTCCAGCACATAACGCCCATGAACATCCCCGGCCTTTAACCGGTCCGGTTTTTCCAGATCAGTCACATAAACCTTCTCAGCCCCATTCTGGAACGCATGATGGATATTTCTCCGGAGGATTCCATCCAGTTCTTCCTCCACGCAGCGGGTGAGCACGAAAAAGGCTGTCTTCTCATCTTTTATATGGGACTGCAGAATATCATACTTCCAGTATTTGTTCTCCCGGTGATGCCAGTCCGGCAGTTCTTTCTGATATTCCATGCTGACCAGGGTCAGTCCTCTCGCCGGTGCCGTGCGTCCCGCTGCCTGGCGGTCCCTGGCATCCAGAATTTCTTCCACATGTTCCGGCGGATAAGCCCCCATTCCAACCTCCAGCAGCGTACCTGCAATAATACGCACCATATTATAGAGAAAACCGCTTCCGCTGATGCGAATGGTGATCATGTCATCCTGCTTTGTAATATCAAGACTGTAGATAGTCCGCACGGTCTCCTCCGCCTGGGTCCGTACAGTGCAGAAGCTCTTAAAATCATGCTCTCCCACCAGATATGCTGCTGCCTCTCTCATTTTGTCAAGATCCAGGTTAAAATAGCAGAAATGGGCATACAGACGCTCCAACGGCATGGAAATCTTCCGATTCAGTACCTTATATTCGTAGGTTTTGATACAGTTAGCCTTTCTGGGATGCCAGTCCGCCGGGACCTCTTCCGAACGCTGCACCCGAATATCCTCCGGCAAACGCTGGTTTAAGGCAAAACAGATCTTATCGGCCGGCATGCGGTTTTCCGTATCAAAAACCGCCACATTTCCACGGGCATGTACGCCGGAATCCGTACGGCTTGCGCCGATAACAGAAATGGATTCTTTTAAAAGAGCAGTCAGTTCCCGGTTCAGCACTTCTTCTATGGTGATGCCGTTTGGCTGAAGCTGCCAGCCGCGGTAGGCAGTCCCGTCATAGGCTACCACCATTCTCACTCGTTTCATCAATGTTATCCTCCCAAAGCATCCCGGCCTAAGATTTCATGATATGCGAAAATCTGCCCTGGCAAATTTTCCTGCCGGATGCGCAAGTCAAAAATTGCTTCCCGGCCATCATGACAGGAAGCAATTTACAGTTACATTTTATTTTATCATCCTACGCACGAAGCAGGATCACGATCATCAGGTAGATCACATACACCAGATATCCCACATGATCACGCTTGGCGTATTTGAGCGGTTTCATCTTGGTACGGCCCTCGCCGCCATGATAACAGCGTGCCTCCATAGCCATGGCAAGGTCCGTTGCACGGCGGAACGCAGAGATAAACAGCGGCACCAGAAGCGGCACCATGCTCTTTGCCTTCTGGATCAGGTTTCCGCTCTCAAAATCAGCGCCTCTTGCCATCTGCGCCTTCATGATCTTGTCGGTCTCTTCTACCAAAATCGGGATGAACCGCAGTGCAATGGACATCATCATGGATATCTCATGTACCGGCACACCTGCCTTATTTAAGAAACCCAGGCTCTTTTCCAGGCCATCCGTCAGCTCATTCGGCGTGGTTGTCAGCGTCATAACTGAGGAACCGATCACCAGATAGATCAGTCGCAGGGCCATAAAGCCTGCGGTACGGATGCCTTCCTGGGTAATCTTAAAGATACCAAACTGAACGACCGGTATTCCCGGCGTCAGAAACAGGTTAAAGCTCACACTGATCAGAAGTAAAAATAAAATTGCCTTTAAGCCTCGCACCATGAAAGAAAACGGTACCTTTGACATGCGGATGGCCATGACCAGAAACAGAGTGGCCGCCACATAGCAGGCAATGCTGTTTGCAAAAAACAAAGAAACAATGAACACCAGCGTTCCAAACAGCTTCGCCCTCGGATCCATGCGATGCAGCACAGAATCCACCGGATAGTATTGTCCTAATGTAATATCGCGAATCATGGTCTTTCATCCTTCCCGAGCAGATGCAGAATCGCATCCCTTGCCTCTGTCACTGTGGTAATATCGTCTGCGATCGGCACGCCATGCTCCTTTAAGCCATGTACAATGTAGGTGATCTGAGGGGCGGCCAGTCCCATGGCCTCCAGCTCCCTGTAATGGCGGAACACTTCCTTCGGCGGCGCGTCAAATATCTTTTCACCATGGTTCATCACCATGATCCGGTCCGCATAGCGGGCAATATCCTCCATGCTGTGAGATACCAGCACAATGGTCATATGATGGTCCCGGTGCAATGCGGAAATTTCATCCAGGATCTCATCACGGCCCTTCGGATCCAGACCTGCAGTCGGCTCATCCAGGATCAGTACCTCCGGATGCATGGCCAGCACCCCGGCAATGGCAACTCTCCGCTTCTGACCGCCGGATAATTCAAACGGTGACTGCTGCCAGAGTTTTTCATCAAGTCCAACCTGGATCAATGCTTCCCTGGCCCGGGCCTCTACTTCTTCTTTTGAGAGGCCCTGATTCTTCGGACCAAAGCATACGTCCGAAAAGACATCCACCTCAAACAGCTGATGCTCCGGATACTGGAATACCAGCCCTACCTTACTGCGCAGAGCCTTCATGTCATAGCCATCCTGGTAGATATTTTCTCCATTATAATAGATTGCGCCGCTGCTGGCACGCAAAAGCCCGTTCAGATGCTGGATCAGCGTGGACTTTCCGGATCCGGTATGACCGATCAGCCCGATAAACTGTCCATCTTCGATCTCAAAACTGACATCCTTTAAGGCATACTGCTCAAAGGCTGTTCCTTCGCCATATATATGATTCAAATGTTCTGCCCTGATCGACATATATGCCTCCTTTTATTTTACCTCTGGAAATTTTTCGTGGAAAATGGGAAGAAGCTTCTCCATCAGCTCATCCATCGTCAGGATTCCATCCGGAAGGTTTACGCCTGCCTGCTTCAGCTCATAGGCAAGCTCCGTCACCTGCGGAACATCCAGACGATATTCCTTCAGTTCCTTTACCCTGGAAAAGATTTCCCGCGGTGTTCCGTCCATCACTAGCTTTCCGTCATCCATAACAATAACACGGTCCGCATCAATGACTTCTTCCATATAATGCGTAATCAGAAGAACCGTGATCTTCTCCTGACGGTTCAGCTCATGAAGGGTCGCGATGACTTCCCTGCGACCATTCGGATCCAGCATGGCAGTCGGCTCATCCAGGATGATGCACTGCGGACGCATAGCCATGACACCGGCAATAGCCACACGCTGCTTCTGACCGCCGGACAGTTTGTTTGGTGATTTTAAACGGTACGCAGTCATGCCGACTGCCTCCAGGCTCTGGTCTACCCTACGCCAGATCTCGTCGGTCGGCACTCCCAGATTCTCCGGTCCAAATCCCACATCCTCTTCCACAATGTTGCCAATGATCTGGTTATCCGGGTTCTGGAATACCATGCCTGCAGTCTTTCGGATATCCCAGATATGAGCATCGTCCGCTGTATTCATGCCGGAAATCCAGACAGTGCCGTCTGTCGGAAGCAGAATGCCGTTCACCTGTTTGGCAAAGGTAGACTTTCCGGAGCCGTTGTGCCCCAGAATAGCCACAAAATCTCCCTGGTTAATGTCCAGAGTCAGATCATCGATCGCACGTTTTACTTCTTCCACATGGTCATCTTCATCCCGGCGGATATAATCATATATTAATTTTGAAGCTTTTATGATACCCATAAACAAATGCTTCCTTTCCTGTGTATCTCTGTATACATTGTCGTTGTTTCATTTTAAGCGAAATTATACACAGCGTCAAGAAAAAATCCATCTGTTATCCACATTGATCTGCAATAGATGCAATTCTTCTTATAACAGATTTTCGTCGTATACGGCTCTTGCACCACCGGTGAACTTCAATCTTGTTCTGGCACAGATCACCCGGGCTGCTCCGATCTGACGCTGCTCAATCCGTACCGGAACCGCCACTTCTTGTAAATGCATGCCGATCAGGGTGTCGCCGATATCCATTCCGGCTGCTGCCCGGATATGCTCCACTGCTGCCGGATGCGTAAAGCTGTGATACGCAGCTGTCGCAAAAGAACCTCCGGCCTTCGGCTGCGGAACCACATTGACCTGCTCATAGCCATAACGTTCTGCTGCTTCCTCTTCCAGGATCAGTGCCCGGTTCAGATGCTCACAGCACTGGGCAGCCAGAAATACCTCCGCTTCCTTAGCTGCCTGGTATATACCGTCAAAAAGTGCCTGACCCAGTTCCGGACTGGAGAAGCTTCCGATCCGCTCACCGGCAACTTCGCTGGTAGAACATCCCACCACCAGAATGCTTCCTTTCTTCGGATGCGCTGCCGTAAGAAGCTGTGAGGCTGCCTCATAAGCCTCCTGCCGAATCTGCATCAGTTCCTGTGTCTCTGCCTTTCTGTCAGACAATCCGTTCCCCATTCTCTGTCTCCTCCATTCTTTCAAATACTGCCTTTCATTATACGCCTTCTTTTCCAAAAGAAAAAGAGAAAAGATGACTGACAAAAGAGGCTGCCGCAAAATGGAATCTGGTACGTTTCCATTTCATGACAGCCTCTCCCTTTTCTCCATTTACTGTAACTGTTCAGTACCCTCACAGTTACGAGCAAAAATCCATTGAAAATTGCCTTCGGCAATAGGATTTTTGCCTGCAAGCCCATGTTTTCGTACGGTCAGCGCAGTGAATGCGCAGACCTACTGAACAGTTACCATTTACTACAGATTAAAAGTTCTCGCGTAATTTGGACAGATGATATCCAGAAAGGATGCAATATCCTTTTTTAAAGCCTGCTCTGCCTGGTCAAATCTGCCTTCCTCCATGCACCGGATAATGCAAAGATGGCCTTCGACATCCACATTCCAGGACCGGTTATCCCGCTGATCCCAAAAGCGCTGTGCATATGCACGAGTCAGAAATCCGGTACTGCTCTCCACCATATGGTAACAGTAATCGTTGCCGCTGTAGGAAATGAGCTTCAGGTGGAACTTCATGTTGTTTTCCCAGTGCTTCAATGCCGGAAGCTCATCTGTCCCATTCCACCAGCATTCCTTCATGGTGAACTCCTTCAGTTCCGCAATATCTTCCGGGGTAAACGTCGGAGCATAAACCCGGAAGCAACCGGTTTCGATCAGAATTCGGAAATCCACGACATCGAGGATCTCCTTCTCATTGATCCGTACCACCTCATAGCCGTAGCGCGGATGGCTGATCAGAACTCCCTCTTTACAAAGTTCGATCAGGGCATCCCGAATCGGAGATTTGCTCACTCCGTACTTGGCAATCAGCTGCTTCTCCGTAATAATTTCGTTCTGTTTGTAAATTCCCTGAATGATATCACTCAAAACAGCTTCATAAATCTCGGCCTTCAAAGATGGCTTTCCACTCATACCGTTTTCTTACCCTTCCCTACATCATTTTATCAAGCTCCAACAACGCAATTATATATGTTTTCAGGCCATTTAGCAACATCTTCAGCGGAACACATTCATCCGGCTGGTGTCCCTGTCCATGACCGCTCTCAAACGGATTGACTGCGTCCGGTACGCCCGGTCCAAAACCGACTGCTACCGGAAGCTTGCGGGAATATGTTCCTCCTCCCATGGTATAAGGCTCGTAATGCTTTCCAAGGACATCATCACAGATATCGCATAACAGCGGAATGTACGGCCGGTCGATTGGCTGGTAAGCCGGTCTGGAAAGCTCCGTTACCCTGAACGAGAAGCCTTTCTTCTCACTGCATGCCCCAAAGCGGCGGCTGACCTCCTCGCCATCTGCCGTAACCGGGTAGCGGACATCAAAAAGAATCTTCATATTTCCGGCTTCCATGCGTACTACGCTTCCGACAGCGGTAAGCTTTCCGGACGCTTCATCCTCAAAGGAGATATCTGCTCCTGCTCCATAAAAGTCAGAAGTCAGCTCTGCCAGGCCTTTCACTGCATCTGCGCAGCTTCCCTGAAGCAGGGTGGTGCCGGATAATGCTGCTGCCAGAACCTGAACCGCATTCACAGCTCCCTCCGGGAATGCTGCATGTCTGGAAATTCCGCTTGCCGTGATCCGCACATGCGGACCATCTGCCTCTGCCGTAAGTGCTTCCTGATCTCCAAGCTGACGTTTTACCTCTTCCAGGGATACATCGGAAAGCAGCACTTCTGCCTTGGAGGGAATTACGTTCACAACGCTTCCGGCATGAAAATCGATCAGATTTCCGTCTGTCCGGAGGTTCAGTTCTGCGCGCAGCAGACCTTTTTCTCCATAGCAGATCGGGAAATTGGTATCGGTGACCAGGCACAGATCCGGAATCTGCTGCGTCTTGCAGAAATACTCGATATCCTTCATACCTGTTTCTTCCGACAATCCAAAATAAATCATGACATCATTTTTTAATTCTATTTTATGTTCTTTTAAATAGCGCAGTGCATAAAGCGCACAGATGGCCGGACCCTTGTTATCCCCTACACCGCGTCCGATCAGAAAACCGTCCTTTAAGGTGCAGCCCAGCGGAGGATACTGCCATCCGTCTCCAAGCGGAACAACATCCAGGTGAGCAAACATTCCGATTCGCTTCGGATGCTCACCGGTACCCGGTACCACACAGCTGCCGCAGTGATATTCATGATTTACTACCGTAAATCCATATCCTCCGGCAATCTCTGTTGCTTTATCCAGTACGTTCTTACATTCTTCTCCAAATGGCCATGGCCCGTCGTTCTCTACCGATATACTCGGTATCGCAACCAGTTTCGCCAGGTCCCTTACAAAATCATTCTGATTCGCCTCAATCCACTGATCGATGCTCTGCTTTAAAGCTTCGTCTGGTTTGTACATTCTGCGCTCCTCCTTTAAGTTAGATGACATGCTACCATATGTCCGTTACCTACATCATGTAATGCAGGACACTCGGTCTTGCAGCGTTCGGTAGCGTACTTACATCTGGTGTGGAAATAGCAGCCAGACGGCGGATTCAGAGGACTCGGAACATCCCCTGTCAGAATTTCCCGTTTCATTTTATTATCCACATCCGGAATCGGGATTGCGGAAAGCAGCGCTTTCGTGTACGGATGCTGTGGATTGTTATAAAGCTCATTTTTCTCTGCGATCTCTACGATCCGGCCCAGGTACATCACGGCAATTCGGTCGGAAATGTACTTTACAACGCTCAGATCGTGGGAAATAAACATATAGGTTAAATGCTTTTTCTTCTTTAATTCCTGAATCAGATTCAGTACCTGCGCACGTACTGACACATCCAGTGCAGATACCGGCTCATCACAGACAACGAATTCCGGATTTAAGACCAGAGCACGCGCGATGACGATTCTCTGTCTCTGTCCGCCGGAGAACTCGTGCGGGTAGCGGTTCATCATATTTTCCGGCATGCCTACCAGTTCCATGATCTCTTTGACTCTCTGGACTCTCTCCTCCATGGTTCCGATCCCGAAGGCCTCAAGCGGGGCCATGATCAGCTCGAGAACGGTCATACGCGGATTCAGGGATGCGTACGGATCCTGGAAGATCAGCTGCATCTTGCGCCGCATCTGGCGCATCTGCTCCTTGTTCAGTTTGGTGATATCCTCACCACGGTACAACACATTTCCAGCCGTCGGTCTGATCAGCTGGAGGATACAGCGGCCCAGTGTGGACTTGCCGCACCCGGACTCACCTACAACGCCGATGGTCTCGCCTTCATAGATGGTCAGATCTACAGAATCCACTGCATGGACAATCTTTAACGGCTTTCCAGTCAGGCTCTTTGATGTTACGAATTCTTTTTTTACTTTTTGAACTTCCAGTAATACCTTCTTATCCTCTGACATCATCCTGACCTCCTTCCGGTGCGTACTTCCAGCAGCGTACCTGTCTTCCATTTACATCGTAAAGCCCCGGCTCCTGCTCCCTGCAGCGTTTGTCTGCTTCCGGACATCTGGTGCAGAAACGGCATCCCTTCGGCATCTCGGACAAATCCGGAACTGATCCCGGAATGTTGAACAGCGGATCATCGGAACTCTGGTCCAGACGCGGAATGGATTTTAACAGACCGCGGGTATACGGATGGAGCGGATCTTTGAAAATACTTCTTACGTCTCCGTATTCCATCTCTTTTCCTGCATACATGACCATGACGTCATCTGCCATCTCTGCCACAACTCCCATATCATGGGTGATCAGCATCAGGGACTTATTCTCCTTTTCCTTCAGCTCCCTCATCAATTCAAGGATCTGGGCCTGGATCGTCACGTCAAGGGCTGTCGTCGGCTCATCTGCAATGAACAGTGATGCATTGCAGGACAGTGCCATGGCAATCATGACACGCTGACGCATACCGCCGGATAACTGGTGCGGAAACTCTTTCAGGCGCTGAGCCGGGGAAGGGATGCCGACTTTCGTCAGCATCTCCTCAGCTCTCGCCCAAGCCTCTTTTTTATCCATCTTACTGTGCGCGGTAATGGTTTCTACCAGCTGCTTACCGATCGTCATAACCGGGTTTAAGCCTGTCATGGAATCCTGGAAGATCATCGCTATCTCATTTCCACGGATCTGACGCATCTCCTTTTCTGACAGCTTTGCCAGATCGCGGCCTTCGAACAGAATCTCTCCAGATGCGATTTTTCCTGTCTGCTTGGGAATCAGCCGCAGGATCGACATACTTGTAACGGATTTTCCACACCCGGATTCACCCACGATTCCAAGTGTTTCTCCTCTCTTTACATGAAAGGATACTCCGTCTACCGCTGTCACGGTTCCATTCTTACCTGAAAACTGAGTAACGAGTTTTTTTACTTCAATTAAATTCTCTGACATTCCAATACCTCGCTTTTCGTATGGTATTTAACAGATGCTTATTTATTTACTTTCCATTCCCATACATTCTTGTTGATGTTGTAATCGATTGCGCCTTCGCGTACATTCTCAAGCTTCTCGTTATATGCAAACAGATCGTTGGTGTGATACAGGAATGCCATCGGCATCTGTTTAAATAACTCTTCCTGATACTGATCGTAGATCTTCTTACGTGCCTCGAAGGTGATTTCCTTTGCACCAGACTCACCGATCTGGCCCAGGGTCGGATCAGATAACTGTGCAAAGTTGTTCATGTAACCTGCAGTTACGTTCGGTACAGACTCAGACGGATCAACGGAACCTGCAGAACCGATGAAGCACAGATCATAGTCACCGTTTCTTGCGTTGGTAAGCAGGGTCGGGAAGTCTAAGGTCTGAATCTTGGTCTTGATGCCGATCTTCTGTAAATCCTGCTGAATCAGGATCGCAGATTTCTCACGAACTTCGTTACCGGTAGATACCAGTACCTGCAGCTCACGGTTGCTGTCCCAGCCAGCAGCCTCCAGCATGGATTTTGCTTTCTCCGGATCATACTCGATCGGCAGCAGCTTCTCATCAAAGTACGGATGATCCTCAGCCAGAGGTCCGATTGCGATACGTGCCTCACCCTGCAGTAGCTGGTCAACGATAACCTGACGGTTGATTGCAAGGCTGATTGCGTGACGGACATCCTCGGTCAGATAATCTCTGGCGGTGTTCATTGCCATGTACTGATATGCAAAGGTCGGTACAGATTTCGTAACGATACCCTGTGTATTCTTAGCTGTTTCCCAGTCTGCTAACGGGATCTGGCTGTTGCCGGACAGAACGTCGATGTCGCCGCTCATTAAGCCGGATAACAGGTTAGAGGACTGTACCTTCTTGAATACCAGACGGTCAAAATCCGGAGCGCCAAGATAGTAGTCTTTGTTTGCCTTGAACTCAATGGATACGCCAGACTCCATGCTGTCGAAGATACATGGGCCGGAGCCAATCGGTTTCTGCCAGAATGCGTCGTTTACCAGATCTGCGTCAGAAATGCTATCCAGCAGATGCTTCGGCATAATAAAGAAGTCACGGTTAACCAGTGCGTAAATGATAGCTGGATCCATCGGGTCCTTTAAGGTAAACTCTACGGTATGATCATCCAGTGCTGCTACCTCGATGCTGTCGGTGCTGGTCTCACAGCCAGTCTCATCGGTTCCTGCAAAGTACTTCATACGGATTCTGCGCAGATAGTTGTACTCGGAAGAAGATGCAACCTGTGCGGAGTAAACAACATCCTCTGCGGTTACCGGTTCTCCATCCTGCCATTTTGCATTCTCATTCAGATGGTACGTGATCTTATCCTGAGCCTCGTTGGTCTCCCAGCTGTCTGCAAGACGCGGCCCAAAGGTACCATCGGTGTTGATGACCATCAGATGGTCAAACATCAGCTCGATTACGTTATCCGCGCCTGCATTGGTGGTGTTCATCGGCATGAACGTATCCCAGTCACCGGTCTGTGCCATGGTAATGACCTTCTCGCCGCCTGTGCTTCCTGCCTCTGCTGCCGCGCTGGTTTCCGCAGAATTACCTGCAGCCGCGGTTGTCTGGCTTGAGCTGCTGGATCCACCGCCGCATGCGGTAAGGAGCATTGCTCCGGCCAAAGATGCAGCAACCACTTTTAACATGTTTCTCTTCATAATATTCCTCCTTTTATTTATTTCTTTTTTATTTTGGTTTTGGCATCCAGAGCATCCCGGATTCCATCTCCTATGAAGTTAATACTGGATACGGTGAGCACCAGTAAGATTCCCGGCGGTACCCACAGCCACGGTCTTGAGGAAAGTACGGTGATGGACTGTGCCGCGTACAGGATATTTCCCCAGGATGCTTCCGGCGGCTGAACACCCATACCCAAAAAGCTCAGTGCAGACTCCTGAATGATCGCCTGCGCTGTACGGAATGTAAAGTTGATCAGGATCGGAGCAAATGCGTTCGGGATCACGTATTTGATCAGTAGCGGGATATCTTTGGTTCCGACTGCCTTGGCAGATTCCACATACTCTTTTTCTCTGACCGACAGCACATTGCCATAGATCAGTTTTGCGAAATCGGTCCAGCCCAGAATACCGATGACCAGGGTAACCGTCCATACAGAAGGTCCGATAACGGATACCAGCACCAGAATCAGGATCATGGACGGGAAGGACATGAAGATATCTGCGGTTCTCATAACGATGGTTTCCCAGATACCTTTATAGTAACCGGCGATCAGACCCAGCGGTACACCGATGCAAAGACTGATGATCGCGGAAAGCAGTCCCACCAGAAGGGAGATCCGGCCTCCGTAAACCAGTCGTGCAAATACGTCACGGCCGGTATCATCGGTTCCTAAAATGTGTCCCGCTCCCGGCTTTGCGCTGAACGCGAGAATATCTGACGTATACGGATCCAGCTTCATGATCATAGGAAGCACAATGACCAGGATCACTTCCAGCAAAATGACCGCAACACCGATCATGGCCAGCTTGTGCGCTGTAAACTTCCGGAGCACGTCACGATAGTATGAATCTTTTTTTTCAACTGTTTTTGTGGACATTTCTCTCCTCCTAACGGCTCTCTCTTATCTTTGGATCCAGTAAGCTGTAAGCAATATCCGTCAGGACGTTGCCAATCAGGACTGCTGCAGCAATCACAACGGTGATTCCCATGATCATTGGGTAATCTCTGGCGTTGATGGACTGGACCATCAGGCTGCCAAGTCCCGGCCAGCTGAATACCTGCTCTGCCACGACCGCGCCGCCGAACATGAACGGGATCATGGTACTCAATACGGTAACAACCGGAATCAAGGAGTTTCGCAAACCGTGAACGATCACGACTCTCGGCTCAATCAGGCCCTTTGCACGGGCAGTGCGGATGTAATCCTCATTGAAGACTTCCATCATGCTTCCTCGTGTCTGGCGGAGAATGCTTCCGATATTAAAAATAGTTAATACCAGACAGGGTAGAATCAAATGATGCGCCGCCGATGCCGCGGTATGGATACCTGCGTCATACATACCGCCCATAGGAAGGACACCCAGCCTTACCGCAAATATGTAGATCATAACCAGACCTGTAAAGAAGGTCGGGGTAGAAGCACCTACAAAAGCCAGTCCGGAAGAAATATAATCCCATGCGGAGTAAGGCTTGTATGCTGACATGATACCAAGCGGTACCGCGATCAGCACAGATAATGCTGTAGAGGAAAGGGTGAGAATCAGAGTCGGTCCCAGTTTTTCCAGAACCTGTCCGAGAACCGGCAGGCTGTTCCGGTATGAGATTCCCAGATTTCCGTGAAGCATGGATACCAGCCAGCGGAAATACTGAATGATGGCTGGGTCATTGAGACCCATCTGCTCTTTTAAGGCCTCCATACTTTCCTTTGTTGCCATTGGATCCGCCATCAGCATTTCCAGTGGACTGCCCGGTGCAAGCAATGAAATTAAATACACCAGGACTGTAATTCCGAAAAATGTTGGAATTGCTACTAATAACCGCTTGATGGTATATTTTAGCATGCGTCTATCGACCTCCGTATTTTCCTGATCATTCCCAAAACCTGTTTTCCGAGTCTCAAGAATATCATTGTTATATTACTGATAATATCACCAATATCTAATTTGTCAATAGTAAAGGGTTTAAAAACATGTTTTTTGTCGAATTCGACTATTTTCTTATTTTTTTCTATACACATCTACCAATCTTTCCATTTTGCCAGGGCCAATCTTGACGAACCTTCCGAAACATGATAAATGTATTTTGACAAGGAGGAAATCAATCATGAATGTAAGTGAAAGATTTTTAAATTATGTACAGTACGGCACCCAGTCTGACATTACCAGCTCCACCGTACCTTCCACCAAAGGACAGCTAGTTCTGGCTGCCCGGCTGGCAGATGAGCTGAAAGCTCTCGGTATTACTGACGCCCACACCGATGAAAACGGCTATGTATACGGCCATATTCCGGCTGCAAAGGGCTGCACCGGCGCCTGTCTGGCACTCATTGCGCATATGGACACTGCCATGGACATGTCCGGTGACAATATCAAACCACGCATCATCCGCAATTATGACGGAAATGACATCGTCCTCAATGAAGAGAAGCACATTGTCACCGCTGTTTCCGTATTTCCGAATCTGAAAACATTCGTTGGCCAGGATCTGATCGTCACCGATGGCACTACCCTGCTTGGTGCAGACGACAAAGCCGGCGTGGCAGAGATCATGACTCTGGCAGAATTTCTGATGCAGAACCCGGATTATCCGCATCCGCCTGTCTCCATCCTGTTCACTCCGGATGAAGAAATCGGCCGCGGACCAGACCACGTAAACCTCGAAGAGGTCGGCGCTGCCTATGGCTATACCATCGACGGCGGCCTGATCGGTGAGTTTTCCTATGAAAACTTCAATGCCGCTTCTGCAGTTGTTACGATTCACGGAGTCACTGCCCATACCGGCTATGCCAAAGGAATCCTGAAAAATGCCATTCAGATCGCCATGGAATATCAGGCACTGCTTCCGGCATATGAAACTCCGGCATGCACAGAGAACCGGGAAGGCTTCTATCATCTGGACAAGCTTCAGGGACGAACCGAAACCGCCGTCATGAACTACCTGATCCGCGACCATGACGAGGCACTGTTCCGGCATCGTCAGCAGATCATGCAGGAGGCAGTCGATTTCATCAACAAAAAATATGGTGCCGGCACTGCAGAGATCACCATCACTGAAACCTACCGAAACATGTATGAGCAGGTCAAAGGCCACGAGAAGCTTATCTCCAATGTCATGACTGCCATGGAGCACTGCGGTATCACCCCGATCGTCACTCCGATCCGCGGCGGCACAGATGGCGCGCGTCTTTCTTATCAGGGACTCCCATGTCCCAACATCTGTACCGGAGGTCAGAATGGCCACGGACGCCATGAATTTGTATCCATTCAGTCCATGGAAGCTATCACCGAAATGCTGAAGGAGCTTGTAAAACTTTTTGCCTGAGATATTTCCTATCATATAAAAAAGAACCCGCACAGAGTCATGAATGCTCACATCTGTGTGGGTTCTTTTCTTACATACTTATTATATAGGTAAATAGGATTTTGTCAACTATTTCTCGCAGCAAGCACTGCGGCCTTTACCTTATCCAGATCCTGTTCTGTTGCCAATGTACAGTCTGCGCCAAGGATCAGGCCTTTTCTTCCGTACTCACGAATCACTTTCTTTACCTCAGCCTCAACCTCTTCTTTGGTTCCATCAACCAGAACTCCGTGACGGTTCGGCAGTCCGCCCATAATGGTCTTGCCCTGGAAGAGCTCTTTTCCTTTTTCCAGATCAAACGGTGCCTCAAATACGCCCCAGTTCACAACATCTGCATACGGAGCATAATCTCTGTAGCGCTCCATATTCAGGTGATCCTTACAGATGTGCAGGAAGCAGTATCCGCCTGCCTCTTTGATAGCCTTCATAACCTGGATATCAAACGGTTTGATCCATTTTGCGAACTCTTCGTCCGTAAAGAACTCATATTCGCCGCCAAGGGATGCATAATAAACAGAATCCAGACCAGCCTCGATGTAAGCCTTTGCCAACAGGCACAGCACATCGGTAATGCGCTGCATAGCGGAAAGCATCTTCTTCTCATCCCATCTGAGGAAATCAACCTGCATCTGTCTTGCTGCATAATAATTGATGCCAGCCTGCTCAATCGGATGAATGCCGGATGCACAGATGCCATGGAGAGTACCCATGGTAAATACATCCTTATCACAGCCCGCCAGGATCTGCCTGGTCAGTTCCATCTGCTTTTTCATGAACTCGTCTTCCATGGTCATAACAGGAATCAGACGGTCATAATCGTCCGGAGTATGGATGGTTCCGAATACCGGTACCAGATTCTCATTCATGATCTTACAGATATCCGCATCTGTATCCCGAAAGAAATCCAGATGTGCCTTCACACATGCCTCTCCCTGCTTCTTGTCTGCCGGGAAATGAAGAGAAAAGCTGGACGGAACACCGTCGATCTCTCGCTGCTCGATTGCTGCAATTACACGCTCTTTTTTCGTCATGTCATTACTCCTTTTCTTTCTTAATGCTAAGCTTAATATATCACTGATATTATCAGCGTGCAATCCATTTTCTGTTTTTTTCTGTTTTCCACATATTTTTCGTTCCGATTTGTACAAGTTTCACAAATGAAAAGGAATGTGCCTTGGCACATTCTCGCGGAGCGTTTTTATATGATAGTACGCAATTTCCTATCATACAAAAAAGGGACTGCTGGAAAAAGGAGTTTTTAATGCTCCTTTTTCCGGCAGTCCTATCTTGTTTTAGTGTACCCAGATTCCCTGCTGATTCACATAAAAGGTATCGATGGTAGTGTTCACTGCCTTGTTGCCCTGTCCCGGATAGAAATAATACCAGTTGCCATCTACCTGGTACCAGCCTTCAACCATGTAACCAACACCGTCCAGATAATAGGTCTTGCCATCGCGGTTCATCCAATGGCCGCATACCAGACAGCCATAGTACTGATCCTGTGTCTCATTCATGTAGCACCAGCGGCCATTCCAGGAAAGCCAGCCTGTTATCATAGCTCCGCTTCCATCCAGGTAATACATCTGACCGTTGCGTACCTGCCAGCCGGTCAGCATTCTTCCGCTTGCGTCAAACAGATACCAGCGCCCGCCTACTTCTGCCCAGCCATTCTTCACATAGCTGCCGTCCGGATAGTAGTAATACCAGGTATTGCCGTACTTGCGCCAGCCTGCGTTCGTATTGCCGGAGGTGCCGCTGTCATTACGGCCACTGCCATCTGATACATCTTCCTTTGCCAGATAGATCTCATCGGACTCTACCCACTCACTGCTCTTGCCGTAATCATCCTGTTTGGATGTCTTGGCGATGGTGCGCACGCGGAACTTATAGGTGCCTGCCTGAGTCATGTATGGATAGAAGTTATATGTTTTGCCGGTAGTCTCTACCGTGTGGATCTTGGAAGAGCCCTTACGCAGCTCTACCTCATACTGACCGGTTCCGCCATTATCCGGTTCTTCCCACTTTGCGGTTCCCTTGGCATTGTCCTTCCAGTACGCATCCTCCGGTGCCTCAAAGGTACCTTTGATCGGTTTCAACTTTGCCTTGATGACCAAATCCCCGCTGCTCTTGCTGGCACTGACAAACTCAGCGCCCTTGACAGTTACGTTGCTGGAACGGTAGGTTCCCTTAAACGCATAATCTGAATCAGTCACTTCCAGGCGGATTTTCAGTTCCGGCTGATATCCCACACTGATTTCTTTAGAAGAAGATGTTGTCCAGTCTGCCTCTTTGATCTGGTAACGGTCAGTAGATCCGGAGATGGCAATACCGCCGCCCGGTGCAGTGGTACTGTCAATGTCAATGGAAGCATCTCCAATCCGATCTCCAACCTCCAGGTCTGTGTAAATCTGCAGCTTTACACTGGAAATTGTTTTTTCAGCCGCATAGGCTGTTGTCATACCTGCTGTGCCTGTACACAGAGCCAGGATCAGTCCCCATACTGCAAACCTTCTCTTTGTCATGCTCATCCCTCACTCTCTTATTTTCAAAATAAATATTGTTTTCTTTTGTAATTTCATTATAAGTGAAAGAAGATGTCCGGTCAACTTACATATTTCTTACTGATTTTCCGCATTTTTGCCATAAACCTGAATATTTTAAACAAATTATTAAGTTTTTTAACGCATGAAAAAAGAATGTGCCTTGGCACATTCTCGCGGAGCGTTTTTATATGATAGGACGCAATTTCCTATCATATAAAAAAGCTCCCGAAGAACAAATCTCCGGGAGCCATAAGCTCATAAAATTATATGATTATACGATTAAACAAGCTCTAACAGCACTTCCATAGCGCCGTCGCCCTTACGCTGGCCGATCTTAACGATACGGGTGTAACCACCGTTACGGGAAACGTACTTCGGAGCAACCTCATCAAAGAGTTTTGCCGGGATATCTACGGACTTGGTGTTTTTCTTCTTACCAGCAGCTGCGGTCGGAACCTCAGTTACATCGTAGAGAACTTTGAGCATCTGACGACGAGCATGAAGTCTGGACGGCTTATCTTTCTTGATTTCCTTCTGAACTTCATCATAAACGGTAACTTTCTTGCCGTTTACTACTTCTTTGACTCTCTTACCCTCAGCGTCCTTTTTAGCAACCTTAGCGGTAACAGTAACGGTCTCGAAGTTGTCTTTCTCTTTCACAGCCAGTGCGATCAGACCCTCAGCAACTTTGCGGATCTCTTTTGCTCTAGCCTCAGTAGTTTTGATGCTTCCATGATACAGCAGTGCAGTTACCTGGCTGCGGATCATTGCTTTTCTCTGGCTGGAAGTTCTTCCAAGCTTTCTATAACCTGCCATTTTATTTTCCTCCATATAATGTGGAGTGCAGTCCCGTGCCCTTTGGTCTTACCGGACCACAGCTTCCAATTTTCATAATGTAGCGGCTCTCTGCCTGATGGACTTACGGAGCCGCCACTCTTTCAGTTTCTAATTGTCGAATTGTTCCTCGCTGACAGGGGAAACTCAAACTCCGTTTCACTTCATTCGAGTATCATCCAAGTTCGTCATTTTACTCCTCACTTGGATTCAGCTGCAGACCTAATTCTTTTAACTTCGCCAGAACCTCCTCGAGGGACTTTCTGCCGAGGTTACGAACCTTCATCATATCCTCCGGAGTTCTGTTGCACAGTTCCTCCACAGTATTGATGCCGGCTCTCTTTAAGCAGTTGTAGGAACGAACAGACAGTTCCAGTTCATCGATGTTCATCTCGAGAACTTTCTCTTTCTCATTGTCCTCTTTCTCTACCATGATCTCAGCGGTCTTGGCATTCTCAGAAAGGTCAATGAACAGATTTAAGTGCTCGCTCAGAACTTTCGCTGCAAGGCTTACAGCCTCGTCTGGAGCTAAGGTTCCATTGGTATACACGTCTAAGGTCAGCTTATCGTAATCGGTAACCTGTCCAACACGGGTATTCTGAATGGACATGTTGACACGCTCAACCGGTGTATAGATGGAATCCACCGCGATCACACCAACTGGCATATCTTCTGTCTTATTCTTGTCTGCGCTCACATAGCCACGGCCCTTGGTGATAGTAAGCTCCATGTAGAACTTGCTGTCTGCGCCGCCGCTTAAGTGTGCGATCACCTGATCCGGATTCATGATTTCGATGTCCGGGTCAGCCTGGATATCAGCTGCAGTAATGACACCCTCACCCTCGAACTCGATGTAAGCGGTCTTTACTTCGTTGCTATCGCTGTTGTTCTTAATAGATAAGCTCTTGATGTTCATGATGATCTCAGTTACATCTTCCTTAACACCCGGAATAGAACTGAACTCATGCAAAACGCCGTCGATTTTCACCTGGCTGACAGCTGCACCCGGCAGAGAAGAAAGCATGATTCTTCTCAGGGAGTTACCCAGCGTTGTGCCATAGCCTCTCTCAAGTGGTTCAACTACAAACTTGCCATATTTCTTATCATCAGAAATCTCAACAATCTCAATGTTTGGTTTCTCAAAATCGAACACGACTCTAGCCCCTCCTTTTGGGTTCTTCTATCGAGGGAAATTGGTACTCTTAATTATTTGGAGTACAACTCGACGATAAGCATCTCGTTTACCGGAACATCAATCTCATCTCTGGTCGGCAGCTCTTTAACAGTACCGCGCAGATTCTCCTGGTCAACATCCAGCCAAGCCGGAACCAGACGTCCTGCAGTTACCTCAAGAGCATCTTTGTATCTCTGAGAAGATTTAGCCTTCTCTTTTACTTCGATCACGTCACCAGCTTTTACCAGGTAGGACGGAATGTTTACGCACTTGCCGTTTACCAGGATGTGCTTGTGATCTACGATCTGTCTGGTCTCACGTCTGGTGCGGCCGAATCCCATACGGAATATAACGTTGTCCAGTCTGCGCTCCAGAAGGATCATCATGTTCTCACCAGTCTGGCCTTCCATTTTCTCAGCCTTGGTGTAGTAGTTACGGAACGGTTTCTCTAATACGCCATAGATGAATTTCGCTTTCTGCTTCTCACGTAACTGGAGACCATACTCACTTACTTTTCTGTTAGCTCTTTTTAATTCTCTGTTTGATTTTTTATCAATTCCTAAATAGATCGGATCTAAACCAAGAGATCTGCATCTTTTAAGAACAGGAACTCTATCTACTGCCACTTTTAGTACCTCCTAATTAGACTCTTCTACGTTTTGGCGGGCGACATCCGTTATGTGGAACCGGAGTTACGTCCTTAATGCTAGTTACTTCAATACCGCATGCGGAAAGCGCACGAATTGCTGCTTCACGGCCTGAACCAGGTCCTTTAACCATAACGTCTACAGATTTTAAACCATGTACTAAAGCTGCTTTTGCGGCAGTTTCTGCAGCCATCTGAGCTGCATATGGAGTAGATTTCCTTGAACCTCTAAATCCCAGACCACCGGCACTTGCCCAGGACAACGCGTTACCCTGTGCATCGGTTAAGGTAACGATGGTGTTGTTAAAAGAAGACTGGATATGTGCCTGTCCGCGTTCAACGTTTTTCTTTACGCGCTTTTTTGTCACTTTTTTTGCAGTGGACACTTTTTTAGCCATTTTAAACTAACCTACTTTCTTGAATTTCCGAATCTTGTTCCTGTTTTTAAAACATGCAACGTGATTCTACATAATGTTACGAATTACTTATTTCTTCTTGTTTGCAACAGTCTTACGAGGACCTTTGCGGGTTCTTGCATTGGTTTTAGTCTTCTGACCACGAACCGGCAGACCTTTTCTATGACGGATTCCGCGATAGCAGCCAATCTCCTGCAGTCTCTTGATGTTCATAGCGATCTCTCTGCGAAGATCACCCTCAACAGTCTGGGTCTCAGCAATAACAGCTGCCAGCTTCTTTACTTCGTCATCGGTCAGATCCTTAACACGAGTGTCAGGATTAACGCCAGCCTCAGCAAGGATACGGTTTGCACTTGTTCTACCGATTCCGTAGATGTAAGTCAGACCGATTTCAACACGTTTTTCTCTTGGTAAATCAACACCTGAAATACGAGCCATTTGCGTCGTAACCTCCTATAACTTTTTGTTTTTAACCTTGTCTCTGTTTGTGCTTAGGATTTTCACAGATTACTCTGATACTGCCTTTGCGTTTGATGATTTTGCACTTTTCGCAAATCGGTTTTACTGATGATCTCACCTTCACGGCAATTCTCCTTTCTACAGTTGCATATATCTGTCCAGATATATTGGTACAGCCGGGCTGGTTTTAGACAAACTTCACCCAGCATCTCAACAAAGTCGCCATGATATTATAACATCATGGTTTCTTTTATGCAAGTGTTTTTACAAATATTTTTTACTATTTTTTATTTATAAAAGCGGCTGCTTTTATAAGCTTATTTATCTCTCCAGATGATTCTGCCCTTGCTTAAATCATACGGAGACATCTCAAGGGTAACCTTGTCGCCCGGCAGGATACGGATATAGTTCATACGCAGCTTACCGCTGATATGAGCCAGCACCTGATGGCCATTCTCTAATTCTACCTGGAACATTGCGTTCGGCAGCTTCTCAACAACAGTTCCCTCGATTTCAATAACATCTGATTTCGACATATAATCAATTCCTCCTAAATACAACCGTGGCGTTCCACCCAGGTCTTGAGCTCGTTTCGGATTTCTTCATCAGTGGGAAGACCGCGAAAAAGCGGTGTCTTCCCTGCCTGAACATGTTTCTTGTTTTTCCGCTTCGGGTCGTCCACCTTGCGGGTGGTTCCATTTGCCATGGTAACGGATTCCCCTTCATCGGATATTACGATATAATACTGGTTTTTGTCATGCCCTGCAAGAGACTTTACCGGACAGTACCGCTCTATCTT
Source organism: Clostridium sp. AM42-4 (assembly GCF_003480105.1). Taxonomy (NCBI): domain Bacteria; kingdom Bacillati; phylum Bacillota; class Clostridia; order Eubacteriales; family Clostridiaceae; genus Clostridium; species Clostridium sp. AM42-4. The sequence continues at coordinate 32,074 of NZ_QUIK01000009.1, forward strand.
CATCGCGCACCGCCTTTACAGAGATAAGATCTCCGGCTCACCGTCAGTAATGAGAATGGTGTTCTCATAGTGGGCAGACAAACTGCCGTCTTTTGTCACAACGGTCCAGTCATCATCCAGCCACTCTACATTCGGGGTACCGATGTTGATCATAGGCTCAACAGCCAGTGTCATGCCAGGAACCAGTTTAATGCCTTTGCGGTTCCGGGAGAAATTCGGCACCTCCGGATCCTCATGTAAGTGGGAACCGATTCCGTGGCCGACCAGATCGCGGACAACACCGTATCCGAAGCTTTCTGCATAAGCCTGGATCGCAGAAGACAGGTCATTGAGATGATTGCCAGCTTTTGCAAACTTAATCCCCTCAAAGAAAGATTGTCTCGTGACATCGATCAGTTTCTGCGCCTCCGGACTGATCTGGCCAACCGCATGGGTTCTTGCCGCATCAGAATGATATCCTTTGTAGATCACACCGGCATCGAGGCTGACAATGTCGCCCTCTTGGATGATATGATGTTTATTCGGAATACCATGTACCACTTCGTTGTTCACGGATACGCAGATGGATGCCGGATAACCGTTATAATTCTTAAAGGAAGGAACACATCCGAATCCACGGATCAGCTTTTCACCCAGACGGTCAATGTCCAGGGTGGACATTCCCGGCTGGATTGCTTTTCCCAGTTCTTCATGCACCTTTGCCAGAATTCTTCCGGCTTCCCGCATAAGCTCAATCTCTCTTGCGGATTTGATCGTTACGGCCATATTACGCCTCCAGGACAGCTTCGATGTCCTCAAATACTTTATTTAAATCCTGGGTTCCATCAACGGATTTCAGGATTCCGGCATTCTTATAGTAGTCGATCAGCGGCTGAGTCTGGTCATGATATACGGTCAGACGTTTCTTTACAGTCTCCGGCTTATCATCATCACGAAGCACCAGCTTCTGTCCGCATGCGTCGCAGACACCCTCTACCTTGGTCGGATTGTAAACGATATGGTAGGTAGCGCCGCAGGAAAGGCATGCTCTTCTGCCGGACATACGGTTGATGATAGACTCATCCGGAACGTCTACATCGATTGCAAAGTCCATCTTCTGTCCCAGCTTGTTCAGTGCTTCCGTGAGGCTTTCTGCCTGCGGAATGGTTCTTGGGAAACCGTCGAGTACATATCCGTTCTCACAGTCTGCCTCCGCGATGCGGTCTAACAGCATACCGATGGTTACATCATCCGGTACAAGCTGTCCCTGGTCCATGTAGGATTTTGCTTTCATACCAAGCTCTGTGCCGCCCTTGATATTCGCACGGAAAATATCTCCGGTGGAGATGTGCGGAATTCCATATTTCGCTGCAATCTTCTTTGCCTGGGTGCCTTTACCAGCACCCGGAGCACCTAACATGATGATCTTCATTCTGATTTATCCTCCTATTAGAACTAAGAAAGAATCCTGCGTTGCAGGATTCTCCGCCTGCGGTGGGTCGCAATGGCGACATGGTTCCTTTCCGCCGCAGTGCGATCCTCGCGGAGCGTTTTTGGTTTCATAGGACGCACTTTCCTATGAAACCAAAAGAAGCTGCTGCCCTTACGCGTGCAGCAGCTTTCTCTTACGAACGCTTAATCATTTAAAAAACCTTTGTAATTTCGAACGATCATCTGGGACTCGATAGCCTTGATGGTCTCCAGGATAACGCTGACGATAATGATCAGGGAAGTACCCATGAAGGAGAGACGGCTTACCGTAAATACTCCGGAAATGATGATCGGGATAATGCTGACAATGATCAGACCGATTGCACCGATAAATACGATGTAATTTAAGATCTTGTCAAGGTATTCAGAAGTCGGTTTACCTGGGCGGATACCCGGGATGAAACCGCCGGACTTCTTCATATTGTTTGCCACTTCCAGCGGATTGAAGGTGATGGATGTGTAGAAATATGCAAAAAGCACGATCAGCACAAGATAGATCACCAGTCCCACAGAATATGCCGGCATTTCCGGTCTGAACCAGTAAGAAGAGTTCAGAACCATCAGGATCTTACCACCGATGGTGGTGTAGTCCGGATGGAAAAACTGTGCGATTACAATCGGGAAGGACATGATGGAGGAAGCAAAGATTACCGGGATGACACCTGCGGTGTTCACCTTTAACGGAATGTGGGAAGCCTGGCCGCCCACTAACTTTCTGCCTACCATCTTTTTTGAATACTGAACCGGGATTCTGCGCTCGCCATCCTGAAGGATGATTACGAACACAACCATAGCTGCAAGGATCGCAAGCATGATGAGCACGATCAATACAGTAGATCCGATGTTCTTGCTGTTGCTTAAAAATCTGGTGTACAGGGTGTTCACATCCTGCGGAAGGGAGGATACGATGTTGAACAGCAGGACGATGGAGATACCATTGCCTACGCCCTTCTCCGTAATACGCTCACCGATCCACATCAGGAATGCACTTCCTGCAGTCATGGTAGCGACTGCAATGATCACGCTCCATACATCATAATTGATCAGAAGTCCCTGGCCGCCAAAGCCGACAGACATACCAATGGACTCGATCAGTGCAAGTGCAACCGTTAAGTAACGGGTGTACTCTGCAATCTTCTTCCGGCCATCCTCGCCGTCACGCTGCATCTCTTCCAGTTTTGGAATTGCGATCGTGAGCAGCTGCATGATAATGGAAGATGTAATGTACGGGGTGATGCTCAATGCGAAAATGGACATGGAGGAGAAGGATCCGCCTGTCATCGCATTGAAAAATCCAAATGCGTCAGTGGACTGGTTTGCAAAAAAGTTTGCAAAGAAGTCCGTCTTTACTCCAGGAATCGGCAGTTCAGATCCGAAACGGATGACTACCAGCATGAGGAAGGTGAAGATCAGTTTTGTTCTGATCTCCTTAACCTTCCATGCATTTCGGAGTGTCTTTAACATATTAGATCACCTCGCAGGTTCCACCTAAAGCTTCAATCTTAGCCTTTGCACCCTCACTGAATGCATCTGCCTTTACGGTCAGCTTTTTGGTCAGTTCTCCGTTACCCAGGATCTTAACGCCATCTCTCGGATTCTTAACGATTCCGCTCTCAAGAAGAGTCTCAACAGTAACAACTGCATCGTTCTCGAAGCACTCTAAAGCGCTTACGTTGATACCAACGATAACTTTGGTGTTACGATTCTTGAAGCCTCTCTTCGGGAGACGTCTGTATAACGGCATCTGGCCACCCTCGAAACCAGGTCTCGGTGCGCCAGAACGTGCTTTCTGACCCTTGTGGCCCTTACCAGCGGTTTTACCGTTTCCGGAAGCGTGACCGCGTCCTCTTCTGAAATTATCACTATGCTTAGAACCTACAGCAGGCTGTAAATTGGATAAATCCATTGCACTGCACCTCCTTACTTCTATAATTAGATTTCTTCTACCTTAACTAAATGCTTTACGTGCCAGATCATACCTCTGACAGCCTCGTTATCCGGAAGCTCAACAGTCTTGTTGAGTTTCTTCAGGCCCAGAGCCTCTACGGTAGCTTTCTGCTTCGGGATAGCACCGATCGGGGATTTGACTAACGTTACTTTTAACTTCTCTGCCATTTCATTACCCTCCTTAGCCTAAGATCTCTTCAACAGATTTGCCGCGAAGTTTTGCATACTCTTCCGGAGTCTTAAGCTGAGTCAGACCGTTGATCACTGCAAGAACAACGTTGGTCTTGTTGTTGGAGCCTAAAGACTTAGCACGGATGTTCTTGATACCAGCAAGCTCCAGTACGGAACGAGCCGGACCACCAGCGATGATACCGGTACCTTCCGGAGCCTTCTTTAACAGTACAGAAGAGCTGCCGAACTTGCAGATGTGGTCGTGCGGGATACTCTTGTTCTCGTCAACCGGGATCTCTACCAGGTTCTTCATAGCTGCTTCTCTTCCTTTGCGGATTGCTTCCGGAACCTCACCAGCTTTACCAAGACCTGCACCTACGTGACCATTGCCATCACCTACTACTACCAGAGCAGAGAATCTCATGGTACGTCCACCTTTTACGGTTTTAGATACACGCTTGATTGCTACTACATTGTCATTTAATTCAAACTGACTTGGGTCAATAATTGTACGCTTCATGCCGTTCTCCTCTCTACTAGAATTTCAGACCAGCTTCACGAGCTGCGTCTGCAAGTGCCTGGATCTTACCCTGGTAAATGAAACCGCCTCTATCGAAAACGACTTCCTCAATACCCTTCTCCAGAGCTCTCTTAGCGATCAGAGTTCCAACATAGGTTGCTGCTGCAGTATCATTGGTGTGCTCAAGCTCAGCCTTAACTGCCTTCTCATTGGTGGATGCTGCTACCAGAGTATTGCCGACTGTGTCGTCAATAATCTGAGCATACATATGATTATTACTTCTGAAAACAGCCAGACGCGGTCTCTCTGCAGTACCTGCAAAGCGATTACGTAATCTGGTATGCTTTTTAACGCGAATTTCGCTTCTTGATTTCTTACTAACCATCTTTGTACTCTCCTTAATTATTTCTTACCAGTCTTACCAACTTTACGTCTGATAGTCTCATCAGCATACTTGATACCCTTGCCCTTATACGGCTCAGGTCTTCTCTTATCTCTGATCTCTGCAGCGTACTGGCCAACTTTTTCTTTATCGATACCTTTAACCGTGATCTTATTCTGGCCGTCCAGAACAGTCTCAAGACCTTCCGGATCTTCCATCTCTACCGGATGGGAGTAGCCCAGGTTAAGGGTTAATTTCTTGCCCTGCTTAGATGCTCTGTAACCTACACCGTTTACTTCCAGAACTTTCTCGTAGCCAGCGGTAACACCAACTACCATGTTGTTGATCAGGGTTCTGGTCAGACCATGTAAAGATTTCATCTTCTTTAAGTCATTCGGTCTGGTTACAACAATATGTCCATCTTCTTCCTTGATGTCCATCTCTACCGATAACTCTCTCTCAAGGGTTCCCTTAGGACCTTTTACAGTCACTTTATTATTCTCTGCAATCGTTACAGTTACGCCTGCCGGGATTGCGATTGGCATTCTTCCGATACGTGACATGCCATTTACCTCCTACTTAAATTTTCGGAAAACGCTCTGTGCGTTTTCTGTTTTCAGTTACATAATATATAGAAGTAGCTTCGTGGCAACGAATTACCAAACGAATGCTAATACCTCTCCGCCTACGCCCAGACGACGTGCTTCCTTATCGGTGATAACGCCCTGGTTGGTAGAAATGATTGCGATTCCCAGACCGCCAAGTACTCTCGGAAGGTCCTCTTTGTTAGCGTATACACGCAGACCCGGTTTGGAAATTCTCTTGATGCCGCTGATGATCTTCTCATTCTTATCTGCACCGTACTTTAAGGTGATGCGGATGGTCTTGAATGCGCCGTCCTCAACGATATCGTATTTTGCAATGTAACCCTCTTTTACCAGGATGTCTGCGATAGCAAGTTTCATCTTGGAAGACGGTACGTCAACAGTGTCATGTTTAGCAGTGTTTGCGTTACGGATTCTTGTAAGCATATCTGCGATCGGATCACTCATAGTCATGATGGATAATTCCTCCTTAATATTGTTAGTTGGTTTCCTTTTTGTTGGACCTCACTCCTTCGAAACTTACGAAGCCGCCGGGGCTCATAAGTTTCGGGAGGGACATCTGCTGATTTGTTTTGGCTGTGGTGTTTCCACGTGAGCCACAGCGTCACTCAACTAAGCTCATGCGGCGCTGCGTGGCAGCTTGCATTCGCTAAGGTTCGTGACGGGCTTTCGCACTAAATTCGTGCTCTGCGCACTCATTAAGTGCTCAATGCCTACCAGCTTGCCTTCTTAACACCCGGGATCTGGCCCTTATATGCCAGCTCACGGAAGCAGATACGGCAGATGCCGTACTTTCTTAAATATGCATGCGGACGTCCACAGATTCTGCAACGATTGTACTCTCTGGTGGAGAACTTCGCCGGACGCTGCTGCTTAATCTTCATTGAAGTCTTAGCCATGGATCTTTCCTCCTGTTATTTTGCAAATGGCATATTGAATAATGTCAAAAGTTCACGAGCTTCTTCATCAGTCTTGGCAGTGGTAACGAAGATGATATCCATACCTCTTACCTTGTCAACTTTATCGTATTCAATCTCAGGGAAGATCAACTGCTCTTTGATACCCAGAGCGTAGTTACCTCTGCCATCAAATGCGTTCGGGTTAACACCGCGGAAGTCACGTACACGCGGCAGAGCCAGGTTGATCAGACGATCAACGAACTCGTACATCTTCTCACCACGAAGGGTAACTTTACATCCGATCGGCATACCTTCTCTGATCTTGAAGTTTGCAACGGACTTTTTAGCCTTAGTGGTAACTGCTTTCTGTCCGGTAATCAGCTCTAAATCTCTAACTGCAGAATCCAGAACCTTAGCATTGTCTTTTGCCTCACCAACGCCCATGTTGATAACGATCTTATCAAGCTTCGGGACTTCCATGATGTTCTTGTAACCAAATTTCTTAATCAGTGCGTCAACCATCTCGCTCTGATACTGTTCTTTTAATCTAGCCAACTCTCTGTTCCTCCTCTCTGCAATTAGTCGATTACTTTACCGGTTGCCTTAGCAACGCGGACTTTCTTACCATCTTTTACTTCAAAGCCAACACGGGTAGCTTTGCCATCAACAACCAGCATAACGTTGGAAATATCCATTGCTGCTTCCTGATTTACGATGCCGCCCTGCGGGTTTGCAGCGTTCGGTTTGGAGTGCTTGGTAACCATGTTGCAGCCCTCAACCAGAACTTTACCGCCCTTAACGCTCAGGACTTTACCGGTTTTGTCTTTATCTTTACCTGCGATAACCTTTACCAGGTCGTCTTTTTTAATTTTCTGCACAGCCAATACCTCCTTACAGTACTTCCGGAGCCAGAGATACGATCTTCATGAACTGCTTCTCACGTAATTCTCTTGCTACCGGTCCAAAGATACGGGTTCCTCTTGGGGTCTTGTCATCTTTGATAATAACTGCTGCGTTCTCATCGAACTTGATATAAGAACCGTCTTTTCTGCGTGCGCCCTTAACGGAACGAACAACAACGGCCTTAACAACATCGCCTTTCTTTACAACGCCACCTGGTGTTGCATCTTTAACGGAAGCGACGATTACATCACCAATGTTAGCATATCTTCTTGTAGAGCCACCCATAACACGGATGCAAAGTAACTCTTTTGCTCCGGTGTTATCAGCAACCTTCAGTCTGGTTTCCTGCTGAATCATGCCTGATACTCCTTCCTGGATAACTTATTTAGCCTTCTCGATAATCTCAACCAGTCTCCATCTCTTGTCCTTGGACAGCGGTCTGGTTTCCATAACTTTAACGGTATCACCCTTGCCGCACTCGTTGTTCTCGTCATGAGCTTTTAACTTAACGGTCTTTTTTACGATCTTGCCGTATAAAGGATGTTTGATGTGGTCCTCGATTGCTACAACGATGGTCTTGTCCATCTTGTCGCTTACGACTTTACCTACGCGGGTTTTTCTTAAATTTCTTTCCACGGTCATGTTCTCCTTTCAAACCTTAAGCCAGTTTAGATTTCTCTGTAATAACAGTCTGAATTCTAGCGATATTCTTGCGAACCTCTTTGATTCTGCTGGTATTATCTAACTGGTTGGTTGCATTCTGGAATCTTAAGTTGAAAAGTTCTTTCTTTGCAGCTACTAATTCTTCCTGTAACTCAGCCGCTGATTTTGCCTTTAAACCTTCTACGAATTTATTAGTTTTCACTGTTATCACCGCCTTCTAAATCTGCTTTAGCAGCAATCTTACATTTGCATGGTAACTTGTGCATAGCAAGACGTAATGCCTCACGCGCGGTCTCCTCCGGAACACCAGCGATCTCGAACATTACTCTGCCCGGTTTAACAACTGCTACCCAGTACTCCAGAGCGCCCTTACCGGAACCCATTCGGGTCTCAGCCGGCTTAGCGGTTACCGGTTTGTCCGGGAAGATCTTGATCCAGACTTTACCACCACGTTTGATGTAACGGGTCATAGCAACACGGGCTGCCTCGATCTGGTTAGATTTGATCCAGCACGGCTCGGTAGCAACCAGACCGTACTCACCATAGTTAATTTTATTTCCTCTTAAAGCCTTACCGGTCATAGTTCCACGGAACTGTTTGCGGCGCTTTACTCTCTTAGGCATTAACATTATTTATCGCTCCCTTCCTTGTTTCCCTTAGTAGGAAGTACCTCGCCTTTGTAGATCCAAACCTTAACGCCAAGCTTGCCGTAGGTGGTATCTGCCTCAGCGAAACCATAGTCAATATCTGCTCTTAATGTCTGTAACGGAATGGTGCCCTCGCTGTAGAACTCGGTACGAGCGATATCAGCACCGCCAAGACGTCCGCCAACAGCGGTCTTGATTCCCTTAACGCCAGCCTTCATGGAACGACCCATGGTAGACTTCATAGCACGACGGAAGGAAACACGGTTTTCCAGCTGCTGTGCGATGTTCTCAGCTACTAACTGAGCATCGCGGTCCGGTCTCTTAACTTCTTTGATGTCAATAAATACTCTCTTGTCGGTGAGTTTCTGAACTTCTCCTCTGAGCTTCTCGATCTCAGCGCCGCCCTTACCGATTACAACGCCCGGTTTAGCGGTGAAGATGATGATCTTCACTCTGTCAGATGCTCTTTCAATCTCAATTTTGGAAACGCCAGCGCTATACAGTTTCTTCTTGAGGAATTTACGAATGTTGTAATCCTCAACGAGGCAATCAGCGAAGTTGCCTTCTGCATACCACTTGGAATCCCAGTCTTTAATAACACCGACTCTTAAGCCGTGCGGATTAACTTTCTGTCCCATAATTGCCTCCTCTTATCTCTCATTCAGCACAACAGTGATGTGGCTCATTCTCTTTTCGATTCTGTAAGCTCTGCCCTGTGCTCTCGGTTTTACTCTCTTCATGGTCGGTCCCTTGTTAGCAAAGCACTCCTCTACGTAAAGTTTTGCCGGATCCATGTTGTTGTTGTTCTCTGCATTAGCAATTGCAGATTCCAGTAATTTTTTAATTAAAGAAGAAGCATATCTTGGGTTGTAAGTTACAATACCAAGTGCGGTCTGTACATCTTTGCCTCTGATGGCATCTAATACGAAGCAAGCCTTCTGAACAGAAACACGTGCGTAAGATAACTTTGCGCTCGGTCTGGTGTCCTTCTGGGCATTTCTCTCTCTCTTAATCTGACTTCTATGTCCTTTAGCCATTGCTAATTAACCTCCTTTCAATCCTGACGATTATCGTTTGGATTTCTTCTCGTCTTTTCCATGTCCTCTGTAAGTTCTGGTAGCTACGAACTCACCCAGCTTGTGGCCAACCATATCCTCGGTAACATATACCGGAACATGCTTTCTGCCATCGTGAACTGCGATTGTATGTCCAACCATCTGCGGGAAGATTGTGGAACGGCGGGACCAGGTCTTGATTACCTGATGCTGTCCTGCTGCGTTCATTGCATCAACTTTTTTCAGTAAGTGTGCATCTGCAAATGGTCCTTTTTTTAATGAACGTGCCATAGGTTTTGTATCCTCCTTGAATTATTTAATGGTCTTGCCGTCGCGTCTTCTTACAATCAGCTTATTAGACTGCTTGTTTTTCTTTCTGGTCTTCAGACCCAGAGCAGGCTTGCCCCACGGAGTAGAAGGACCCGGACGACCGATACCAGTCTTACCTTCACCACCACCGTGTGGATGGTCATTCGGGTTCATAACGGAACCGCGAACTGTAGGACGGATACCCATATGACGTTTTCTACCAGCCTTACCAAGGTTAACAAGATTGTGCTCACCGTTGCCAACAACACCGATGGTTGCGCGGCATACGATCGGAACCATTCTCATCTCGCCGGAAGGAAGTCTTAAGGTTGCATATTTGCCTTCTTTTGCCATAAGCTGAGCAGCGTTACCAGCGGAACGAACCAGCTGACCACCCTTGCCCGGATACAGCTCAATATTATGAATCTGCGCACCAACCGGAATGTTTGCCAGCGGTAAGCAGTTACCAACTTTAGCCTCTGCAGTCTCGCCGCTCATAACCTTCATGCCGTCGGTTAAACCAGCCGGAGCCAGGATATAAGCTTTCTCGCCGTCTGCGTAGCAGATCAGTGCGATGTTTGCAGTTCTGTTCGGATCGTACTCGATACCGATAACGGTTGCCGGGATACCATCCTTGCTGTTTCTCTTGAAATCGATGATTCTGTATTTTCTTCTGGAACCGCCACCACGATGTCTAACGGTGATCTTACCCTGGTTGTTACGGCCAGCATTCTTCTTTAAAGAAGTAACCAGAGACTTCTCCGGGGTGGACTTGGTGATCTCACTGAAGTCAGAACCGGTCATATGTCTTCTGGAAGGTGTATATGGGTTGTATGTTTTAATTCCCATGACTTGAACTCCTTTCAATTCCGTACACGTCCGTGCGTTTTCAACGCACTCGCGTGTATCTCTTTATCACGGCGCAGTATATTCTTTTCACTGGCTGCCGTATAGTTTCTTTTCATTTCATCGCTCAACTAAGCTCGGCTTTCAGCCTCGCTAAGGTTCGCGATGGGCTTTCGCACTAAATTCGTGCTCTGCGCACTCATTAAGTGCTCAATGCCTACAGACCTGCGAATACCTCGATCTCTTTGCTGTCCTCAGTTAACTGAACGATAGCTTTCTTGGTAGCAGCGGTCTTGCCGAAGGTCATACCACGTCTCTTGTTCTTGCCTTCGCTGTTCATGGTGTTTACACTCTTAACTTTGGTTCCCGGGAACATCTTCTCAACAGCCTCTTTGATCATGGACTTGTTCGCATCGGTGTGAACCAGGAAAGTGTATTTCTTCTCGCTCATTGCGTTCATGCTCTTCTCGGTAACAACCGGTTTCAGAATGACATCATAGTACTGAACGTTAGCCATTATGCGTACACCTCCTCGATATTTGCAACAGCAGCCTTGGTAGCTACTACGGTGTTGTATTTCAGAATGTCATATACGTTGATGGTATTGACATAAGCGGTCTTTACAGACTGAATGTTCTTAGCGGACTTAACAACGTTATCGCTGTTCTCGTCAACTACTACCAGAGCCTTGTTAACCTTTAAGTTATTCAGAACGTTCTGGAATTTCTTGGTCTTGATCTCATCAAGTTTCAGCTCGTCAACAACGATGAACTTGTTTTCAAGCACTCTGCTGGTCAGTGCAGACTTCAGAGCTGCTCTCTTCTCTTTCTTGTTGAGTCTGATTGTGTAATCTCTTGGAGTCGGAGCGAATACGATACCGCCGCCGGTCCACTGCGGAGCTCTGGTTGAACCCTGACGTGCATGTCCGGTTCCTTTCTGTCTCCACGGTTTTCTACCGCCACCAGATACCTCAGAACGGGTTTTTGCTTTCTGAGTACCCTGACGATTGTTAGCAAGCTGTGCAACGACTGCCATGTGTACTAAGTGCTCGTTAACCTCAACACCGAATACAGCATCGTTTAAATCCATCTTGCCTACTTCATTACCTTCCATATTGTAAACAGATACGTTTGCCATCTGTGTGTTCCTCCTTTCTCGTCAAAGCTTACTTGGAAGCTTTCACTGTTTCTTTGATCGTTACTAAAGATTTCTTCGGTCCTGGAACAGCGCCCTTAACCAGAAGCAGATTGTTCTCAACGTCTACGCGGACAATCTCAAGGTTCTGAATGGTAACCTGCTTGGAACCCATATGTCCCGGCATGCCTTTACCCTTGAATACCTTACTCGGATCAGAACAAGCACCGTTGGAACCCTGATGACGATGGAACTTAGAACCATGAGCCATAGGTCCTCTGTGCTGACCATGTCTCTTGATCGCGCCCTGGAAACCTTTACCTTTGGAAACAGCGGTTGCATCCACCTTATCGCCGTTAGCGAAGATGTCAGCTTTGATCTCGTCCTTTACAGAATAGTCTTCTGCGTTCTCGAAACGGAACTCGCGGACGAATCTCTTGTAGGAAACACCTGCCTTGTCGAAGTGTCCCTTAACCGGTTTGCTAACCAGTTTTTCTCTCTTGTCTACAAAACCAACCTGAACTGCTTTGTAGCCATCGTTCTCAACGGTCTTAACCTGGGTTACTACACACGGGCCAGCCTGAAGAACGGTTACCGGAACTAACACGCCATCTTCGTTGAAGATCTGAGTCATTCCGACTTTGGTAGCTAAGATAGCTTTCTTCATTTCAATTTCCTCCTTACAGCGGATTACCTTTTACGGCAATCATACTAAAGCTTATTTCTGTTTCATTTTGATGTCGATATAAACACCAGCCGGCATTTCCAGTTTGCTTAATGCATCAACTGTTTTCTGGCTCGGAGTGGTGATATCGATAAGTCTTTTGTGAGTTCTCTGCTCGAACTGCTCTCTGGAATCTTTGTACTTGTGTACCGCTCTCAGAATAGTTACTACCTCTTTCTTGGTCGGTAACGGTACCGGTCCACTCACCTGAGCCCCTGTCTTCTTTACGGTCTCGATGATTTTTCCAGCAGACTGATCAACTAACTGGTGATCATAAGCTTTTAATGTGATTCTCATTACTTGACTTGCCATAAAAAAAGTCGCCTCCTTTTCGCACTTTTGTTTGAAGTACGACAAGCGGTGACTGTACACATCTCCGTGTGTGTCGCGCGGACTACACACTGCGTTACTGCAATTACTCTTTTACTACAGCTGTTAAATTGGTACAGTGACTTGTCGTCAGTTTCCTAACTTGACATTCGCTCCACGGAAAACCTGCCATCTAGGCAGCAACCTCACGCTTCATCGCTATCATGTCACAGCCTTTGTATAATATCATAGTCTTTCCATAAAAGCAAGTATTTTAGCCATTATTTTTATGTTTTTATTCACATACAATCCTGTTTCTTTATTTTCAGGCAAAACGTGTTTCTTCTATATAAAAATGCGTGTCAGCAGCGCAGGCTTCGGTTCGCTGCCCGCAAAATACAAAAGGGAAACCTTACAGTCTCCTGACTGTCAGTTTCCCTTTCATGATCATTCCTATTCACACACATATATATGATGTTTGGGACAAAAGGTTTTTTAACCCCGGATTTTTTAATCGTTATCCCAATCCGGTTCTTCCGGGCTGCGGTAGCTTCCGCCATCTACGCTCTCGTCATCCTCCTTGACCAGGATGCCGCCACTGTTGGTTTTATATTTTGTACCATTGCTGTCTTTCACAGTCGTATTTTTTGCGATCTTTCCAGATGTGTTGACTACATAATTCTTGAAGCTGTTGCCACTCGGAATACTGTATACCTCATACTTGCTGCCGGAATCTGCCTTCTGGAGCTTGCCCATATAGTAAAGGTAATTATCATATACACCCGTATAGCCACGGCCAGTAGAATTAAAATAGTAAGGCCAGGATACACCGCCCTCCGTGATGTTGTACTTTCCTTTCAGCATGCTGCTCTGTGCGTAGGTGCCAAAGTAATAAGCAGTGTATTCACCGCCGCTGGTATAAACCTTCTGGATTCCGTATACCGGGACACCATACTCATTGAACAAGTAAGTATTGCTGTTGATGCGTTTTAAGTCACTGGTTTTTGCACTGCCCTTCGCAGGACCAGTTTCCGGAACTCCCTTGGAATTAAAGTAGAACCATTCTACATCGTGATCGTAATGTCCCTGAAGATATTCCGGCGGTTCCGTAGAATACCACCCTGTCCGCACCTTACCGTCCGTGTCGACCAGACGGTAATCTTCGATGTTGTCGGATTCATCTCCGGTAACGCAGACCCAGCCAGTCTGGAGTGCGCCATCCTCCCGCAGGCAATAATAAGTTCCATTGATCTTTTTCTGTTTTACGTTAGTTCCATTCTCATTCGGAACGACTTTCTTTCCGTTTGTTCCAAAATAATACCAGTACTGGCCATCACTCGCAGTCTCAAACGGACCTGTATGGGTATCAGCATCCTGATACTCCTCCGGCGGAGTCAGCTTTTTCCAGCCAGTCACCATAACGCCAGAATCATCGCAGTAGTACATATCATCCAGGATCCAGCCGGTCTCCATAACACCGCTGTCACCAAAATAATGATACTGGCCGTCGATCTGTACCCACTTATCTTTGGAGCACTTGCCATTGTTTCCAAAATAATACCAGTCGTAACCGGAAGCTTTCCGGCTGTTAGCTACCTGCAGCCACTTATTTGTGATCATGATACCGCTGGCATCCACATAGTAATCGTCGTTATCGACCCACTTATTGGTTGCCATGGCACCACTGCTCTCCAGATAACGCCAGGTTCCGTCCTGCGCCTGACGCCATGCATTGGTGACCTTGCTTCCATTATTATTGTAATAAACCCAGTTGCTGCCCTCCTGTGCCCAGCCGGTTGCCGCAAACGCAGTGATTCCAGCCGTCCCAAGGCTCAAAAGTGCTGCCAGTGTAAGCATTGCCAAATTCTTTTTCTTCATATTATAAAGCTCCTTCGTATCGTCGCGCCGCCGTTTTTTTGCCGGTGTACCTATACCCTGGCAAGTATCCTTGTCCAAACGGCTCTTATGCTTTTCATTTTAGCAATAATACACAGATTATTCAACCAATTCACATGAAATAGATTCTTACAAATTTCTGTTAAATAGCAAAAAGCATACATGTTCCCGGAACTCTCTTGTTTCATAGAACATACTTTTCCATAAATACAAAAACTTCCAGAAGCAGGGGTTTCCTGCATTTCTGGAAGTTTTCAATCAGATTATTTTTATTAAACAAGCTTTCCTTCGTAAAAAAGCTCTTTTGTCTCATGATCTTTTGTGAATTTCGTAAAGAACTCTGTCCAAACCTGTTCGCACTCGCTCGGCCAGGTTGCATGTGCCTTGGTATCCGTTTCCGTCAAATGAAGCATCGGCACCTGTTTTGCATTTTCAAAAACATAGTGGGTCATCAGTCCTTCCCGATAGCTGCAGCATGTCCCATCCGACATATAGGAATAGTCTGCCCAGTGTTTTGTCAGATTATAACGGTCACACCAGTAATCAATCAGCTTTTGTGACTGGGTGAATCCCCCCTTAAATGCCGCGTCACAGCAGCCAAGATTGGCCCGGATCGGAATCAAAGAACCTTCCACTGGCGGATTTTCTTTTTCTCCTCTAAGCACTGCCTCAATATCAATATCTCTGGCAGAAAACGGTGCTACAGCAGCAAAGTAATCCGGCCGGTAAGCAGCACAGGCCCAGCCCATCATTCCACCTGAAGACTGTCCACTTGCATAAATCCGGTTCAAATCCACGGAATAATGTTCTGGAAGCCACTGGTACAGGAAATCGATAAACCGAAAATCCTCTGGCCGCTCCGGCTGCGGATTTCCAGTATTCCACATTGCACGGAAAATGTTATTGGTACGTATGTCGCTGATCTCACGCACCTCATTCGGCTCAGAAGCAGATGGCATGATGATCAAAAAGCCATATTTTTCTGCAACATAGCTCCAGCCGATCCGGTCTGCAATCTCGTCTCCGCCGCCGCCTGCACCATGAAATACAAAGACTGCCGGGACCGGCTGATCTGCCGGCGCTGACTCCGGGCGGTATACATACCATTCTCTGCGATAGGTATCTCTATGGTCCGTATAATATCCACCCCAGATATCTGCAGTATACTTTTTGAAGCCACGCTCATAGATGTTTTCTGCTCTTCTCAGCGCTCCATTGTTATTGCCAGGATACCGGTAAATTCCGTCAAATAATTCTGAGAGAATTGCTTCACTGTAATCCCGGTTCACACACTCTGTCCAGGCCAGCTGATCCGCAATCACGTTTGCACACCAATGCTCATCCACGGTACCACCAACCTGCGGAAGCCAGGTTGTTCCAAACCTTCCCTTCACGCCATTTTTCTGGCTGTGATTTGCACGCCGGTAATAAGAAACCATACGTTCCGTATTCTCATTCTGATTCTCATAAACCAGCCATACCGGCCACTGCACATCTGCACACATCACTCCCGGCACTCGTGTTTCCGTACCAGCCAGTTCTTCTGCCTCTGCACTGTCAAGGCCGCTCGTGCCAATCAGCGCCACTGCCGCATAGGCTCTCGATGCTCTTCTGCTCTGCTTTCCAATCACATCTGCTGCATCGCCATATCCTACCGCATAGAAGTTTGGCTGGAATGCACAAAACATCGGACGAAGTGACAGATCATTGTTCAGTGCATTCAAATATGCCAGGTCTTCTTCATCGTTTTTCCAGCCAGCTTCGTCCGCAGCCTCCATGAGTACCAGATAAAGTCCATACTGGTCCGAAAGTGCTTTCCATCCGCTCTCTACGATAAACTCCCACGGATTTTTCTTTCCCGGAATTCCAAGAAATACGGTAGGCTGATTGTAGATAGAACCTTCCGGAATATAAAACTTTGTAGAACGGGTTACTTCTTTTGTCACTACACAGTCAAACTGATAATATCCATGTAAAAACTGTCTGTAATAATGTTTCCGGTCAATTGTTGCCTCGGCAGCATCCGGCAGCTTCTGTGCTACCGGCTCCATTAAATATGATCTCATAAGCCTCTCCTCTTCCTATTAAATTATGCCGGATATACCGGGAAGAAAACGCTCGCAGAAATAGCCAGGGTCACAACTGCGATCAGCAAATACGGAAACGTATATTTCAGCAGTTTTCCCGGCTGATGCTGGCCAATTGCAAATGCCAGGGCGCACTCAGCAGAACCACTTGGGAATGCAACAGCCATAACGGAAGCGATGTTGATAACAAGTACAATACCACGCGGATCCATACCTGCAACCAAAGACAGAGATGCCGCGATCGGGGTCAGCACTGCAGCAGTTCCAGTATTGGACATAAACGTAGTCATGACAATAGATGCTACCGCAAATACAACCAGTACCAGCAATCCAGACGGATGATCTCCAAGAATCTTTAACAGGCTGTTTCCGATCAGATCACCAACTCCGGATTTTCCGATCGCATCTGACATTACCAGAACACCGGCGATCATCCATACCATGTCTGTCGTCAGGGAATTTACAGCTTCCTTTGCAGTCAGAGCCTTGGTGTAGATCAGTGCAAGAACACCGATCACCGGGATAATATACATAAGATTGCCAATCTTTGCGCCAAAAATAAATCCAAGAATCACTGCAACAAACACTACATTAATGATCATTTCTTCCCGCGGATCGATGGCAGCCGTTGCTTTCACTTCTTTTACCCCGTCCGTGCTGATGGAATGCTTTGGAATAAGCTTCCATGCAAGCAACGCATATACGGTAAGTGCTACGCAAGGAATAAAGGATACTTTGATAAAGTCAGTCGGAAGAAGCATTAAGGCCGGATTGTTGATGATTCCCTCATAATACGCATTTGCAGTCGCAGATGATGTTGCTCCGAGACCGATTGGCAGCTTCAGGCTCCACGCAGCCAGAACAGAGAAGGCTGCAAAAATCATGCGGGAGCCGCAAATCTCATCATTATCATCCAGGGAAACCAGAAACAGTGCAATGATCGATACGATTGCAGTTCTTCCCATCAGCTGGGCAAGAACAATCGTCACAAGAAACAGGAAAATAATAAAACCAATGCCACTCTTTTCTTTAATTTTTTCCATTCCTGCACGGATCTTATTGATCAGGCTGGTCTTGCCAAATGCATAGGCGATTGTGAACATGCAGGCAACCAGAATTGTCGTCCTGTTTGCCAATCCGGAAAACGCGGTCGGAATATCAAATATTCCGGTAAGGGCAAGAACCGCGCAACAGGTCATGGTAGTCACTCCATATGGAACTTTGTTGATGAAAAACATGATGATCATGAATACCAGAAGCCCCAAAACAATGTACATCTGCATAATGTTACCTCTCCTCTTTAAGTAAAATTTATTATGTCAAGAGTATAATACACCCCGTTTCTCTTGACAAGTTTCGAATATTCATGCTATTTTTAAGTAAAAGTTATGAATCAACAAGAAAAGAGGAGGCTGCCATGCTTTTAAAAGACCAGCTCTACATGACGGTTTTGGCCAATGAAAATTCACTTACACGTGCTGCTGCCAAACTGAACATTTCCCAGCCTGCGCTCTCTAAATGGCTGAGTCATCTGGAGGCAGAACTTGGAACCCCTCTGGTCATCCGTTCCCGCCAGGGACTCATCTTCACAGAAAGCGGACAGATATACCTGGATGGCTGCAGAGAATGTATGGAGGTTGCCAGAAATGTGCGGGATGAATTGGATGCACTGTCCCACAAATCTGTCCAGACGATCATTCTTGGCGGAAGCCCGATCCGCGGCGCGCAGGCCTTCGCAAAAATATTTACTGATTTTCGCGAACATTATCCCGGTGTCGAACTGCAATTTATTGGCGAAAAAAATTTTCAGCTTAAAGAACTTCTTCTAAACGGTGAGATCACCATGTCGCTGCTCGGTTCCCCAAGTCCAGGTCTTCCCGAACTGGAATATTTAAAATTTATGGACGAAGAACTTCTTCTTTTGCTTCCTCCGGGGCATCCGCGATCCTACGATCCAGCTTCGCTTCCACTGGGAAAGCCTTACCCGGTCATGGATCTGAGCACACTTACCGGCACTCCATTTCTGGCAAATCTTCCGGAAACTTCCTATTCTGAAATGGTTCTGGAGCTGCTTCGAAATGCCGGACTGGAAAACAATATTATATTTCGTTCCAACATTGTTCCACTGCTTTACGAGATGGTTCTAAATGGGGTTGGAGCCGCTCTGATTCCAGATGCTTACTATAACCCGGCGGATGGCATCTGTGCTTACTCTATATCTCCCCAAATAACTGCTCATCAGGGAATCGGTATCCGGCGCGGACATCCCCTGTCCAAGGCAGAAGAATACCTGATCCACCTGCTCATGAATAACTGGGGCAGTCCCTACTATATGCACCAATATGCAGATTACTATATGGCCGAACGAAAAAAGAGGTTTTACACTTATGAATACAAGCAATTATGAATATCTTCTGACACTGGAAAAAACAGGAACCATAAGCGAAACTGCCAGGCGCTTCTACGTCTCACCCTCCGCGATCAGCCAATGTTTGAAAAATGCAGAAAAACAGCTTGGCTATCCCCTCTTTTACAGGGAAGACCACCGCATGCTCCCGACCAGAGAAGGAAGCATTTTTTTGCGGGGCGCACGCCAGATCCTGGATATCCGGGAAAAAACATATGAAAAGCTAAATGTTGTATCGCAAAGACATGCATCGATCCGCATTGCGGTCGTTCCTATGCTCTACGACATCGTCACATCCGATGTCCTGTCTGTCTTAAGCAACAATTTTCCAGATTCCAGCATTGAGCTCATGCGTACCGATACCAGAATCGGTCTGGCCTACCTGCTTAACGGTTTGGCAGATCTGGGGATTTTGGCAATTCCAGTTCTTGAAAACCCGCTCTTATCCGAACATATTCTCGGAAACGAATCCCCACGTCTGCTGGTTCCGAAAGCATATCTGCGGGGACGCGTTTCCGGTACTCCCACTCTGGAAGACTGTAATAACTTACCCTTTATTCTGTTAAAAAAAGGCACCTACACACGCGAATTTCAGAACCAGGTTTTATCCAAAAACCACGTTTCCCTAAATAGGATCTATGAAGTCAACGACCATATCATGACAAGAGATTTTCTAAATGAGGGACGCGGTGCGGCTTTTCTTCCTACTTGTCTGATCCCAGCTGACGCTGAAAAGCAGTTCTATATTCTAAAAATCAAGGACAGCTATCACTTCCGTTTTTCCCTGATCTGGTCCAACCAGACCAAAATGGACAAAACAAAGAAGCAAATGATCGCATGTATCACTGATGTCTGGAAAGGCTTAAAAACAGATCGTTTTTCCTTGACCTAGAAGCAATTGAATACATCATGCAAAAAACAAAGGAGTTCCGGACATAACCAGAACTCCTTTGCTTTATAAAAATATAGTAGTTTTAAATTTTTCGGATTATACCTCAAACATCAGATCACCGTAGCTCGGGAATGGCCACAGGTCCTTGTCTACGATCATTTCCAGTTTGTCGGCCGGTGCACGGAGTGCTGCCATAGCCGGAACAACCTTATCGTGGTAAGCATGGGCCTGAGCCTCTGCACCGGAAACACCTGCTGTTTCCTCCGTAATGTCGGTCAGTGCTGCCAGAGCCACTTTCATGTCAGACAGCAGTGCAGAAGTTTCGGTAAGCAGTTCTGTCTGCACACTGGTATCTGCCTCTGGACATGCAGCCTTGACTGCTCCCAGGGAACCTGCCAGCTGGGTTGTGTACTTGATAACTGCCGGGATGATCTGCTTGCTTGCCATATCGATCATGGTCTTTGCTTCAATGTTGATCATCTTGGAATATGCCTCGTACTCAACCTCGGCGCGGGACTCCAGCTCTGCCTTGGTGAATACGCCAAAGGATTCATACAGCTTCACAGCCTTATCGGTGGTGATAGCCGGGATTGCATCCACCATGGAGCGGATGTTCGGAAGGCCGCGTCTCTCTGCTTCTTCTACCCATGCATCGGAATAGCCGTTGCCGTTGAAGATGATGCGCTTATGATCGCGGAACAGCTTCTTGATCATGTCATGAACTGCAGTATCAAAATCCTCTGCCTTTTCGAGTTCATCTGCTGCTTCCTTAAATACCTCAGCCACAATGGTATTCAGCACTACGTTTGCCGGAGCCACAGAATCCGAAGATCCCACCATACGGAACTCAAATTTATTTCCGGTAAATGCAAACGGTGAAGTACGGTTACGGTCGGTTGCATCTTTGTCCAGATCCGGAAGGGTTGCAACGCCGGTCTTTAAGGTACCGCCGGTCTTGGAATGGGTTGCCTCACCGGTGCTGCACAGCTGATCGATGACATCCTCCAGCTGCTCACCTAAGAATACAGAGATGATGGCTGGCGGTGCCTCATTTGCACCCAGACGATGATCGTTTCCGATATCGGCTGCGGATTCACGAAGCAGGTCTGCGTGGGTATCAACTGCCTTTAAGATGCAGGCCAGAACCAGAAGGAACTGGATATTTTCATGAGGGGTATCACCCGGATTTAACAGGTTCACGCCGTCATCGGAAGTCAGGGACCAGTTGTTATGCTTACCGGAACCATTGACACCTGCGAACGGTTTCTCATGAAGCAGGCAGGTAAGGCCCTGACGGCCGGCAACCTTCTTTAAGGTTTCCATGACCATCTGGTTGTGGTCTACTGCCAGGTTTGCCTGATCGTAGATCGGAGCCAGCTCATGCTGTGCCGGAGCAACCTCATTGTGCTGGGTCTTGGAGGTAACACCAAGCTTCCAGAGTTCCTCGTTGACTGCCTTCATGTAAGCACCAATACGCTCACGGATCGCACCAAAGTAATGGTCATCCAGCTCCTGTCCCTTAGGAGGCATTGCGCCAAATAAGGTACGGCCGGTGTAGATCAGGTCTTTTCTCTGTAAATATTTCTGACGGTCTACGATGAAATACTCCTGCTCCGGACCAACAGATGGACATACACGCTTTGCAGTGGTATTGCCAAAGAGTCTTAAGATTCTTAAGGACTGCTCGTCAATCGCCTGCATGGAACGGAGAAGCGGGGTCTTCTGATCCAGTGCTTCACCGGTATAAGAACAGAATGCAGTTGGGATGCAAAGAGTTACGCCACATGCATCTTCTCTTAAGAATGCCGGGGAGGTGCAGTCCCATGCGGTATAGCCTCTTGCCTCGAAGGTAGCACGCAGACCGCCTGAAGGGAAGGAAGATGCATCCGGCTCACCTTTGATCAGCTCTTTGCCGGAGAATTCCATGATTACCTTTCCCTCTGAATCTGGTGCAGAAATGAAGGAATCATGCTTCTCAGCAGTTACACCAGTCAGCGGCTGGAACCAGTGGGTATAATGGGTTGCTCCTCTTTCGATGGCCCAGTCCTTCATTGCATGTGCAACTACATCTGCAATGGATGGATCCAGCTCAGCACCATCTTCGATGGTCTTTTTCATTTTCTTGAAAACGCTCTTTGGTAAGCGTTCTCTCATAACGGTTTCGTTGAAGACGTTCTTGCCAAAAATCTCAGCTACATTTACGATTTCGCTCATAGACTTTTCCTTCCTCTCATTCAGAATTGCCGTTCCCGGTCTCCTCATCCTGCCCGACTGTTTTTTATCGATGAGCAGCTATTCTCACAGCTGCATGTTTTTTCAAGCCAGGCTTGGGTTAACCAACGGATGCGCCAAAGGCGCTTCCTTGATAGTTATGTAAAAAAAATGGTGCTCTTCCTTATTGGAAGAACACCATCGTTCCCTACCTAAAATAACCCATCGGGTAAGAAAATGCAAGTATTTTTTCGCATTTTCTTTTATTTTTTTGCAAGGTCTCAGGCTTTTCCAACAGAACCGAACAGTTCCATCTTCTCTTTTACAGTTGCTTTAATAGCCTCTGCGCCAGGTGCGAGCAGCTTACGCGGGTCAAAGCCCTTGCCCTCTAAGTCCTTACCTGCCTCGATGTATTTGCGGGTAGCATCTGCGAAGGATAACTGACACTCGGTATTTACATTGATCTTTGCAACGCCGAGGTCGATCGCTTTCTTGATCATGTCAGCCGGGATACCAGTACCGCCGTGCAGAACTAACGGCAGATCGCCAACCTTCTCTTTGACTGCTGCCAGAGTCTCAAAGCTTAAGCCCTTCCAGTTTGCCGGATATTTACCGTGGATGTTGCCGATACCTGCTGCCAGGAAGTCCACACCGAGATCTGCGATCATCTTGCATTCGTTCGGGTCTGCGCACTCGCCCATACCGATTACGCCATCTTCCTCGCCGCCGATGGAGCCTACCTCAGCCTCAATGGAAAGTCCCATGGCATGGGCAACCTTTACTAACTCTTTGGTCTTCTCTACGTTTTCCTCGATCGCGTAGTGGGAACCATCGAACATGATGGAGGAGAAGCCAGCCTTAATGCACTTGTAGCAGCCATCGTAGGTGCCGTGGTCTAAGTGCAGGGCTACCGGAACGGTAATGTTCATTTCCTCGATCATGGCCTTTACCATAGCGGAAACAGTCTTAAAGCCGGTCATATATTTGCCTGCGCCCTCAGATACACCCAGAATGACCGGGGAGTTTAACTCCTGTGCGGTTGCAAGGATTGCCTTGGTCCACTCCAGGTTGTTAATGTTGAACTGACCTACTGCATAGTGTCCTTCTACTGCCTTCTTCAGCATTTCTGTTGCAGATACTAACATGTTCAAAACCTCCGTTTTCTATAATTTTGCCGCAATGCCTGTCCCAAAGCAGACACCATCCGGTAACTGTCTTGTTTTCCTGTTACCGCGGCTACTGCTTCTATTATAGTACAAAAACTGATTTTTGTGAAGCATATAACATTCCAATTACAAGCCAATTACAGTCCAAGAATTTCAGCTACCGTATTCTCCATATCGGCTGCGTCGCACTCTCTGGTATGGCGGATCTTGGCATTGCGGATCTCTTCCACCGCACGCGGGATTGCCACGCCGGATGCTTTGCACAGTGCATCGATGGATGCAAACTCATCGGTGTCTGCTTCCTTGCCAGTTACTGCTGCCATAACGCTGTGGGAGAACTTGTACGGGCTTGCGGTAGATGCAATGACCGCCGGGGTCTTGTCTCCGGTCTCCTCCACATACTTTTTATATACGCAGGAAGCAACTCCGGTATGCGTATCAATGATGTATCCGGTCTCATCTGCCAGATGCTTAATGCCTGCAGCATTCTCTGCCTCGGTTGCATAACCGCCTACAAAGTCCTTCATGAAGGCTTTCATGGAATCAGTTACCGTATAAGCACCCTTAGTGCTTAAATCTTCCATAAGCTTCTTGTTTGCAGCTGCATCACAGCCGGTGCTTAAGTAGATCAGGCGCTCTAAGTTGCTGGAGATCAGAATATCCATGGACGGGGAGTTGGTCAGGATAAACTCTCTCTTGCGGTCATAGGTACCAGTCTTAAAGAAGTCGTAGAGAACCTTGTTGTCGTTGGATGCGCAGATCAGGGTCTTGACCGGAACACCCATCTGCTTTGCCAGATATGCAGCCAGGATGTTTCCGAAGTTTCCGGTCGGGACCGTCACGTTGATGAGATCACCGTTCTTGATCTCACCATTCTGTACCAGCTTCGCATATGCATAAACATAGTAAACCACCTGCGGGACCAGACGGCCGATATTGATGGAGTTAGCTGAGGAAAGCTGGAAGCCCTTTGCTGCCAGTTTTGCCGCAAACTCTTTATCGCCGAAAATTTTCTTAACGCCGGTCTGGGCATCATCGAAATTGCCGTGGATAGAAACAACTGCTGTGTTTTCGCCCTTCTGGGTTACCATCTGCAGCTCCTGTACCTTGCTGACACCGCCCTTCGGATAAAATACAATGATGCGGGTTCCCGGTACATCCGCAAAGCCAGCCATAGCAGCCTTTCCGGTATCGCCGGAGGTTGCTGTCAGGATCACGATCTCATTTTCCACATGGTTCTTCTTTGCAGAGGTTGTCATAAGATACGGAAGAATGGACAGCGCCATGTCTTTAAATGCGATCGTGCTTCCGTGGAACAATTCCAGATAGTACGCGCCGTCTGCCTTTACAAGCGGAGCGATCTCCTCTGTATCGAACTTGCTGTCATATGCGTGATCGATACAGTAACGCAGCTCCTCCTCTGTAAAATCAGTTAAAAACTGTTTCATAACCTGGTATGCAGTCTCCTGGTAGGTCATGCCTGCCAGCTCTTCCATGGATACATCCAGCTTCGGAATAGAAACCGGCATAAACAGTCCGCCATCGTCTGCCAGACCCTTTAAAATAGCCTGGGATGCTGTCAGCCCGCT
The DNA here is from genome assembly GCF_003480105.1 of Clostridium sp. AM42-4. Taxonomy (NCBI): domain Bacteria; kingdom Bacillati; phylum Bacillota; class Clostridia; order Eubacteriales; family Clostridiaceae; genus Clostridium; species Clostridium sp. AM42-4. The sequence goes on from NZ_QUIK01000009.1 coordinate 56,906, forward strand.
CTCGCCGCCTCTGGTGCTCTGATATGTTAAATTCATAGCTCTTTCCTTTCTCCCTCTGCAAATAAGGTTGCTGTTCTCGCGTTGCGCAAACATAAATATGCACAGGTTTTTGTAACAATTATTTTTGTTGATTGTAGCACAGGCAAATACGGTTTGTCCATGATTTATTATGGTTACGATTCAAAAAATTCCTGTCCCCGGGCGATAAGAGAAGCACAATCTCTGTACAATGCAGCATCAGATGTGTATTGAAGGTTAGGTTCGGATATGCTAAACTAAATGGAAATTAAAAAACCCGGAAATTATCTTACTACACAAATTAAGGAGAAGCTGCAATGTACACTTACGCCTGGTATCACTGGCTTACTTTCTTCTATATCTATTGCTTTTTCGGATGGATCTTTGAGTCCACCTATGTGTCCTTAAAGAAGCACCACTTTGTCAACCGTGGATTTTTGCGGCTTCCCATGCTGCCCCTGTATGGAACCGGCGCAGTTATGATGCTCTGGGTTTCTCTCCCGGTCAAAAATAACCTGTTTCTTGTTTACTGCTCCGGTGTTGTGGCAGCCACTTTATTGGAATATGTGACCGGCTATGTAATGGAACGTCTGTTTAAGGTACGCTACTGGGATTACAGCAACCAGAAATTTAATATTCACGGTTATATCTGTCTGACCTCTTCCATTGCCTGGGGATTCTTAACCATCCTCATGACGGAGGTCATCCACAAGCCGATCGAGCACCTTGTGCTGAATCTGCCGCCGGTACTCGAATGGTGCCTGCTTGGAGCCGTCAGCGGCTGCTTTGTGATGGATACCATCCAGTCCACGAAGGAAGCCCTGGGACTGGCAAAGGCTCTGGAAAGCGTTGCAAAGCTGCGTGCAGACCTGGAGGATATGCAGGTGCAGCTTGCACTGTTAAAGGCCGAAACCATGCAGAATGTAGAAAATGCGAAGGAAGAGCTGCTGGATGCTGTTGCTGAAAATGTAGAAAACAGCAGGCAGCTGGCTGCCGCGCGGAAAGAAATGCTGGCAACCGCTGCCGAGATTCACCGGGAAGCCATTGCTGCACGGAAAGAAGAATTTGTGGAAGCTGTGGAAGCACATAAAGAAGCTGTTGCTGCGCGGAAAGAGGAACTGGCAAAGGCAATGGAATTACACAAGGAAACCGTTGCTGCACGGAAAGAAGAACTGGCTGCATCGTTCGATGCCAAAAAAGCGGCTCTGGCTGCACGCATCAGCAGTCTGAACGAAAAGATTGCCGACACGACCAGCCGTTTAAACAGCAGAAAAGCCATCGCACGTCCCTCTATCCTGCAGCGCAACCCATCTGCAGTCTCCCGGCGTTTCGCTGATGCATGGAAAGAGCTGTATAAAGAATGGGAAGATGAAAAACACGCCTAGCCGGAAGCTTTTCTCTGAAAAGTCCGGTCCAGGAAAACGCCCAGTTGCAATACCGGAGGCATTGTTATGGATTTAAAACAGATCGAATATATTGTAAAAATTGATGATGAACACAGCATTACCCGGGCTGCAGAAAAGCTTTTTGTCACCCAGTCTGCCTTAAACCAGCAGCTTCTCCGTCTGGAAAAGGAGCTGGGTGCCCCGCTCTTCCACCGCAGCAAGGTCGATATGCGTCCTACCGAAATTGGTCAGGTCTACCTCGATAATGCGCGGGAAATCCTGCGGATCAAGCAGCGGACCTATAACCTGATCAACGATATGACTGACGCTAAAAAAGGCCGCCTTTCCATCGGCTTTACCCCGGGGCGCGGCAGCGAAATGTTCACACACGTCTACCCGGCCTTCCACCAGGCTTATCCCAATGTTATCGTAGAGCCCCATGAGCTGAGTGTACGCCGTCAGCAGCAGATGATCTCCCAGGGTAATCTGGATATCGGATTCCAGACACTCTCCGAACGCCAGCGGACCGACAGTGAATACATAAAACTTGGAGAAGAAGAAATCTTTCTTCTGGTCCCAAGTATTCACCCGGCCGTGGAAAAGCTCTCTGCTACACCTGCTTCGCCGCTTCCGCATTCAGCACAGACTACCGGACCGGCAGCTCCCCCGCTCCATTCCGCCACCTATCCGCTTGCCAATCTTAACCTGTTTCAATACGAACCCTTTGTGCTGATGTACAAGGAATCCACCATCCGGGCCATCACCGATGAGATCTTCCGCAAATCCGGCTTTACCCCGAATGTACTTTTTGAAACCGCCAGCAACAACACCGTGCTCTCCATGATCCAGGCAAACCTTTGCTGCGGTGTTGTTCCGGAGCATTATGTGCGCAATCTGCCCTCCGGGATCAGCTGCTTTGCGTTTTCTTCCCACCCGTCGTGGGATATTGTGGCCAACTACCGCAAGAACGGATATTTAAGTGAAGCCGCCAAATACTTTATTGAGCTCGTGCGGGAATTCTGGAAATGACAATATTGATAACTTAATAGGCCCGTGGAGGTTGCCAAAGGCAGCTTCCACGGGCCATTGTTTTACAATTATATTGTTATATTTTAGTATGCTCTTCCCCAGTATACCATCTTCTTCGCCGGTTTTCCGCAGCATACGCACTTGTCGGACAGATTCTCCTGTGCGAACGGCATGCAGCGGGAAGTTGCTGCGGTATCTTCTTTGATCTTGTCTTCGCAAGCCTGCTCGCCGCACCACATTGCCTTTACAAAACCAGGTTTCTCGTTGATGGTCTTTACAAACTCATCATAAGTGGTTGCCACATAGGTATGGGAATCGCGGTGTGCTCTTGCACGCTCCAGCATATCGTGCTGAATGGTGTCTAAGAGCTCGCTTACCTTTGTCTCGATCTCATCCAGGGAAACGGTTACCTTCTCGTGGGTATCACGGCGAACCAGAACCGCCTCGTTATTCTCGATATCTCTCGGTCCGATCTCGACACGTACCGGGATACCGCGCATCTCAGACTCACTGAACTTCCAGCCCGGGCTCTTATCGGAATCGTCGACTTTCACCTTGAAGTTGGAAAGGACATCTCTTAACTCGAATGCTTTGTCCAGAACGCCTTCCTTCTGCTGCTGGATCGGAACGATCACAACCTGGGTCGGTGCGATTCTCGGCGGCAGGACCAGACCATTGTTGTCACCGTGCACCATGATGATGGCACCAATCATACGGGTGGTCATACCCCAGGAGGTCTGGTGCACATACTGCAGGGTGTTGTCCTTTGCTGCGTACTGGATACCAAATGCCTTTGCAAAGCCATCGCCAAAGTTATGGCTGGTACCGGACTGCAGTGCTTTTCCGTCATGCATCAGAGACTCGATGGTGTAGGTTGCCTCTGCACCTGCGAATTTCTCCTTGTCGGTCTTCTGTCCGCGGATAACCGGGATAGCCAGAACCTGCTCGCAGAAATCTGCATACAGATTCAGCATCTGGATGGTTCTTGCCTCTGCCTCTTCTGCAGTTGCATGGGCAGTATGTCCCTCCTGCCATAAGAACTCTCTGGAACGAAGGAACGGACGGGTAGTCTTCTCCCATCTTACAACGGAACACCACTGGTTATATACCTTCGGCAGATCACGGTAAGAGTGAATATCCTTTGCATAGAAATCGCAGAACAGTGTCTCAGAAGTCGGGCGTACACACAGACGCTCCTGAAGCGGCTCAAGTCCACCGTGGGTTACCCATGCAACCTCCGGGGCAAAGCCTTCTACATGGTCTTTCTCTTTCTCAAGCAGGCTCTCCGGAATAAAAATCGGCATGTAAACATTCTGAACACCGGTTTCTTTAAAACGGCGGTCCAGCTCATGCTGGATATTCTCCCAGATTGCATAGCCTGCCGGCTTGATGACCATACAGCCCTTTACGCTTGCATAATCACACAGCTCTGCCTTTTTTACCACATCCGTATACCACTGGGCGAAATCTACGTCCATGGATGTGATCGCTTCTACCATTTTTTTATCCTTTGCCATGGTTAATCTCCTTTTTTCCGGAAACGCAGGTCCATTTCTGCCTGCAGGTTTCCTGTTTTATTTTTTCATGTTCATAGGGTGCAATTTCCTATGAACCAAAAAAGCCATCCGGTCCTTTGCCATCTCTGACAAGGGACCGAATGACCAGATAAATTCGGCGGTACCACCCTGATTAGTACTTTCCTTATAAAAAGCACTCGCTCTATGCTCCGTTAACGCCGGAAACTACGCTGCAGTTCACTGCAGGACTCCAAGGCCGGTTCAGCATCCAGGGACATGAAGGTCTTGCACCAGATGGCCTTCTCTCTGTAATGTAATGGCTGCTTACTAATCCTCTTCACGGTCATTGCTCCTATGAAGCCTTAGCTATCGTCCAGATAACCAGACGCAGTTATTTTGTAACTGCACGGTTGATTTTAAGCCATTTTCCAGCCTTTGTCAAGAGGCTGGAGCTTCATATCCCAGCTGCAGGGTGATGAGCGCATCCTGCGTCACAATGTCGCTGTCAAACCAGGTATAGTTCCGGACAATTTCTGACAGATTTCCATGCTCCGCGTCATAAACCGCCTGTGGAATGCTGCCGATCAGCTGTCCCAGATTGTCCCCCTCTTTGACACCGGGGAGCGGCTGCCCTGCTTTTTTATAAAGCATGCCGATGGCACAGGTTGCTTCACAGGTATTGATCAGCCTGGAGGGAGGTGTAAACAGTGTAGATTTTAATGTTACAGATTGTACGGTTAATTCATAAACCATGTAATATCACCTCGAAGCTTCCTGTCTCCGGTTATGCCCTTTCTTCTCGTAATATTTTTTCTTTTCCTCATACATTTTTTCATCAGCTTCTTTTAAGAGCTCATCCAGTGCCGCACACTCTTCCCTCCAGACTGCACCGCAGGAGATGCTGACATGATGCTGTCTGGCATTCAGCCGCAGCTGGCTCATAAGAAATTCAAACTGCTGTTCCAGGATATCCGGATAGATCACCACGAATTCATCGCCGCATTTCCATGCAAAATCATGTAAAAAAGAAGCCATAAAAGGAAATTATTCACCAATCATGATCTTAATGATCTCGTCGTTTGTCTCTTTCATTCCCTCTTTTCCAAGACGGCCGACATTCTGCAAAGTACTCTCGATTCCCTTGGATACGATTCCGTCTCCGCTGCGGAACTGCTGTCCGCGGATGTACATATTGTAACCGAGGATTCCAGCGTCTACCGCAGATGCGATCTTTGCAGCACAGGATGCCTTTGCACCATCACACACAATGCCGGAAACAATGGCAAGTGCGTTCACTACCGTATGCTCTACCTCCTTGAATCCGCCTCCGCAAAGATAGGCGATTCCGGCCCCGGCACCAGCTCCGGCTCCAACTGCCCCGCAATATGCTGACAGACGGCCGATCGGAGTTTTTACATGAATGGTCGTCAGGTTTGCCAGTGTCAGGGCACGGTAGCGTTTCTCCTCGCTAGCCCCCAGCTCCTTTGCATAAACAATGACCGGAACAGAAGTGGTAATTCCCTGGTTGCCGCTTCCGGAGTTGATGACTACCGGCATTTCGCAGCCATTCATACGGGCATCGGAGCCTGCCGCAGCCATGGCCTTTGCCCTTACGCGGACATCGTCCCCATCCATATCCAGCAGCACCTTGCCGATATTTGCACCGTAATCATTCTTCAGTCCTTCCTCGGCAATCGCAACATTAAAAGCAATCTGCGGATTCAGGATCTCTTTGACATCGTTCACATCGACCGTAGTAGCAAAATCCCAGATATGCTCCATGTCTAAGAGCGTGCGGTCTGTCAGACCGTCCTCGCTGTCATCGGACACAGCCTCCTTACGCAGGACTTCACCGTTTTTCTCGATGAGGACAATGTTAGTATGGTAATTTGCGATGCGCACCTTTGCGTAATCTTCCCCGTGATATACGGTTACGATGATATCGAAGGTACAGCCTCCTGCCAGATGCTCCACCTCGATCGGCACGTTTTCCATGAACTGCTTCATCTGCCCGGTCTGCTCCGGGGTAACCTGTGCGATAACCTCTAACTGCTTCTCCGGGTCTCCTGCCACGATTCCTGCTGCCACTGCCGCATTGATTCCCTTCAGGTGTCCGGTGTTCGGCACGATCACGGATTTGACATTCTTAATGATGCTGCCGCTGGCCTCTACCTTTACCTTGTCCGGCTGTGCACCAAGTGTTTTCTTTGCAACTGCACCCGCATAAGCCAGTGCGATCGGTTCCGTACATCCCATAGCCGGGATCAGCTCTTCCTTCAAAATCTGGATATATGCCTGATAACGTGGATCTGACTTTTCCATCTCGTTATCCCCTTTCTTTTGTTTTATGGGCCAACCATACTGATCAGGTATGAGACCCTGCCTCTTTCATCTTACGGCTTGCCTTGTTGATAATTTTATCGTAACATAGAGTCAGGCTAATGTAAAATTTAAAGTTTTTATCATATCGTTTAAAATTTTTTAACGATCAGAAGGAGGATTTGTTATGGAATTTCGAGAGATCACGACCTTTCTCCAGGTCGCACAGCACCAGAGCTTTTCCAAGGCTGCCAGGCAGCTTGGCTATTCCCAGGCAGCCGTGACCATTCAGATCAAACAGCTGGAAAACGAGCTGGGAGTCCATCTTTTTGACCGGATCGGGAAACAGATTTCCCTGACACACCAGGGGCAGGTATTTTACCAGTATGCCATCTCCATCCAGAAAGACCTGGCGCAGGCCCGTCAGGCAGTCTCCGACTCGTCTGAATTAAACGGAAAGCTCTGTCTCGGTACCATCGAGTCCATCTGCGCTTCCATCTTCCCAGAGCTTCTTTCGGAATACCACCGGCTATACCCGGAGGTAACCATCAGTATCGTGACGGACTCTCCCGATGTGTTGCTGGAGCGGATGAACGAAAATGCCATTGATATCGTTTACCTGTTAGACCGGCGCATCTACGACAACCGCTGGCACAAGACGCTGGAGATACCAGAGGAAAACATTTTTGTTGCTTCCCCCGGCCACGAGCTGGCACAGGCAGACCGGGAGTTAGAGCTCGACGAGGTTTTGCAGTTTCCGTTTCTTCTGACTGAAAAGGATGCCAGCTACCGCCATATGCTGGAGCAGTATCTTGCTGCCTCCGACCGCTCCATCAGGCCCTTTCTGGAGATTGGAAGTACTGAATTCATTATCCATATGCTGTTAAAAAATACAGGGATTTCTTTTCTGCCGGAATTTACGATCCGGCGGGAAGTAGAGCAAAAGCGTCTGACCGCCTTAAAGGTCCGCGGATTTCAGATGCAGACCTGGCGTCAGATCTTTTACCACAAAGATAAATGGGTCACCAGGGAAATGCAGGAATTTCTGCGTCTGGCCCAGAAAATGCAATAAATGCGGTAAAAATAAGGGTTAAGATTTCTTTTATTACTTCTGGCTTTCCTCGTAGCACTGGCGTACTGCCTGGGCCAGCTGGTCTGCACAGGAGGTATCCTTAAAGCCGCAGGTATTACCATGCAGGGTATTGTAGATCTGGTCTACGGTCATGCCGTCTACCAGCTTGCTGATCGCCTTTAAGTTACCGTTACATCCTCTTGTGAATTCTACGTTTTTTACAATGTTGCCCTCTAAATCAAAAGACAGCTCTGTCGGGCACACATTGTGCGGTTTTACCGTGTATCTCATAGTTCAACTCCTCCTCTTCATTATGCTGCTGTTCACATAAGCGTGCCCAGCAACGGGGTTTTGCCGGTGATTCACATTTCAAACCGGCAAAATCTGCTGCAGATCAGTCGCTGTCTGGCAGCAGCTTGATCCGCACGATGATCCGGCGGACAAAACCACCCTCCGGAACCTCGATATCTTCCTCATGGCTCTGCGCCGGGAACTCTCCGCCCTCTTCCAGCTCTAACATCAGCCAGTTGTAAGCTGCCTCCCGTGCATCGTCCAGAGCATCCTCAAGATCTGGTCCATCGCCCTCGCAGAGCTCCAGATCCGGGAATACAATGTGGAAACCATCATCATCTTTATGCGGTGTGATCACCGCAGGATACGTAAATGTCATGTTCCAGCCTCCCGTTTTTCCTTTGTTGCTACTGTCACGCGCCGCGCAGACAGCAGTTCTTTGTTTGCATACAGCGTTGTTTCCGTACTGCCTCGTTTGTTTGGATACAGCATTTGTTTCCGCGCTGCCTCGTTTGTTTGGATACAGCATTTTTTCCGTGCTGCTCCTGCTTTCAAAGCAGTACCAGTATACGACATTTTCATTTATATGTAAATGGATGCTTCGCGTTCATGGGCAGGATTTTTACCGTTTTTACGGCATACCGATAGCATTTTTCTGAACGTTTTCCCTTGCAAAAAGCTTTTATCTTCTGTGTCTTTCCCCGGTTTCCCATGGACTCACCTGCTTTTTGATTTGTACTTCCTTTGTACATTTTCTATTGTGTCCGCGTTGTTTTTATTTTATGCAAAGGCTCAGTGAAAATCCATGACCATAGCTGTACCATACGGATTTTCCGGCTCAGGAAATCCCAGCCATGTACAGCAGCATAGCAGCCACTGTATCAGGCCTGGGGTGGAAGCCCGAAGCTGCGAAAGATCCCGCCTGATGGATTATGGCGAAACGTCATAACTTCCCCGGTCCCCGGATGGGTAAAGCTAAGCTCATAGGCTGCAAGTGCCACATCGGCCCGGACTGTGCCGGAGCGGCGTGCTGCTGCCGGATCGCGGCGTGTTCCCATACCGATGGGTCTCCTTTTTCGTCCTGCCGGTCTTTCCCCGCCCGTTTTCTGCGCACCGGAAGCTTCTGTCTGCACACAGCCGTCCTGGCTCTGCAAAAACTGGTTGCCCTGCCGGAACTTAGGATTATAACGGTTATCGCCCCAGATTGGCAGTCCATGGCCGGACATCTGTACCCGAATCTGGTGATGGCGGCCCGTGAGCAGCTCGATCTCTGCGAGTGTCAGCTCCCCATAAGGCTGCACGGTCTTGCTTTCCAGGGTGCGACAGATAAGCTCAGCACGTTTTCCACCTTTTGTCCCCATATCCACAATTCTGGAGGTATTTTCTTTCTCGTCCTTCAACAGATAATCCACATACTTTTCCACATTATCCACAGGTTTTCCACAGAGCACCGTAAGATACTTTTTATGCATCTTTCCCTCCGCAACCTGCTTACTTAGCGCCGCTGCCGCCGTTTTTGTCTTGGCATACACCATGACACCGCTCACGGGCTTGTCCAGTCTGTGGATAACTCCCACATACGGCTCCACAGGCTTTGTGGACAAGTTGTGCTTATCCACCGGTTTCTTTGTGGATAAGTAGCGCTGGATCTCACTCACCATGTCTGCATCAAAACCACGGCCGGACTGGGACTCCACCCCAACCGATTTCCATACTACTAAAATCTCTTCATCTTCATATAATAGATTCAGCATGCTCATTCCCCTTTTATTTTGGCTTTCAAAGTTTTTCCGAAAATACCTTGCATTTTCTTTGCCGGAGCTGTATAGTATATAAAACAGTTATATGTAGTTTTGAAAACTACTTGTTTAAAAAAGGAGGTATTTTCATGACTCTGAAGATTAAAGATCCGGGCAGTGCCCTGACTCATTTTATCGCCATGATCCTGGCCTTGTGTGCCTCTTCCCCACTGATCATGAAGGCAGCCCGGGAGCCCGGCGCTTCCCATGTACTGGCGCTGTCCATCTTTATTACCAGCATGGTGCTCCTCTATGCGGCAAGCACCATTTACCACACACTGGATATTTCCCCAAGGATCAACCGGATCCTGCGCAAGGCAGACCACATGATGATCTTCATCCTGATCGCCGGCACCTACACACCTGTCTGCATGCTTGTGTTAGGTGACCGCACCGGCTGGATCCTGCTGGCCCTGGTATGGGGGATCGCGATTCTTGGCATTCTCATGAATGCACTCTGGATCAACTGTCCGAAATGGCTTTCTTCCCTTGTTTACATTGCCATGGGCTGGGTCTGCGTGCTCGCTTTCGGAAAGATCATCGCTGCACTCCCACGGCAGGCATTTGGGTGGCTGCTTGCCGGTGGCATCATCTATACCGCCGGTGGCATTATCTATGCCATGAAGCTTCCATTCTTTAACCAGAAGCACCGCTTCTTCGGCTCCCACGAAATTTTCCACCTGTTTGTGATGGGCGGCAGTCTTTGCCACTATATTATGATGTATGCATTTGTTGCCTGACCAGCTCAAGCTTTTCTTTCCTGCTTAGCTGCTTGATTTCCCATTCCCGCCGCATGGCCTCCTGCCTGGTGCTGAAGCTTTCATAGTATTTCAGCACCACCGGCCTGCGGCTTTTTGTATATTTGGCTCCCTTTCCCGCGTTGTGGGCTGCCACACGGCGGTCAAGGTTATTGGTCCAGCCACAGTACAGGGTTCCGTCGGCACATTCCAGGATATACGTGTAATTCTGCTCTGTCATAAAGTTTCTTTCCTAAAATTATTCATGATCCGGTACCATCGTACCACAAGAAGCTGCTCCATGCAATCTCCCGGCACGCTATACAGGCAGCGTCTGCTGGCTGCATGGACTTCCTTTTGCCAGAAATCTTCCTTCTCATCCGCACGCTATGTAGGCGGCGTCTGCTGCTTGCAAGTACAGCATACGCCGCCCAGGTTTCCCTGATCTATGAAAAGCACCGGCCTGATGCAAAATGCCAGGTTAACCCGCACCAAAAGCTTTCCTGCTTTCTAACCCTTATACCATAGCATACGCAGTTTTCCGGATTTTGTGCATTCCATATCAGATTTCAGATCAGATTTTATTTTTGTTTACGCGCTGCGCAAATATCATTTAGATTTCTTTTACCAGGATCAGGCAGTCTCCGGGACTGATCTCTGCTCCCGGTATCTCGTTTGCCGCAAGGATAGACGCCTCTGTCGTATGAAAGCGTTTTGCCACATCCCACAGGGTATCTCCCGGCTGCGCGATATAGCCGGTGATCCCCGGCATTGCCTTCATTTTTTCCATATCTGCCGGGAGGGTCTGGACATGCCGGATCACCTGCCCCGCTTCCGGCTGCAGTACAAACAAATCCAGCAGGATCACTGCCCGCAGCTCCGCCTGTCCGCCTCCTGCCATCACAGCAGTAAGCTGCTCCAGCCCCGGATCCAGATACCAGATGCTGTCCTCCCGGATCCCGGGCACCTCCGCTTCATAGTGAAATGGCACCATACGGGTAACAGCCTGCACCGGACGGGCATCATCATCTGTGAGGTAAAGAAGCTTTACCTCCAGCACGCCCTCGATCGCCAGGGCATTCTCCTTGCTTTCCACGCTGTCCAGTTTGACACTGCCGCTGCTGTGGCAGATCTGCAGGACTCTTGGCTCATTTTCTATCCTGGTCTTTTCTGTTACCTTACATTTCCCTAAATTGCGGGTCAGGATCCGGTCAAAAACAGCATCCGCCGTATCCAGGACCAGTTCCCGGTTTGTGGCATACAGGTCCGCAAGCAGATTGAACTCCTGCTCTCCGTACAGCCGTACATCCAGCTCTATCACCGCATCCACGGAAAGCTCCCGCATCTCCCCGTCGTAATCCGGTTTTTCCGCCAGCTCCCGGTGTACCAGCTTCAGCCCGGTCACCGGGATCATCTGCGCAAAAGACCCCTGCATTTCAATTTCCCCCGAAAACGGAATGCTCTCCTCCACCCACTGCACCATACCGCTCTCGCCGCCCTCGTAAAGTGCGAAGACCATCAGCGTACCCTCTAAGTGGATCTGGCCATCTAACGGCTTTGTCTGGCAGCCGGAAAGCTTCATTTCTGTCCACAGCATCCGCTCAATGGCCGGTTTGCTTCCCGGAAGGGTGATATCCTGCTTTAAACGGTAGGTATCCTTCCTGCGCAGTGCAATGGCCGCCACTAAACGCTGCTCCATTTTCACCTGAAGATGCACCCCCTCATCCGGGTCCGTATCCTTGATCCCGACAGCCACCTCTGTATCGTACAGGCTTTCTGCCTTTACCTCCAGCGTCACGATGGCCTTGATCCCAAGCTTTCTGGAATGGATCATCTCCGTGTTCAGATCATCCAGCTGCGGGGAAACGCTGACATAATCCTTCTCCTCCAGTTCCGGCACGTTGATGGTCTCTTCAAACGGGATCATTCCCCCTAACGTCTGCAGACCGCCCTCCTCCTTGCGGTAAAGCACATGAAATTCCAGCTTTCCCCTCACCGTGACCCGCTCCCGCTGCACCTTTACAGGCTCCAGCTGGAGACTGCCACAATCCAGGATGATTTCCCCAACGTCACTCATAGTATCCGGGACAATAAAATCATCGTCCAGCGTCACCTGTGTTCCTGTCTGGCCCTTCAGCCGGTTTCTGTGCAGGTTCTGTTTTTCCAGCTCCAGCATAAAAAAGCACCCACCTTCCTTTCCATAAGAAAACCCTTTACAGAAAGTCTATGTGGATGCTTTTCTTTTTATGATCTTTCCGAGGTTTCTGCCACCTCACCTCTTAAACGCTCCAGCTCCTCTTCCAGTTCCCGGATACGCTGCTCCATTTTCTCAAAATGCTCCATGGTCGCCGCCTTTTTCCGGTTTTCGACCGGGACACCGGCAACCTTCACCGGCTGCGCAGGAATGCCCACTGCCGTAGTATCGTTATCCAGCGGTTTTAAAAGGACCGCATTGGCTGCAATGTTACAGTTATCTCCCACCTCGAAGGCGCCAAGGATCTTTGCGCCGCAGCCCACCGTTACATTATTCCCAAGGGTAGGATGACGCTTTCCTTTATTCAGACCGACACCGCCCAGGGTAACACCCTGGTAAATGGTGCAATTATCTCCCACAACCGTGGTCTCTCCGATCACCACGCCGCAGCCATGGTCGATGAGGATTCCATGGCCCATCTGGGCTCCGGGATGGATCTCGATCAGAGTGAAGAAACGGGCAATCTGGGAGATCAGACGGGCGATAAAAAACATATGATGCGTATAAAACCAGTGCGCAAACCGGTGCCAGATCAGGGCATGGACTCCCTGATAAAGCAGCAGCACCTCCAACGCACTTCTCGCCGCCGGATCGCGCTCCTGCACTGCCTTTACATCCATCCAGATATCCTTTAAAATCATAAGTTCGTCCTCCGCATGTATTCTGTCTTGTATTTTAGGTCACGACTGGAAAATGACCGGATGTTCCAGATACTCGGTTTTCACAACCACATACGGGTAGGACTTCTCCACTCCCGTCTCCTCCCCAGACTGTGGACCGATCAGCTCTGTGTCTGCCACGATCGCATTTTCCGTCAGGTACAGCTCCTTCACTGCTATGCTGTAGCCCCCGCTTTCCTGCTCCCCGTAACCAACCACTATGTAAAGATTCTGGTCATCGGTATAGGTCAGCTTAAACGGTGCTGTTTTTTTCTCCCCGATCACATTCTTCAGTTCTTCCGGCAGATCTGCCTCTCCCACTACCGTAAACTCCAGATCCCGCACTTTTTCCAGTTCATCCTTCTCCACGCTGCAGGCCGTCAAAAAACGAACTACAAATACCCACGTTAACAGAGCAACGACCAGCAACACTTTTCCGCCTGTTTTCTTTCCCATAACAGCCTCCCCAGAAAAATTTGTCTACTACTAAACTATGTTTTCCGGGGAACTTCTATGCATTGCTTTCGTCTAAAATAAGCGTTCTATTAATGGCCGTACTATTTCCGGTTACCAGTCTTGACATCCACCTGGTTGCGCATCTTGTCCTTCTCCCCTGCCAGGTACTTCTCTAGGTTTTCCCCAGTAATGCGTACGATACGCTCAAAGGTTTCCTGCAAATGGAACTTTCCGGCACTGTGCGGGGTAATGATGGTGCGTGGCGCATCCCACAGCGGATAGTCAGCCGGAAGCGGCTCCGGCTCCGTTACATCCAGCGCACAGCCAGCCAGGCTCACACCCTCTCTTAAGACCATGTCTAACGCATCGCAGTCCACCGCGTCCCCGCGTCCTGCATTGATCAGATAGCTGCCCGGCTTCATGAGACGCAGTCTGCGCTCATCCATGATATGATGGGTTGCCGGGGTACTCGGTAAAATAAATACTGCAAAATCCACCTTCGGCAGGACCTCATCTAACTGATCCATAGTGTAGATCTCATCGATAAAATCCGGCTTGTCCAGCACATTGCGGCGGATTCCGATGACACGGCTGCCCAGCGCCTTCATACGCTTCGCATACTCGCTTCCGATATCGCCAAGACCTGCAACCAGCGTCGTGGAATTCCAGATAGAGGTTACACTTCCCTCCTCTTTCCACTCATGCTTGACCTGATTCTTCATATATAAATCCATCTTGCGGCAAAGCATCATGGACATCGCCACCATATGCTCGGAAACAGACAGGCCATACGCACCGGTCGCACAGGTTAAGATGGTATCCGGCCCGATGACACCCGGCTTGCAGTACTGGTCAGAGCCCGCGGAGTTTAACTGCATCCACTCCAGATGATCGTTCTGCTTCACCAGCTCCGGACTGATATTGCCGAAAATGATGTCGGCTGCTTTGACTTCCTCTGCCGTGGCAGTTTTGATCGTGGTGTAATGGAACTTACAGTCTGCTCCGATTTTTTCGATATATGTTTTATGGTTATCACCAAACGGCATTGCTACTAAGATATTTTTCATGCTGGACTCCTCCGTATTGAGATATTGTTGCAAAATATTTTGTTTCTCATTTTAGACCAATTTAAGAAAATACACAAGAAAAAACGACAAAATCTACTGCCAGAACTCTATCGGACGCAATTTTCCGTTTTGAAACTCACTATCCATGAACTATAACGCTTGTCTCAGCAAATACACGATGGTAAAATAATAAAACAAAAGCATGTAAAATGACGCTTGGCGAAAACGTAACTGTGATGATACAAAACAGTTACAACAAAACACGGAAAGGACCTCCCCATGAAACTTCTGATTGTAAGACACGCTGACCCAGACTATTCCATCGACTCCTTAACACCGACCGGCTGGAAAGAAGCAAAACTGCTCGCTGACCGGCTGGTCCGCACCCCGGCCGATGCCTGCTATGTTTCCCCGCTTGGCCGGGCAAAGGACACTGCTTCCCTGACCTTGGAAAAGCTGGGGCGCACAGCTACAACACAGGAATGGCTGCGGGAATTTTCCCCGCGCATCGTAAAGCCTGGCATGGACCGCACCTCCTGTATCTGGGACTGGCTTCCGGAACTGTGGACAAAGGAACCTCGTTATTACGATCCGGAAGAATGGTATCATACCGATGCCATGCGCTCTGTAAATGCAGAAGAAGAATACAAATGGGTCACATCCGAATTTGATCATCTGCTAGCTTCGCACGGTTACGAACGGGAAGGCTTATACTACCGTGCAGTCCGCCCAAACCGCGATACCATTGTGCTGTTCTGCCATTTCGGCGTAGAATGTGTGCTGTTAAGCCACCTGATGCACGTCTCCCCGATGCCGCTCTGGCACAGCCTGTGCGCGGCACCGTCCTCTGTCACGACCATCTATACCGAAGAACGCAGACAGGGGATCGCAAGCTTCCGCGTAAGCGCATTTGGTGACACCTCACACCTTTATGCGGCTGGTGAAGATCCATCCTTTGCGGCACGGTTCTGCGAAACCTGGGACAATAAAGAAGAGCGGCATGACTGAACATACCGCTCTTCTTCCTGCTGATCCTTCAACTGGTCCATGGCTTTCCGACAGCTTTTTCTGCTTTTTCACCATTGTGGCTCTCTGAAACGATCACCTTGTTTCTTCCCGGCTGCAGATAGCCACCCGGTGCTGGTACTTTTCCCGGGTGGCCATGCCGCCGCGGATATGCCGTTCCGACTTATTGATGTTTAAAACGATCCTGGCCCGGGCTGCTAACGCCGGGTTTATGTATTCCAGCCGGTCCGTGACATCCTTGTGGACCGTGCTCTTGCTTATCCCGAATTTCTTCGCAGTCTGCCGCACCGTGGCATTGTGGTCTATGATGTAATTGGCGATGGCAATGGCCCGCTCTTCAATATAATCCTTCAAAGGAAAACCCCTCGGAATTCTTTTTTACAGTCTATGAAGAATCCTGAGGGGTTATACTATTTATTCTCTTGAAATTGATGAAAACCACATATGTGCTCTGACAAAAAATTGCTGCCGGTCTGTTTCAGACATTCCAAAGCCTTTGCGGTTATCTACACCATACTGTACTCCAGCATTTCATATGCCACGCGGCAGCCTTCGCTGATCTCAGCCGGAAGCAGCGCCCTGGCCACGCATTTTTCTTCCGCAGACGGGTCATCCACCCGCTGCAGATACGCGTAATCTCCATCAATTTTTGCTACGGTGTACTCCACTCTCTCAAACATAACTTTCCCTCCTTTTCATCTCCCGGCCAAAGAGCCGGTTTAAAATCTGGTCGCATAACATCGTGTAGCATGCTGCTCCCACATTCGTGCCGATTCTTAACACAACCGCACCTGCCAGTCCAAAGATTCCAGACGCAATATAAAGGGCTCCAAATGTGTTAAAAACAGTCTGCCACGCATATCCGGCAGAATAACCAACACCAATTCCTCCCAGGATTCCCAGATACGGGTGCAGGGACTCCGGTAGCAGGAAATACAACGCCACAAATACGGCACAGCCCAGAATATTATACATTCCGCGGGTCTTCGCTCTTGGCTTCATGTCGCCGGAAAACGGCAGACATACGGACATGCAGGCAATCCCTGCCCACATGGCTCTTGGAAGCCCCAGAAGGTTCATGACCAGAAGTGCCGTTGATACCGTTAGTGTCATGCGGATATACCACCAGCTTCTTGCCGAACGGATGTGAAACTCCCGGAACAGATCCAGAAAGCTTCTGCGGTACGGGCGCAGCTTCTGGTTCTTGTAAAACACAGCCATGCAGACCAGCATTCCTGCAAATAAGCCAAGTACCCGCTTCTGGTAATCGGCCCCGCTTACATCGTATCCCTGCAAAAGCAGGTAACTCAGCACAAACGTGGAATGGTTTGACATGATCACGTTATGGCAACCAAGCACCATCAGGATCATGATACACGCACAGTTCACAAAAAATGCCGCTCCCGGTGCCATCATATTCGAAATACGCGGTCCTGTCATCAGCACCGCAAAGATCAGACCGATGCAGATCAGACCGTGCGATGTGCGAATCCCAAAATCTGCCTGGCGCAAAACCAGAAGCGCCAAGAGCACGACCACTCCCACAATACTGTTGGCTGAACCAAACAGCATGCTGAATGCAGTCACCACAGCAAAACAAAATGCCACCACAAGATACACTTTCACATTATAAATAAGGATATGGCGTCTTTTTTCCTCTTTGTTTTCCGTCCGCCGGATCAGATTTTTAGAGCCTGCGGAGCTTAATTGTAATTCCTGGTAAACGGTCATAACATCCCTTCCTTTTCTCTGAATTCGTATTAAGAACTATAGCCTGTGCTGGCCGGAATGTCAAATACTTTATAATAATATTATTAACGTATTAGGGCCGTTTGAGTTGCCTTTCGGCAGCTCAAACGGCCCTTGTCATATATTTAAATTGCTATATTGTTTGCAGGTTACAGAACCTTCTCCAGGAAGTTCTGTGCACGCTCGCTCTTCGGATTCGCAAAGAACTCGGCCGGATTGGTATCCTCCACGATCTGCCCGTTATCGATAAAGCAGATCCGGTCAGATACCTCACGCGCAAAGCCCATCTCGTGGGTGACAAGCGCCATTGTGATACCGGTGTGGGCCAGGCCCTTGATAACCTCCAGAACCTCTTTTACCATTTCCGGGTCCAGTGCACTGGTCGGCTCATCAAACAGCATGATCTTCGGCTCCATCGCCAGCGCTCTTGCGATCGCAATACGCTGTTTCTGTCCGCCGGAAAGCTTGCCCGGATAAGCATCGGCTTTCTCGGTCAGTCCTACCAGCTTTAACAGCTCCATGGCCTTTTCCTTGGCCTGGTCCTTCGGCATTTTGTTGACCTTTACCGGCGCATAGACCATGTTTTCCATAACCGTCATGTGCGGGAACAGGTTAAAATGCTGGAACACCATACCAATGTCCTTGCGGATTTTCTGGATATCTGTCTTCGGTGTGGTAATGTCCTGTCCCTCAATGAACACCTGCCCGCTGGTCGGACGCTCTAACAGGTTCATACACCGCAGAATGGTGGATTTACCGGAACCGGATGGACCGATGAGGGTAACCACCTGGCTCTTTTCAATCTTTAAGTTGATACCTTTTAATACCTCGAGAGAGCCAAAGCTCTTATGTACATCATAAAACTCGATCACTTCGGTTCACCCACCTTTCTATCCAGCTGGCAACCATGGATAAAAGCATTACCAGCACATAATAAATGACTGCGATCACCAGGTACGGCTCGAAGAAACGGAAGGTCAGTACCGTAATCTGGTCTGCTGCACGCAGCAGCTCCACCGCTCCGATGTAAGAAAGGATGGAGGACTCTTTTAATAAGGAAATTGCCTCGTTTACCAGGCTCGGCAGAATGTGTTTGACTGCCTGCGGAAGGATGATATCCTTCATCATGTCGCGGTAACCGACACCTAAAGACATAGCCGCCTCATACTGGCCGCGGTCGATCGCATTGATTCCACCCCGGAAGATCTCAGAAATATATGCAGCTGAATTCAGCGAGAACGTCAGTACGCCGGACTGCATCGTGGTAAGGGTCATGCCCGTCAGCTGCGGAAGACCGAAGTGAACGATACAGAGCTGAACCAGAAGCGGGGTTCCACGGAAAATGGAGGTGTAAAAATTTCCAAACCAGACAAGCGGTCTGCACTTGCTGATCTTGATCAGGGAAAGCAGTACACCCAGAAGGAATCCGAACACCGCCGTGATCGCCGTTATTTTTAAAGTAGTCAGCGCGCCATGGTATAAGAACGGCCAATACTGCCAGACGCTGCTAAAATCAAGCTTCATATGTTTTCCTTTCTTTTGCTTTAATCAAGGATGAACTGCTCACTTAAATGCTCTGCGATGATCTTGTCCAGCTCACCGTCAGACATCATCTCCTTCAAAGTATTGTTGAAGGTCTCATAGTACGGGGATTCTTTCGGGAAACCAATTGCGAAGCAGTCATCGGTCTTGTCCAGAAGGCTCATCTTTAACTCATCGTTGTTCTTTAAGAACTCGCTTGCACCGGCACCATCGATGATGCAGGCATCTGCACGTTTGCTCTTAACCTCCTCGATGCAGGCCGGGCTTCCCTGAATACCAACTGCGTTTACATCCGGGATGCTCTCTGTTACCTGCTGGTAGTTGGTACCGAATACATATGCTACATTTTTGCCCTGGAGGGAATCCAGATCCGGGTAGTCATCCTCTGCGCGGTAAACGATCGCATTTCTCGGATAGAAGAAGATTTCAGAGAAATCCAGAGTCTTTTCACGTTCTTCGGTCGGTGCCATACCGCCGCTGCAGAAATCGATCTGGCCAGCCTGGATCGCTGCCATCAGGCTCTTGAACGGCATATCTACGAATTCAACGGTTCCGCCGTTTTTCTCTACGATCTCGTTTATGATATCGATGTTCATACCTACGTAGGTCTTGGTTCCGTCCGGAGCCATCTCGATGGACTCAAACGGTACGAAGGTTGCGGAACATCCAACCTTTACGGTCTTTCCTGCGAATGGGTTATCTGCAGATACCTCAGCCTCGCTGCTCTCTGCCTCACTGCTTTCCTCTGCGGTAGTCTCCTCCGCGCTGCTTGCTGCCTGCGCCTCGGTTGGTGCCGCGGTGGTCTCAGCTGGCTTGCTGCTGCCACATCCGGTCATAATAGTTGCTGCCAGCATTGCACCGGCTGCCAGAAGAATATGCTTTTTCATAATAGAGTCCTCCTCATTTGTGTGTAAATATACATTGGTTTCCGTCTGTTTTTCATCGGAACCATGCATAAAAATTAACATTTCGACTGATTATATCACGTTTAACTGACGTTTTCAACCAAATTCCTGCATAATATTCATAAGTTTCCATACTTAATATTCATAAGACTATTCACACCCGGTTATACCTGTCCAGAGCAGTTGACATTGCCATTTCTCCTGTTTATAATCGAATTACGTGTAAGACGATCTTCCTATATAAATGCAGCGGGATCCCCCTTTGGGATCACAACACTGCCCTGCTTTTTAGGGCGATTGGAAAGGAGCAAAAAATGTATACTGCAGATGGAAAGACAAACGGACCAGCCTTTTCCTGGCCGGATGGCAAACGCATCGCTGTCATGGTTACGTTTGATTATGATGCTGAATTTTTACGGATGTCCCGGGCGAAAAGTAAGGGAACCTCCATTGGTTTTACGGATTTTTCAAGAGGCCAGTACGGCCCTCACGAGGGACTGGCCAGGTGTCTGGATATGTTAGACACCATGAATATCAAATCGACCTTTTTTGTACCTGGTGCTGTCATTGAAACCTACCGGGATACGGTAGAAGAAATTCACCGGCGCGGCCATGAGCTGGCCTGCCACGGCTACCAGCACGAATCCAGCCCGGAGCTGACCCGGGAAGAAATGGAAGAGATCCTGGATAAAAGCGAAAGCCTTCTTTTTGATATCACTGGGAAAAAGCCGGCCGGACACCGCGCCCCGGAAAGCGTGCTTCAGGACTTTATGCCGGAGCTTTTAGCGAAGCGCGGATACCTTTACAGTTCCTCCATGAAGGACTGCGACTGGGCTTATCTCTGGGAAAAGGATGGGAAGGAGCTTCCCCTGGTCGAGCTTCCAAACGATATTACCATGGATGACTTTACCTATTACTATTTCACATTCAGCGATCCGGCAGTCCGCTGTATGTACCCGAACCGTGAGGTTTACGGCAACTGGAAGCAGGAATTCGATGCGCTGGCCCTGGAGGGCAATAAGATCTTTATCTTAAAGCTGCATCCACAGATGATCGGCCGCGCCAGCCGCATTGGCATGGTTGGCGAGCTGATCGCCTACATGCAGGACCATGGTGCATGGATCGCTACCTGCGAAGAGGTAGCGCGTTATGTACAACAGCAGAATGGAGGAAACAAAGCATGATGAACTGGCCTGATAAAAAACGGATTGCCGTCATGATGGCATTTGACCTGGATGCAGAAACCATGTGGACCACACACGGAGATGGAAGCACCGCCCATATGACCAACCTCTCCCGCGGCGCCTATGGCCCCAAACAGGGCGTTCCGAGAATCCTCGATATGCTGGACAGCCACCAGGTGAAGGCAACCTTCTTCATTCCCGGAGTTGTAGCTGAGCATTACCCGGAGGTCGTAAAAGAAATCGCCCGCAGGGGACACGATATCGGATTCCACGGCTATCTGCATGAGGAATCCACAAAAACCACTTATGAACAGGAAGACGCCACCATGTGCCACAGCGAAAAGATCATCTACGATCTGACCGGCCAGAAAATTGCCGGACACCGGGCACCCGGCGGTGTGATCCACGATTACAGCCTACGCCTGTTTCTTGAACACGGATATATTTACAGCAGCAACTGGCGTGACAGCGATGGGCCATTCCTTCACCAGATTGACGGAAAAACAGTTCCTCTGGTTGAGCTTCCGAAGGACTCCATCTTCGATGATACTGCCTACGATTTTTACACGGACGCTGCCCCGGAACGCTACGGCTTAAAATCTCCGGATGAAATGTTTGAGATCTGGAAGGACGAATTCGACTCCCTGGCTGTGGAGGGCCGCATGATCAACTTCGTCCTGCATCCACAGTTTGTCGGACGCGCCAGCCGGGTACAGATGCTCAGCCGCCTGATCGGCTACATGAAATCCCATGGTGCATGGATCGACACCAACCGGGCTGTAGCCTCCTGGGTCTTAAAAGAAAACGGCTTCCAGGTACCGGAGCATGAGTAAGCAGACACCCGACATTCTTTCCGCACAGGCCCAGAAGCATATTAATCTTACTATCTTAAAACTGGCATGGCCTGCGATCTTGGAACAGTTTCTGATCTGCATGGCTTCCCTGGCAGATACAGCCATGGTTGGCTCCATCGGCGCTTCTGCCACAGCGGCAGTTGCCGTCAATATTTCCAGCATCTGGCTGATCAACGGCTTCATCACCTCCTTAAGCGTAGGCTTTTCTTACCTGATCTCCCACGCTGTCGGCTCCGGAGATGAAGCCCGATCCCGCCAGATCACCGCACAGGGACTGGTGTGCTCTGCCATACTCGGCCTGCTGCTTGCCCTGGGTGTAGAGCTGGTCTGCCACCCGCTTCCGATCTGGCTTGGTGCCGCACCGGAGGTCATTCCCCAGGCCCAGCGCTATATGCAGATCATCGGTTACGGCCTGACCGCCCAGACCCTCTCGGTGGTGCTTTCCGCCATTTTCCGCTCTGCCGGAAACACCCGGATCCCGCTGGCCGCCAACTTGACCTCTAATGCCGCAAATATCATCGGAAACTTCTTCCTGATCTACCCGGCGCGTACCCTGTCCTTTGGTGGTCATACCATTTCCGTCTTTGGCGCCGGGCTGGGTGTTGCCGGGGCAGCCTGCTCCACCATGCTGTCCCAGATCTTTCTGCTGGTCATCCTGCTGGTATTTTTGACTACAGCAAAAACCCCGGTCCGTCTGAACCTGCTCCGGGCCGGTTACCGGATTGAAAAGCAGGTGCTCAGGCAGCTCTTCCACATCAGCATTCCGGTGCTTCTGGAACGCCTGACCCTGACCTCCGGACAGGTCGCCCTAACCGCCATGATCTCCGGACTTGGCACCATCTCCCTGGCCGCCCATTACTTAACCAACCAGACGGAGGGGCTTCTTTACCTGCCTGCATACGGCTTTGCCTACACCGCCACCGCCCTGGTCGGACAGGCGCTGGGGGCCGGACGAAAAGATTTCGCAGACCGCTTTGCATTCCGTATCTGCTGGATCGGTTCTGCTGTGATCATCGCGGCCTGTGTGCCGGTTGCCATGTTCTCGCGGCCCATCATCAGCCTGTTCAGCCGGGAACCGGAGGTGATCGCACTAGGAAGCCAGACCTTATTTATCGCCGCAGCTACGGAAATCTTTTTCAGCTTTACCGTCATCGCAGGCGGGATCAGCCGTGGTTCCGGCGATGTCCGCTTTTCCCTCCTGGTCAGCATCATCGGCATGTGGGGACTGAGGATCGGGCTGGTATGGCTGGCGATCCATCCGCTCGGACTGGGTGTTGCCGGCGTATGGCTGGCGATCGCTGCAGACTGCTTTATCCGCATGGTGCTGTGCATCTGGCGTATCAAAAGCAGAAAATGGAGAAAATGACAGGAGAATATTATGGCAAAGAAAAACGCACGAAATACCCGCGGCAAGATCGTAAATGCCGCATGGAAGCTCTTCTATGAGCAGGGCTATGAGGATACAACGGTAGAAGAGATCATCGACCTGTCCGGCACCTCAAAGGGGTCCTTTTACCACTATTTTGACGGTAAGGATGCGCTTCTCTCCACCCTGAGCTCCCTGTTCGACGAAAAGTACGAGGAGCTGACACAGGAGCTCACGCCGGAAATGACTGCCATGGACCAGCTCCTCTTCTTAAACCAGGAGCTGTTCCGGATGATCGAAAACAGCATTTCCTTAGATCTTCTGGCGCGGCTTTATTCCACACAGCTTACCACCAACGGGGAAAAGCATCTGCTGGACCATAACCGGATCTACTATAAGCTTCTCAAAAAGATCATTGCCAAAGGGCAGGCAGACGGCCAGCTCAGCACCCGCTCCAACGTCAACGAGATGGTAAAGCTTTATGCCCTCTGTGAGCGTGCCCTGCTCTACGACTGGTGTCTCTGCTCCGGCGAATATTCCCTGGTGGAATACGCCGCAAAGGTAATGCCTGGATTTTTAAGCAGCTTTCAGCCTTAACCGGTTGGAGGCTTTTTTTATTTCATAGGAAAGTGCGTCCTATGAAACCAAAAACGCTCCGCGAGGATCGCACTGCGGCGGAAAGGAATCATGTCGCCATTGCGACCCGCCGCAGGCGGAGAATCCTGCAACGCAGGATTCTTTCTTATATGGCATATTGAAATGACATCCATGGCGCATCCGATGATCGTAAGGCAATTTCTGTTTCGCATACTGAAAATTTTTCTATCAGGCTTCAAATGCTTCGGTCTGCAAAAATATATCTTTTCGTATGTTTTCTATTTTTATAATTCGTCTAGTTTATTTTTCTTTTATTTAAGCTATTTTTATTTATTATACATTTCAATCGTACAGTATTAATTCTATACATTATTCTGTATTGTAGTCTATTATAAGCTATGCTATAATCATCCACATCATGTTGCTGGAGACAAGCACGCGAACGACACAGAATATGAGCACTATTCACGGATAGGGATTACGTTCACGCAGACAGCAACAAAATGAGGAGGAAAAGATTATGTTATCAGGACAGGCTGGAATCCTGGCTGCCATCGTGATCTATCTTGTCGCAATGGTATACGTTGGATTCTATTTCAGCAAACAAGGCAGCGGTGATTCCGCTGATGATTTCTACTTGGGCGGCCGCAAGCTTGGACCGTTCGTCACCGCCATGAGTGCAGAGGCCTCTGACATGAGCAGCTGGCTCTTAATGGGTCTGCCGGGTGTCGCTTACCTTACCGGTATCGCAGACGCAGGCTGGACCGCCATCGGTCTTGGCCTTGGAACCTACCTAAACTGGCTGATCGTGGCACAGCGTCTTCGCCGTTACTCCGTTGTGTGCAATGCCATCACAATCCCGGACTTTTTATCCAGACGCTACCATGACCATAAAAATATCCTGATGTGCATCTCCGCGATCATCATCCTGATTTTCTTTATTCCGTATACCGCATCCGGCTTTAAAGCCATCGGAACCCTGTTCTCCAGCCTGTTTGGCGTGGATTACCATATGGCCATGATCGTCGGTGCGATCGTCATTGTCGGCTATACCGTTATGGGCGGTTTCCTGGCGGTATCTACCACCGACCTGATCCAGAGTATCGTTATGACGATTTCCCTGATCGTGATCGTGTTTTATGGCATTCACATGGCTGGCGGCTGGGATGAGGTCGTAAACAATGCAACCTCCATGGCTGGTTACCTCTCCATGACACAGATTCACGACCGTGCAAGCGGAAGCGCTGCTCCGTACAGCCTGCTGACCATCGTTTCTACTCTTGCATGGGGGCTTGGCTATTTCGGGATGCCGCATATCCTGCTCCGTTTCATGGCGATCGAGGATGAGAAAAAGCTGGTCCTCTCCCGCCGGATCGCAACCGTATGGGTGCTGATCTCCATGTGCGTTGCCATCCTGATCGGTATCATTGGTTACGCCGCTTCCGTAGCCGGCGCGATCCCGCTCTTTACCCAGAGCTCTGAGTCCGAGACCGTTATCATCCAGTTTGCGCATCTGTTGGGACAGCACAGCTTCCTGCTTTCTCTGATTGCGGGTGTCGTACTGGCTGGTATCCTTGCATGCACCATGTCTACTGCAGACTCCCAGCTGTTGACCGCAGCTTCCGGTGTTTCCCAGAACCTGTTACAGGATTTCCTAAAGATCAAGATGAGCACCGCAGCTTCCATGATGGCTGCCCGCCTGACCGTTGTTGCCATTGCCGTTATTGCGATCTTCCTGGCATGGAACCCGGACAGCTCCGTATTCTACATCGTATCCTTCGCATGGGCCGGTTTCGGCGCAGCATTCGGACCGCTGATGCTCTTCTCCCTGTTCTGGAAGCGCACCAACCTGCAGGGTGCCCTGGCTGGAATGGTAGCCGGAGGCGTGATGGTCTTCGTATGGAAGTATCTGGTCCGCCCGATGGGTGGCACCTGGAACATTTACGAGCTGCTCCCGGCATTCGTTGTATCCGCACTCGCCATCGTGATCGTATCCCTGGCAACCAAGGCTCCGTCCGAAGAGATCTGCAGGGAGTTTGATTCTGTAGGGAAATAAGAAATAAAATCTCCGAAAAGAGTGATTGACTTTCAAAAAAACTTTGCTATAATAAAGCACATATTTATTTCGTTCGTATATCACAAGTGCAAGAACAAGGGCGTTCCGGTCTATGACTGGAGCGCCCCTTTTTGTATATCGGAAATAAATATAATAATCCCCATTACAGTTAAGGAGGCTGGTTGTATGAAAAAGCTGGAAATCATCATCAAACCCGAAAAGCTGGAAGACTTGAAAAGTATTCTGTACCCAACAAGGAGGTCACGATTATGGAAAACATCTTAAATGAAGTATTTGGCATCTGGTTTCTGATCGGTGCATCATTTGTATTTTTTATGCAGGCAGGATTTGCCATGGCAGAGCGCACCAATTTCTTATCTTACTGCATCTACTCCGGCATTATTTCTGCTGTTGTTTATCCGATCGAAGCGCACTGGATCTGGACCGGCGTAACCATGTTCATCGTCTTCAAGGTAATCGATAAAATCTTCGGACTGCGCGTCGCCGATCAGGAGCAGTTAGATGGACTGGATATCCATGAGCATGGTATGAATGCATATTATGGGTTCCGGATTGACAAATAGAAATCGTATAATAAATGAGTTTTTTTCTCAATATGAGTTATTTTCAGGGAGACACCACCGTCCGGCGGTTGTCTCCCTTCTTTTTTTCTGCTATAGTGGTTAGCATATACTTACTTTTATTTAATACACCAATCTGCGCACGCATCGCATACGGAGGTTTTTATGGAACTACGACAACTGGAATATTTTATGATCACCTGTGAGAAAGGCAGTTTTAACCAAGCCGCAGAATGTCTCTACACCACCCAGCCCAATGTCAGCAAGGTGATCAGTTCTCTGGAAAAGGAACTGGGGCGCCCGCTTTTTGAGCGCAGCAGCCGCGGGATCCGCATCACCCCCTATGGGGAAGCTGTGCGGGAATATGCCCAGAATATTCTTCACAATGTCAGCCTGATCGATTCCCTGAGTGACCACAACCAGGGAAAGAAATTCAGCCTTGCCACATATCCCAGCAATATGATTTCCCGTCTTCTCACCGATTTTTATAAAGAAATGGGCAGCACCTACATTGTGGAACACTCTGAGGGAACGGTGGAAGAAATCAGTAACCGGGTAGCACAGGGGCTTTCTGAGATTGGCATTGTCTATATCGCGCAGAAACAGCTGCACCAGTTCCAGCATATCCTTTCCCACAAAAAGCTGAAATTTATCCCCCTGGATGTGAAAGAAGCCTGTGTCTATGTTGGTCCGCATCATCCGCGCTACCACGATGAAAGCATTGATTTTCAGGAGCTCTCCAGCCTTTCTTTTGTGCGCGGTGTCCGTGACTTTTTCTCGGTCGAGCACCATTTAAGCCATGTCAGCCTGGGAGCGATCAGCACGGAACAGCTTCATTATTCTGTCTATACCAACAGTGACCACCTGACCATCAACCTGTTGATGAACACCGATGTCTGCAGTCTCGGCATCAATTTTCTCCATGATCAGTACAAGCAGTACGACGTGCAGCAGCTTCAGATCAACAACTGCGAGCCGTTTCTGCTGATCGGCTACATCTGCTCGGAGGAAGGAAGCTTAAGTGAAGCTGCAAAGTGGTTTATCCGCAATTTTCAGGCGATCCTCTAACAAAATTTCTTCTGGTTATAACAATTTAGAATGACTAAGCCCCTCCAAATTCATCAGTAGTAAGCAATAGCTAACCTGTGTTATACTTCCAGACGTCCGCACAAGCCGGACCAATCGAAACCTTGTTGTTTGTGTTGCTGTTATCCTATACCAAATAGTGACACGGCAATTATTTATTTTTTTATACAGGAGGAAACTGATTATGAAAAAAAGATGGGGCACCCTGCTTCTTGCAGGTCTCTTAGGCACCGCCGTATTAAGCGGCTGCGGTTCATCCGCGTCTGACTCTGCATCCACCACTGCTGCGGATTCTTCCGCAGAGACAACGGGAACTGCTGATACAAAAAAAGAAGACCTGGTCTTTGTAAACTACCGCGATATCCGCGATTTAAACCCGCATTTATATGCCGGCGAGATGTACGCACAGGAAATGCTCTACGAGGGTCTTGTCAACATCACCGCCGATGGCTTTGAAGGCTGCCTGGCAGAAAGCTGGGATGTCAGCGAGGATGGTAAGATATACACCTTCCACATCCGCCCGGGTGTCACCTTCTCCGATGGCGAGAAATGTGACGCGTACGCAATCAAGGCAAACTTCGATGCAATCCTGGAGAATAAAGACCGCCACACCTGGCTGGAGATGATGCATCTGTTAGTCGGCGTAAGCGCTCCGGATGAAAATACTTTTGTGATCGAACTGTCTGAGCCGTATTATCCGCTCTTAACCGAGCTTGGAGTTACCAGACCGTTCGCCATGATCTCCCCGAAAGCCATGAAAGACGGAAGCACCAAGGACGGCGTGGAGGCTTACATCGGTACCGGCCCGTATGTGCTGGATGAGTTCGTGACCGACGAGTATGCCGTATTCAAGGCAAACCCGACCTACTGGGGCGAGCAGCCGGCGATCAAAACCATTACCGTAAAGGTTATCCCGGATAACCAGACCCGTATCCTGGCACTGGAAAAAGGCGAGATCGATATGATCTTCGGAAAGAATATGATCGATGCAGATGCGATCAACCAGTATTTAGACAGTGATAAATTCACCGTGGAGCTCTCTGATCCGACCTCTACCAGACAGATCGTCCTGAATACCACCTCTGACATTCTCTCCGAGAAGGAAGTCCGCATTGCCCTTCAGCATGCGACCAACAAGCAGAATATCTCTGACGGTATCTTTTACGGTCTGGAAAAACCGGCTGATACCTTATTTGCCACCACAGTCCCATACTGCAACATCGATCTGGAGCCGTATGCCTACGACTTAACCCTTGCCGGACAGATTCTCGATGATGCTGGCTGGAAAATGGGTTCCGGCAATGTCCGTGAAAAAGACGGCAAGCAGTTAAACATTGACCTGCTCTACAACAGTGACAGTGTAACTGAGAAGTCCATTGCTGAGTATCTGCAGAGCGAATACCAGACCATCGGTGTTTCCTTAAATATCCACGGCGAGGAGGAACAGTCTTACCGCGATAACATGAAGGCCGGTAACTTTGACATGGTGTTCAACATCTGCTGGGGTACCCCGTACGATCCGCAGTCTTCCCTTGCGGCAATGCGCGCCCCGGTATACGGTGACTATGCAGCACAGCTTGGTCTTGAGGACAAGGCTGAGATTGACTCTGCCATTACCGAAATCCTCATCACGACTGATGAGGCACGGCGTCAGGAGCTTTACACCTACGTGCTGACCCATCTGCATGAAGATGCGGTCTACATCCCGCTGACCTACGAATGCAACAAGGCAATCTACCGCTCCGATATGAAAGGCTTCCACTTCACCCAGACTCAGTACGAGGTTCCGTTCCAGGATTTCTCCTTCTAAGGCGGATGAAAAAGCTTCAAATCAGCGAAACCTATACAGGAAGCCGTCTCCTTTGAGGCGGCTTTCCTTGCATTGCATGTTGTGTCTTTGTGACTGACATATCTGTTTTTCCATGGGAGGTATTATCTTGAAACCATATATCATAAAACGGATCCTGTCTGCGATCCCACTTCTTCTTATTATATCATTTGTATGCTTTGTATTTATCAACCTGATCCCGTCTGACCCGGCGGAGGTTGCCCTGCGTGTCCGCCAGGTTCCGATCATCACAGAGGATGCCATTGCCGAGGTCCGCGCAGAACTGGGTCTCGACAAACCTTATCTGGTGCGCTACTTCACCTGGGTGCTTGACTGCCTGCGCGGCAATTTCGGCATCAGCTACGTCAATCCGACCCGTACCGTTGCCGGAGAACTGCTCCGCTGCATGCCTGCCACCCTGCAGCTTGCCGGAGCGTCCCTGGTCATGGTGATTCTCTTAAGCCTGCCGATTGGCTTTCTTTGTGCCGTATACAAAGATGGCTGGTTTGACCGGATCATGCGCGGCATCGTCTTTATGACTACCGCTATGCCTGCTTACTGGGTTGGACTACTCTTGATGTGGCTGGTTTCCATTAAGCTGGATCTTCTGCCGACCAGCGGAAACGGGACCCTGAAACATCTGATCCTGCCCGCTTTCACCGTATCGTTAAGCTATATTTCCACCTACATCCGTCTGATCCGCAACAACATGCTGGAAAACATGAAACAGGATTATGTACTCTACGCCAATGTGCGCGGACTTCCGCAGAAATCCATCCTGGTAAAACATATCCTGAAAAACTCCATGCACACCTGCATCGTCGCCATCGGTATGAGCATCCCGCAGCTGATCTCCGGAACCATTGTCGTAGAAAACGTGTTTGCGTGGCCGGGACTTGGAACGCTTTGCATCAGTTCTATTTTCAACCGCGATTACCCGGTCATCCAGACCTATGTACTTTTGATCGGTGTTTTATTCGTTGTATTTAATCTGCTGTTCGATATCCTTCAGACAGTGTCGGATCCACGTATGAGAAAGGAGAGTCACTAATCATGCTTCATCGTTTTCTTCATAATAAAACGGCCGTCGGTACGGTCAGCCTGGTTCTGATCGTGGCCCTCATCGGAATTTTTGCCCCGGTCATTGCCCCGCACGACCCATATGCCACCAACATTCTCAACAAATTTGCGCACTTCAGCAGGGAATATCCGCTTGGAACGGACAATCTGGGACGCTGCATTCTCTCCCGCATGATCTACGGCATCCGGCCGACGCTGGGTCTGGCTGTCCTTACCATGCTTGGCACCATCGGCCTGGGCGCCCTGATGGGACTTTTAGCCGGATATTTCCGCGGGATCACGGAGGAGCTGATCATGCGCGTGGTTGATGTAATGCTTTCCTTTCCGAGCCAGATCATGGTATTTGCCGTTGTGGCACTCCTTGGCATCAACGTGCAGAACGTGATCCTGGCCAATGTCTTCATCAAGTGGGCCTGGTACGCCCGCATGATCCGCACCGGTGTCATGCAGTACCGCGACCGGAACTTTGTCCAGTTTTCCCGCTGCATCGGCACACCGGAACGTTTCATCCTCTTCCGGCATCTTGTCCCTTCCATCGCGGCTGACCTGGCTGTGCTTTCTTCCCTCGATGTCGGCTGGGCCATCATCAACATTTCTACCCTGTCCTTTCTGGGACTCGGTGTCCAGGCTCCTACCCCGGAATGGGGTGCCATGCTCAGTGAAGCGAAAAATGTCCTGACCAGCAATCCGGCGCAGATGCTGGTGCCGGGTATCGCCATTGTCATTCTGGTATCTGCCTTTAACCTGATGGGCGATGCCATCCGCGATGTGCTGGATCCAAAGGAGGTGTTGTAATCCATGTCTGCGATCTTAAAGGTTGAAAATTTAAATGTAACACTCACCCAGCGTAAAAGTTCCAAAAAGCTGGTGGAAGAGGTAAGCTTTGAGGTTCGTCCCGGCGAATGTCTGGGCATTCTCGGAGAATCCGGAAGCGGAAAAAGCATGACCGTAAAGTCTGTGCTCGGTCTGCTGGACAAAAATTTCCAGATTTCCGGCCGTGCCATCTTCGACGGGCAGGATCTTTTGCGGGAATCCAAAGAAGAGCTGCGCCGTCTGCGCGGCAGCCGTATCACCATGGTGCTGCAAAATCCCATGACCTGCTTTGACCCGCTCTACCGCATCGGAAGCCAGATGGCAGAGACCTTCGCCACCCATACCACATGGAGCGCACAGGAAATCCGCTCCCACTCTCTGGAAATTCTGGCGCAGATGCGGATCCGAAACGGGGAGGAAGTACTGGAAAAATATCCGCACCAGCTCTCCGGAGGTATGCTGCAGCGTATCATGATCGGCATCGCCATGGCCTTAGAGCCGGAACTTCTGATCGCCGATGAGCCTACCACCGCCATTGATGCGATCACCCAGTATGAAATTCTAGAGGAATTTGTCCGGATCAAAAAAGAAAAGCATACCGCCATGCTGTTTATCACGCATGACCTGGGTGCGATTTCAAAAGTGGCTGACCGCGTTCTGGTCATGAACAGCGGACATATCGTGGACAGCGGGACCTTCGAACACATTCTCATGCATGCCAACGATCCATATACCCGGATGCTGGTAGAAAAACGTTCTGCCGTGATGCACCGCTACCGCCAGGTTTTGCACGGAGACCCAATTTTGAGCCAAAACCAGACCCTGAATAGAAGCCAGGTTTTGAATGAAAAAGGACTTCTGAATGAGAAACAGTTTCTGGACGAAAGCCAGATTTTGAATAGAAAGGAGAATGCCGCATGCTAGAATTAAACGATATCTGTGTCAGCTTCCGCAGTGAACGCCAGGAAAAACTCTTCGGCACCAGCCGTGACCAGATTCTCTTTGATGTATCCCTGAGCGTTCCACAGGGGACCTGCCTCGGCATCCTAGGCGAATCCGGAAGCGGAAAATCCACCCTGGGCCGCGTGATCTGCGGGCTGTTAAAACCAGACCGCGGAGAAGTACGGATCCACGGCACCTCTGTCTATGCTTCCCGGAGTGGACGCAAGAATCTCCAGAAACGCTTAAGCGTCGTCTTCCAGGACTACACAACCTCCGCCAATCCACGGTTCCGGGTAAAAGAGATCATTGCAGAAGGACTTGCAGCAAGGGAACGGAACCAGAAAAACAACGGCGGCATTGCAGGCATCACGAATACCGCACAGCCTGGCACTCCGGCAAAATGGAACCGGCAGGAAGAAACCAGCCATCTTTTAGAGCTTGTCGGTCTCAATGCCTCCTATGCGGACCGCTACCCGCATGAACTCTCCGGGGGACAGCTACAGCGTGTCTGCATTGCGCGGGCGGTGGCCTGCCAGCCGGAAATCATTCTGTTTGACGAGGCAATTTCTTCCCTCGATGCGCACACCCAGGTACAGATCATGGACCTGCTGCGCGACCTGAAAGAAAAGCTTGGCCTGACCTATATTTTCATCACACACGACCTGACTTCTGTGACCTATCTTTGTGATGATGTGCTGTTTCTTTATCATGGTCATGTCACAGAGCACATTCCGGTATCCTGCATTGCGGAAACAAAGGATGCGTATGCGCAAAAACTTTTGAGCTCTATCATTGAATTTGAGTAATGATAAATGTAGCAAAAGGAGATCTTATATCTATGAGACTGTCTGACTTAAAAGCCGGCACCGGAATAAAACAAACACTTCTGCTGCCTGTCACCAGCCCCTATCCCATCCAAATGACCGTCATCTGCGGCAACCACCCCGGAAAAACGCTGGTGGTTACCGCCGGAGTACATGGCTGCGAATACGTCGGCATCGAAGCACTCCGCAGCCTTGGAAACGAATTAGAGCCTGACAATCTTTCCGGGCGCCTGATCCTTCTGCCTCTGGTAAACCCGGAAGGCTTCTATCATGGCGCAAAACAGATCATTCCATCCGACGGCCAGAATCTAAACCGGATGTTTCCCGGAAGTAAAGAAGAGACCTTTTCCAGCCAGCTCGCAAAGATTCTGGAGGAAACCCTGTACCCGGAGGCAGATTTTCTGATGGATCTGCACGGTGGAGATGTCAACGAAGCATTGACTCCGCTGATTTTCTTCCCCACGGCAGTGCCGGAAAAGCTTGCAACGCAATCTGCTCTGGCCGCAGCCGCCCTCTCGGTTCCTTACCGGGTTGCTTCCACCTCAAAAAACGGTCTCTACAGCTGGGCCGCACAATGCGGGATCCCGGCCCTGCTGGTAGAGCGCGGAGAGCGCGGGCTGTGGAGCACAGAGGAAGTTGCTGCATGCAAACATAATGTATATGAGATGATGGAGCATCTCGGGATGCTTCCTGTCACACAAGCAACCGATAACCAGCAAGAGCAGACATCGCTTCGTACAAAAGCGTTTTCAAGACCAACTGAAATCAACGACTCACGTTCTGCAGAAGCACATTCTGAACAAACCGAAATCCGCGAAACACTTTATGCAGAAGCGCCTTCCGAACAAACCGAAATTCGCGAAACACTTTATGCAGAAGCGCCTTCCGACGGTTTCTGGTATCCTGCCATGAAAAAAGCCGGAAAAACCGTTCCAAAAGGTGCCCTGCTTGGCATTCTGAACGATGTTTCCGGCAAAGAAATCTTTCGCTGCATTGCCCCGTTTGACGGTGTCATCCTCTATTTCACCTTAAGTCTCGGTGTAAAATCCGGGGATCCGCTGGTCGCATTCGGAAAGTTGGAGCATATTTAGTTGCTGGGCACGCATGCGTGAACAGTAACCATATTGGATTTAAAAGAGTCCGCCCAGTCCAAATACTCCGACTGCTGCCATAACCACGTTGACACATACATTGGCTACGGAAAGCAGGAACAGGGTGTAGAACATTTTGTTCATTTCCTCGGTGGTGGTCTCACGGGCTGCGGAGTAGGAGGACATGATGATGGCACCTCCGGTAGAAAGCGGGCTGATGGCTGCTGCGAAGGAGGTTGCGGTGATCGCTGCGATCAGTTCTACATAATTCACTCCGGCGAAGCGCTGGCAGATTTCCGCGGAGATCGGGTACAGGGTTGGCATCACCACAGCGGTGGTGGAGCTTACCCAGGACAGGATTCCGGAGGTGGCTGCCATGATTGGAGTTGCGGTATGCTCGGTCATGAAGGAAGCCAGCGTGTCGGAAATCAGGTCAATGCCGCCTAAGAGACTGATCATGTTGACCAGTACACCTACACCGCAGATCATGATCAGGGTGCCCCACGGGATGCTCTTGATGGCTTTCTTCTCATCAGCACATCCAAGCAGAATCAGAACCGCTGCCATGACAAACAGGAAGGTAACACCAACCAGCGTCACAAACATAGAACTGGAAAAGCCTTTTGCCACGTCACTGGCTTTTAACAGCCGCATGGTATCGCCGGATTTGATCTGCAGCTCCACTGCCATTCCCAGAAGCGCCAGCAAAAAGGCGGCTCCGATGGAAAAGAATCCGATATTTATTTTCTTTACAAATCCAACTGCGATTACCATGATTAATACCAGCAGAGAAAGCTGCGGTAAGATTGCCCGAATCATTTCCATAGTATATCCCCCCATTATCTTCTGACTGATGCAACGCCTTCCATTAACAGGTTGGCTGTGCGGAATCCAAATGTATCTTCAATAACCGGCTCCTTCTCCTCTGGCCGGTAATCCACTCCACATTCCAGTACTCCGCCCGGATGTCCAATGCGGATAAACTGGGTATCGGTGTCCGGATTTAAGACCTGCGCTACCACGCTTCCCGGCACAACTGCTGCTGCCGCCGTGCACATGGCTCCGGTCATCGCATAACTCGGATGTGTTTTCTGCATCGACATCATCCGGGAAAGCAGGTCAATTTCTTCTTTCCGGATTGTTGTTCCATCTGCAGTTTCGTAAGTATCCGACTCTGCCACAAAGGTCATCTTCGGAATACCAGGTGTTTCCCATGCTGATTTCTTATAATCATCGATCAGACCAAGTTTCACTGCCGCAAGTCCCCGCACCGTTTCCAGAAGTTCCAGCTTCGCTGCATCCGCATTTAATTCATTCGGATTTTCTTTTCCGGTCAACCCCAAATCCTTTGCTTTTACAAAAACAAGCGGATTCGCCGCATCAACAATGGAAACCTCCACCTCACCGAAGTCCGGCACCATCAGCATATCCACTGCATTTCCGGTTGGAAGCAGACCTTTTCCTAAGGTTCCGGCTGGATTTATAAATTTCAGGCGGATCGGTGATGCCGTTCCTGGAACTCCGGCAATCTGAAAATCACCTGTATAATTCACGCCTTCATCCGAGGTCTTCACATCTGCCGCAATGATTTTTCCCGTATTGGTGTTGTAGATCCGCACGGTAGTCTCGTTCTCTTTCGGTGTGACCAGACCTTTTTCCAATGCAAACGGGCCAACACCGGAAGAAATATTTCCGCAATTTCCTTTGTAGCTGACGATCGGCTTATCAACCGATACCTGTGCAAAGGTATAATCCACATCTGCATCTGCTCTCTGTGAGCTCTTTACGATCGCAACCTTGCTTGTTACTGACTGGGAACCGCCAAGCCCGTCGATCTGTTTGGCATCCGGACTTCCCATGAGACGAAGCAGGATTTCATCCCACGCTTCCTTATCTTTTGGGAGATCGGATTCCAATATGTAAATTCCTTTGCTGGTACCTCCCCGCATGATCGTCACCGGGAGCTTATATACCTGTTCGTTCTGATTCTGCATTTCGTTTCCTCCATCACCTGTGTGTGAAGGCGGCTGGCCATGCCGCCGGTTTCTTAACCGGTACCGTTTTTATGGTTTTATCATAGCATGAGGCCAACTGTAATACAAATTCATAATTTTCATTCAAACTATTCCACGCATCTATAGTTCATGGTATGATATGCATATCGGGTCGCAAGCAGTTCCTAAACAGATTGCAAAACCGAAAACACGATTCTATGACCATGTTAAATAATTTTGGGAGATTTTTATGGATTTTAAAGACTTATCTTATGTCCTGGCGATCGCCAGATATCAGAATATTACCAAGGCTGCGAATTCTTTATATGTAACCCAGCCGACACTTACAAAATTTCTCCAGAACCTGGAGGCAGAGCTTGGACAAAAGCTGTTCCGAAAGCTGGGACACCGTTTTGTTCTCACCTATGCCGGGGAACGCTATGTAGAAAAAGCTTCCGAGATCCTGAACCTGAAAAAAGAGCTGGACCAGGAAATGAACGACATCGTAAAGAACAATTACGGCTCTTTAAAGATTGCCTTTCCGACCATGCGCGGCACCTACATGCTTCCCTGTACCCTGCCGATTTTCAATTCCTTATATCCCAACGTACGGCTGGAAATTCTGGAGTCACATTCCTATTTACTGGAAGATATGCTGCTGAATGCCGAGGCCGATCTCGCATTTTTCAATCTGCCTGTAAAAAGCCCGGATATTGATTACGAGATCATCAGCCACGAGGAACTGCTCCTGATCTTGCCGCATCATCACCCGCTTGCGGAAATGGGTGTACAAAAACCCGACTGTAAATATCCATGGATGGATCTTAAATATTTAAAAGACGAGCCATTCCTGTTCCAGACTCCGGGACAGCGGACCCAGCAGACAGTAGACCAGCTTTTTAAAGCGGCCGGGATCACCCCGATCATAAAGCTACAGACCAGCAACATCGCCGCAAAGGTCCAGCTGGTAGCAAAAGGCTACGGCTGTGGTTTTGTGACCGAAACCCATTTAAAGCACATCCAGCCGCCGCCTGACATTGCCTGCTTTTCCGTCGGCCCGGAAACCTGCACCACCGTTGATTTTGTGGCAGCCTACCGACGCGGCAGTTATCTGCCGTACCATGCGCAGGAATACATTAAAATTGTAAAAGATTTCACCTGAGACATGACAGGTGAAATCCTTTTGTTGTTAATTTTCATCCAAAACTGTTCCAGCGCAGAGAAACAGCAGTCCTTTTTTCAATGCCTTAAGTTCCTCTATGTTGATGCAGCTGTTCAGCTCTTTCTTTTCGATTTTTTCAATGCAGGTCTGGTAATCCATCCACCTCACGCTCTCAACTTCCTCTTTCGAAAGCTTCAGGTTTTCTTCCTGAAGCTTTTCTCCATCGTACAGATAAACCGCGCTGATCTCGTGATTTTTAAACGGCTGTCCATGAAAAACTTCTTCGCTTTCTGACTGATGCATTTTAACAAAATGGAGTTCTTCTTCTGTTGCCTCGATCCCCAATTCTTCGTTCAGCTCCCGAATTGCTGTCGGCAGATACTCCTCTCCCGCTGCCACATGCCCGGCTGCGGAAATGTCATAACATCCCGGGTAAGAATCTTTATGCTCACTCCGTTTCTGAAGAAGCACCTCCCAGCTGTCCGAGGGACCACGGCGCACGACCCAAACATGAGCAGTTCCGTGCACACTTCCATCGCGGTGGACAACTCCTCTTTCTCTTCGCACTCCGGTTTTCTCCCCTGTCTTCTCATCGAGCACATCAAGAAGCTCCATCTCCTGGCCATCCAGAGAAGCCGAAACAAGCTTATCGTGACCGTCATAGACAAGCTTGAGCGAGAAGAAATCGGTGCGTTCATTCAGAAGACGGAAAAAGATCTTATCGCCCTCCCAGATGTTTAGCTTCACTGCTTCTTCTTTGTCGACCCATGCCAGCTCGCCTTCATTGCATGCGATCGGTTCGCCGGTAAAGGCATCTGCCGTAAAGAGCGACATATATTCTGTCACGCCGTTTCCGGAGACAAAGGTCACAATGGCACGGTATTTCCAGGAGGTCAGCGTATAGCCGGTCTCCTCCCAGACTTCACGGAGCAGACATTCTTCCGGGCTTTCATCTGCCTCAAAATGACCTCCGACTCCGATCCATTTGTCTTTGTTTACATCATTTTTCTTCACGGTACGGTGCAGCATCAGATACTGCCCGTCTTTTTCGATATAGCATAGCGTACTTAGTGAGATCATTGTTTTATGAATACCTCCACAGATAATAAAAACTTATTTTCCACTCAGATAATACTTTACCTGCAGCTTCCGAAGCAGCTGGACCGATGCCGTATTTTCTCCTGCCACGCAGGCACACACCGGACAATCCAGCTCATCCCTGGCATAAGCAAGGATCGCACGGCATGCTTCTTCGGCATAGCACTGACGGCGGTAGGGGTGAAAAACATGGTAGCCGAGTTCCAGAAATTCCCTGTCTTCCATTCCCTTGGCATCTGGAAAGTCATTTTCGGAGTCCACTCTACTTTTCGGTTCGAAGTCATTTCCGGTTTCCGCAACTTTTCCCAGTTGTTCTTCCGGTGCACTTGCCCTTGCAAAATCCCGTTTCTTCGCATTGGATAACCCGGCTTTTCCGATGATCCTGCCATCTGTTTTTCGCACCAGCGCCCAGATTCCATACTCATAAAACCGGTACTGGCCTTTGATATAGGCCTTCAATTTCTCTGTATCGTAAAAAATCTGATCAGCATCCCGTTCCTCCTGTGTAAACCAGGCATCCGGTTCCTCTGGCATACCGGCAATGTCTTCTACGGTAAATTCCCGGATAATCAAGCGGTCTGTTTCTGTGATGATCCAGGGCAGACCGATGTGGCGGAGCACAATGCGTTCTAAATATTCCGGGCAGATGGCATCCGGCGTTGCCAGGTACTCTGCATCCCAGATGTCATCTTCCTGACTTCCTCCACCATGTTCTTCCATGTGTATCAGACCAACAAAAGCTCTCCCTGCTGCTTTCGCGGCAAGGAGAGCTTTTCGTTCGTCAGAAACCACAACCGGATATGCTGTTTTTCCAATCCAAACCGTGTATTCCTGTGTCATATCATTCCTCTAACTTAGCACTTCTCCGGCTCGTCGTACGCTTCACCGAAAGTATCAACCGTCATGCTCTTGATCTTCTGCTCTTTGAGCGGTCTGTCGCTGTAGTCGGTGCGGGTCTCGGCAATCTTGTTTACGACGTCCATGCCGTCAATGACCATACCGAATGCTGCGTAAGCGCCGTC
Organism: Clostridium sp. AM42-4; assembly: GCF_003480105.1. Lineage (NCBI taxonomy): Bacteria > Bacillati > Bacillota > Clostridia > Eubacteriales > Clostridiaceae > Clostridium > Clostridium sp. AM42-4. The sequence goes on from NZ_QUIK01000009.1 coordinate 96,309, forward strand.
TAAGTGCGGAGCATCTTTGTGCATGATGAAGAACTGGGAACCTGCGGAGTTCGGCATCATGGAACGTGCCATAGAAAGAACGCCTGCGGTATGCTTTAAGTCATTCTGGAAACCATTCTGGCGGAACTCGCCCTTGATGGAATAGCCCGGGCCGCCCATGCCGTTGCCGTTCGGGCATCCGCCCTGGATCATAAAGCCTTTGATGACTCTGTGGAAAATGAGTCCGTCATAGTAGCCTTTCTTTGCCAGGCTGATAAAGTTCTTTACGGTATTCGGAGCAACCTCCGGATATAATTCTGCGCGGATCACGCCGCCGTCTTCCATCGTAATGGTAATCTCTGGATTTTTCATGGATCAAATCTCCCTTCGTGTAGTGCGTTTGGTGTCACAACGCAAACGCTAAGATGGGAAATATTATATCATAAATTCCTCTAATACGCAAATATCCAACTCATGAGGCATGTTCCGTTCTGTATACACGGGTAGTTACCGTTCAGGCAGGTGAACGAGGCCTTCACCCTGTAATCATCCTCCGCAGTCTTTCCAGATCCTCCTGATCCGGGTGGGAAAGCGCCTGATCGAAGTTCTCGATCAGCGCATCCAGATTCGGCTTCGTATCCGGCATCTCCTTCATCTTCACATAGTGGTCCCGCACCGCCTGCGGCATCCTGCCCTGGCACATGTACTCTCCGACCACCGTGTTACTTGCGTCGATGGCCGTGCGGACATTCGCGAGAATCTTCTGATAGTATGCTTCACTGCCGCCGAAGCCCGCGGTGCCAAACAGGAAAATCTTTTTGTTCCGAAGTCTGCCCAGCAGCTCCAGGCACGCCTGATCCGCCGTGCCCTTGTCCGTCCAGAAACCCACATAGATCATCTCTGCATCCGGATCTGCGGATTTCGCCTCCCCGAAGTACGCACACCGCGCGTCCGGCAGTGCCCCTCGAATCATATCCGCGAGCTTCCTCGTGTTGCCCGTCCGACTGCTGAAAATGATGGCATATCTCTCTTCGCTCATCGTCCTGTCCTTCCTTTCATTCTCTTCATTCAATGTCTGCATCCCTCTGCTTCATCGGATGCTTTCTCCTCGTTCGCTTACATGATCGTCTTCATTTTTCGACATCATCCAGGCATTCCGAGCCTCGTTCATCCCTGTTTCACACTTCCAGTATCGCCTTGATGCCTTTTGCACTTCGCATCGCCACGTCCCGGAAGTGATTTCCGGGGTTCAGCTCCCAGCGCACATCCACGCCGAGCTCCTGATAGTGTTGAAGGATCGCCTCCGTATTTTCCTGCACGGTTTTCAGCACCGCATTGAAAACGATCAGTGGCCGGTCTTCTCCCTGCGCCGGATACAGCGTAAGCTCCTTATAAGGAGTCTCTTCCTTTATTTCAAACACTTTTGAAGCCACCTTCACGCCTCCTCCCAGAACAGGTCATCCAGTGTTCGGTTCAGTGCCCTGCAGATTGCGATGCAGAGTCGGATCGTCGGGTTATAATCGCCCTTTTCGATGGCGTTGATGGTCTGCCGCGACACGCCGACGAGATCTGCCAGCTGCTGCTGTGACAGGTCCAGCGCCGCCCGTGCCGATTTCATCTTCAGGTTCTTCATTTCAGCAGACCTCCCACCGATCGACACCGTTTTTCGCGAATTTCATCTTCCCGTTTTCCATCCCACCGCGTCTCTCTCGCATATCGATATAGAATTTCATCATCCGGTTTTTCATTCCGCCGAACCTCCCCGTTTATCCACCCACGCTTTCAGTAGCAGGTTCACAATGATCAGCGCGAAGAACGCGAAGATCAGCAGATAGATGCCGCCATCCCAGGTGAGGACGCCATCGACGATCACGTCGCCAGCATTGGCATGTCCCCGGAAACCCAGGTACTGCATCACCATCACCGCCACCATGAGCACGATCGCGGCGTTCGAGCCCGACGTCTGCCGGATACCCCAGTACGCATCCTGCCAGATATCATAGAGGATGACCACCAGACATCCCACCATAAGGCAGGCCATCATGAGGAGTGAAAACTCGATCGGCAGTGCACCCACGCACTCCTCCCACAGCACCGCTGCCGCAAGCAGTGCGGCCAATGTCAAAAAGCCGTAGCGAAATGCCCTCCCGCGGATCAGCTCCTGCCGCTCATCATAGCCACTGTAGTCCTTATCCTTCTTAAACATAATGATCTTAAATACCTGAACCGCGATAAATGCAGCCGTAAATGCGAAAATATCTGACATATACACCGACCTCCTTCCAACAATATGTAAACTATATCTTACATCTACAGTATATATCAGAGGCGTCATTATGTCAAGAATACTTTACATTTTCGAAGCACCTCAATACAAGCCACAAAAAAGCTGCCCCGGCACATGCAGATGCACAGGCCAGAAACAGCTTTTCAAGTCTTATTCTTTTAATCCGCTAAATGCAGCATCTCGATCAAAAAGATCCAGGTCAGTCCGTAGTAAGAAACCACCGCTACCAGGTCGTTCACCGTTGTGATGAGCGGACCAGATGCTACGGCCGGGTCTACGCCGAACTTTTTAAACATGATCGGGATCACCGTACCGGATACACTGGAAATGATCATGGCCGCAAGAAGTGCCACGCCGATGCAGCCGGAAACTGCGAATGCAAAAAACGGAGTCATTCCCTTTGCAATCGCGATATAAGCACCGATCGCAACGAAAGAAAGAATGCCAAGGATCAGTCCGTTGCACATGCCGACTCTCGCTTCCTTAAATACCAGGCCAAGTTTCTGCTTGCCATCCAGGTTCTCATCCATCAGCACACGGATGGTCACTGCCAGGGACTGGGTGCCGACGTTTCCGGCCATGTCCAGAATCAGGGACTGGAAGCAGATCACAATGGTCAGCTGCGCTACCACACCCTCAAACAGACCAACCACACTGGAAACCACAAGACCAAGGCCAAGTAAAATGATCAGCCACGGCAGACGCTTGTGCACGCTCTGGCGGATCGGCTCGTTTAATTCCTCCTCAGAAGCAAGACCTGCTAACTTTGCGTAGTCATCGCCCATCTCATCATCGACAACCTGAACGATGTCCTGCGCAGTGATGACACCAAGGATCTTGTTGTTCTCATCCAGTACCGGGATGGAATCCTCGGAGTAGTCCTTCATGCGCTCGATACAGTCTTCGATCATCTCACGGGCATACACATATGGGTAAGACTCCATGATGATATCATCCAGGCTGCTGCCCTCTCGGGCAATGATCAAATCCTTTAAGTCGATTGCACCGCAGAACGTGTGCTGGTCATCGGTTACATATAAGGTAGAAATATTATCGTTTTCTGCCGCCTGTGCAACCAGCTCCCGCATCGCTTCACGGACACTGATTCCAGCTTTGATCTCAATAAAATTCATGCTCATGCGGCTTCCGATCTCATCTTCATCGAAAGACTCCAGCATGGCAATGTCGCGCTTGGATTCATTGTCAATCAGGTCAATGAGCATATTGCGCTCCGGCTTTGCCAGGCGCTTAAGCAGCGCTGCTGCCTGATCAACTTCCATGCAGGAAAGAACCTCAACCTTCTTTCTTGCATTCAGTTCCTCAAAATAAATTTCTGCGTTATCCAGATATTCAAAAATATCAGAAAGCTGTTCCGCGTCTAAAATGCGGTATAAACGCTCTCTCTCATCTCTTGTCAGCACCTCGAAAGAGGATGCGATATCATTCTCATGGTAGTCGGAAATCCGGTCCTTTAATACACGCGGGGATACGTTGCTCCGCATGATCTGCTCCAGTTCCGTCTGGTAGTCACGTACCTGAACTGCCACGTCTTTGTTCTCGTTCTCGTTCATCTTTTCCATGCCTGCTCCTTTCTCTGCCTGCGAAAAAGTCTTTCTCTTTCTCACAGCGTTTTGTTCTCACGGCTGTCATCCGTGGAACCGGAGCATTTTTGATCTGCGCAAACCTGCTGTATTTTTCCAGAAAAATCTCCTGTATTCTTCACGTTTTCTTAACAATAGATTCAAAAAACAAGAAAGAAAAACAGCAGCGTGTTTCCGCAAATAAAAAATGCCATTACCGGTTTCATCTGAAAATGGGCAATGGCAGACACACGCAAATACAGCCTGATCCGTGCAGTACACCTGGGATGCAGGGACTACCGATCAGACAGTTTTCCTATCAAAATCTAAACTCAATTCGTGTGAGAAAACGGACAGCGGATTCAGACAGGCTGTCGGTCTTCTTTTCTCTTCCATTGCCGCTCATTCGCTTATAACTGTCCGCGACGTCCATTTCCTCACCTCCTTATAAGTGCACGATCAATAAATTCCTTCTAAACTATACTACAGCATTTTTTTTGCGTCAACCACAGAATTTTTAATTTGATAAATTTCTTGCTATCGCATCCTAGGACACGCCTTTCACGGTCCAGTTATACGTCTCCCACGCCTGATTGAGTTGAACCACTGCGCTCTCCTTTGCATCCAGCGCACTGTAATAATCCGCTACGCCCTGCAGATAATCACTCTGGGAAAGCATGCCGGCCTGCTGTTTTTTCTGCAGGAATGCGTACGTGACAGACGCACTTTCATAGGCATCTTCCGCTCCTTCATACTCAAGCTTTGCAGCCTTTAACTGATCATACAGGCTCTGCATCTGAGAACGCACCGTTCCCTCGGCCTGACTTTCCTGATTGGATTTGACAGATATTTCTGTTGCGGTTCCCGCACTCTGGTGGCGGGTATTCTGCACACTGGCGCTGTTACCGATGGCCTGCTCCACATCCGTATTGAAATCCACATCGTCGATGGCAGAAAAATCCGGAAGCGGCACGCTTCCGATGGTGATATCTGCACTGGTATCCAGGCCCAGGGCAGAAAGCAGGTTAAAGCGGGCATTTGCCGCCTGCTGCTGGTAGGATTCATACCGGTTTTTTGCGCTTGCCATGGTGTCGGCTGCCGCCATCACATCGGCTGCCGTTGCCATGCCTGCACTCTGTTTTTTTAACGCTGCCTGGTAGCTGCTCCGGGCTGCCTCGTAGTTTTTCTGTTCTGCCTGCGCCTTGGTGTTCATCTGGTTATAGGTACGCATCAGGCTCTGCGCTGTCAGAATGTAGCTGTCTATCGTCTTCTGCCTGCTTACCGACTGCGTCTTCGTTTCCAGGGATTCTAGCTGTTTGGTGATCTGGGAAATGGACATGCTGAGGCGGGAAGCATTCATTTTGTAAACGGCCTTCGTTTCTGCGTCATCCTCATACTTCTCCTGCATGAATTTCATGTAGTCCCGCTCGGTTTCCAGGGTGGAAAGCATGTTCTGGTAGGTTTCCTTGTTGCTGGTATAGTTTTCCAGGGAATTTTTTAAATTCCGGTTGTTCTGCACCAGTTGTTCCAGGTTATTGTAATCTACCGAAGTTACAGACTGAGTGGTCTGTTCTGCATTTTGTTCTGCGGTTTCTGCACTCTGTCCGGAAGCAGTCTCTGCTGTCTCTTCTTCCGCAGTCTGGCCGGAATCTGTCTCTGCAACCTCTGCCCTCGCAGAAAGAGAAGTACAGGGAAGGCTGAGCATACCAAAAGCAATCGCAAGAAGCAGTGCAGCCCGGATGCCAACCTTTTGGGGCATATGGAATCCCTGCTTCGCCTGCCGCTTCCAGCTTTGCGGACAAGACAACTCAGGCAAACGATTTTCATTTTGTTTTCTCTTCATAAACCGCTCCTTCCTACTCTGCCGATGCCAGTCCGTTCACGGCCCAGTCATAATCATTCATGGCCTGTAGCAGAGACAGCTTCTGGGTCTGGGCTGTTACCTGGGCTGTGGTGTAGGATGCCTTCTGATTCTCATAGGTATTTTTTGTAATGGTTCCCGCTGCCAGCTTTGCATCGGCAGACTTCATGGAAACCTCCTGCAGCGCCAGCGCGGACTGGGCCTGCTCGTAACCGGACTGAGCAAGAAGCAGGGAATCATAGGCAGATTTCACACTGTTGGAGATGGTTTCCTTCTGATTCTTTTCGGTCTCGCTCAGCTTCTCCTTTACGCTGTCTGTTCTGGCGTTGGTGAGCTGCTTTTTCGTCAGGCGGTAGGCATAGCTGTTCTCCAGAGCTGTCTGGATATCTGCGCTCACATCAATGGCCGCGATCTTGCTCTGATCCGGATCGGCCAGTTCCGCAATCTCCACATCCGCGCCGTAGCCCCATCCTAACATCATGCACAGGCTCTCCTTTGTGGATGCCAGATTACTCTCAGCAGTCACCAGCGCCGCCTCTGCATTGGAAACGGCTTCTTTTGCGCTTAATACCTTGGCCTTGGTAGACATGCCTGCTGCCAGACGGTTCTGTTCAGACTGGCAGGAAAGCTTTGCCTGCTCAATGCGAGCTTTCTGACTGTCCAAATTGTAGTACTGGGTCCAGTAGGTGATCATAAGACCCTCCGCCTGCCTGGCAAGCCGTGCCTCGGCCTGATCGTACTGGATCCGCATGGTTGCCTGGTCATCGGTATTTTCATCGCCCTGCTCCATCAGACTCTTAGCCTGCTGCTCGTTCCGGAGTGCGGCAGCCACCCCGCTTCCGTAGTTCTCACTGTCAGAATCCGGATACTCAATGCTGGAATAAATCTCATTGGCACGGTCATAGTACTCCTGTGCCACATCATCGCGGTTTTTCGTCAGGTAATCTTTATAACTGATCGCGTTCTGGATGACGGTCGGGTTGTATTCATGGATCAGGTCCTTGATCTCATCAAATTCCAGCTTGTTGTCCTTCAGTGTTGCCCACTTTTCTGCCGAGTAGGCAAATTCCGGGCTCTGCTGGGCGAAAGCCGGAAGCGGAAGTGCTGCAGTGACAAGAGCCGCCGCCAGGAAACTCCCCGCCAGCTTTCTTCCGGTCCGTGTCCAGTGACCGCCTGCATTCTGTCTGCATGATCCCTGGGCAAACGGCCTTTTGCCTGCACGGTGCACGGTTCCAAAGCCAGCGCACCGTTTTCTATTGTTCGGAAGCATTCTATCTCCTCCTTTTTTCGAATAACAAACGCAACTATTCTGTACATAGTCACGAATCTATTTTCAACGATCTAATCCTAAATATCCAGCACCTTCAGCTCTTTCTTTCCGTTCATCAGTGCGTAGTAAACCGGCAGGATGAACAGTGCCACTGCAACACCAACAGTCAGACCACCGATGTTTACCACCGCAAGACCCTGGGTGGTAGAACCGCTGCTTCCGAATGCCATGGCCATCGGCAGCATGGAAAGAATGGTCGTTAAGCTCGTCATCATGATCGGGCGCATACGGGTCGCACCTGCCTCGATCAGTGCTTTTTTCAGCGGCATCTCCATACGGTACTGGTTCACGGTATCGACATACAGAATACCATTGTTTACGACGGTACCAACCAGGATCAAAAATCCCAGGATGGAAGTCATGGACATGCTGACTCCGGTCAGCTTCAGAAGTCCAAAGGAACCAACCAGGCTGAACGGGATCGTCGTCATGACCATGAAAGAGAACTTCGGGGACTCAAACTGCGCGGACATAACTACGAAGATCAGGAATACTGCTACCGCGATCGCATTGTACAGTCCTGAGAATTCCTCCTGCATCATACGGTCTCTGGAGTTGGTACCGCGGGTAATGGTTCCGGTTAAGTTCGGGCTGATGACCTCATTATCGATCTGGGTCTTCACGGCAGCGCTGGAAGCATTATCTACATAATCTGCGCTGATCGTGATCTGGTAGGACTTATCTTCTTTCTCGATGGAGGATGGGCTGTCCTTGTAGTAGATCTCAGCGACATCAGACAATGCCACATAACCGCCGGACGGCTTCTTTAAAATCATGCGCTCTAACTGCGGCACGGTCTTATACTGGTCCTCTGGATACTCTGCCTTGACGCTGATCTCCTGTCCGTCGACTTTTAAGGTAGTGACTTCTTCGCCGTCCAGCATCTGCTTCACCATAGTACCGATCTGCGCTGCAGTCAGTCCTTCCGCAGAGGCAGTGACCGGATCTACCTTTACTGCGACAACCGGTGCCGTGTTTTCAATACTGGAGTGGACATTCTTCACATCGTCTCTTGCAATCAGCTCGCTTACGATCTCATTGCTGACCTCCTGAAGCTCATCGTACTGGGTTCCCTTCAAGATGACCTCGTAGCCGCGGGACCGTCCCATCATGCTCATGGAGGTGGATGCCTCTACGGTAATGCTACAGTTTTCCAGGTCTGCCATCTCATCTTCCCACTGGCTTACAACGTCATCGGTGGACATCTTCCGGTCATCCTTTAAGTAAGCAGTGATGGTACCCTCATCATTATTGTAACGTAGCATGTAGGAATCCACATCCTCATGGGCTGCAACAATTGCCTCAGCCTGTGCAAGGATCGCATCGGCCTGCTCGGTGATCAGTCCCGGCCGGGTCTCAATGCTGACTCTGACCGTACCGGTATCGTCAGCCGTCATCAGCTCAGTCTGCATGCCACTTGCCAAAAATACAGTGGCAACGATGATGCCGACCGATGTAAGCATCACGATTGCTTTATGGTTTAACAGTACCGGCATCAGCTTCCGATAGCCATCCTGCAGGAAAGCCAGCGGTCGGGAAGCCGGAGCAGAAGTGCGTTCTTTCGGCTTATACATCATGTAGCACAGCGGTACGATCGCGATCGCAGACAGCAGGGATGCACACATACAAAATACGATCGTGTATCCCATGGCGCCGAACATCTGACCGCTCATACCATTTAAGAATACTAGCGGAATAAATACAACACAGGTGGTAACCGTGGAACCTACGATGGACGATACCACGATGTTCGTTCCTTCCAACGCCGCCTTTGCATAACCAAGCGCTCCTTTGTCTTCCTGCTTATCCATGGCTCTGAAACAGCTCTCCAGCACAACGATGGAGTTATCGACCATCATGCCGACACCAAGAACCAGTCCGCTCATGGTAATGATGTTCAAAGTAAATCCGGCCCGCGTCATAACGATCAGGGACAACAGAATGGAAGTCGGAATGGAACTTCCGACGATCAGGGATGCCTTGAAATCGCCGAAGAACAGGAAGATGATGATCATGGAAATGACAACCGCCATAACCATGGTCTCTGCCACATCCTTAAGAGAATCCAGGATGGAATCCGCCTCATCTCGCGCCACGGTAATGGTCAGGTTCTCATCATCACCCTCCAGGCTTTTGATGACCTGCTTAACCTGTTTAGAAAGATCCATGGCCGTGCTGCTCTGCTGCTTGGTTAAGGAAATGGAAATGGTCTCCTCGCCATTATAGCGGGATACGCCGCCCTTCTGCTCCTCTGCATAGGAAACCACGGCAATATCCTCGAGGTAAACAATCTTATTGCCGGATACAGTGATCGGCATTTCTAAAAGCTCATCCAGCGTATCGTGCTCCGTTAACGTGGAAACGGATAAATCCAGATTGCCGGACTCTGCGCTTCCGGACGGGTAGGACAAGTTTGCCGCGGACATTGCGGACTTGATGTCGCTGATGCTGACGTTATACTGGTCCATCATATCGGACATCAGCTCGATTTTTATGTACTCGGAGGAACCACCCATGGTGGATACCTCTGCCACCGTTGTCAGTTTTTCCAGCTCCGGCACGATTTTCTGGTCTACATAATCATAGAGATTTTCCTGGGACGGGTTTGCAACGGTAAGCATAATGCTGGCCTGCGCGTTGTTGTTCATCTCCATGACGGTCGGCTCTACGTCATCCGGCAGATCCCGGATGCTGTTTAAGCTCTTGGTCAGGTCGCTGTAGGCTTCATCCATATCCGTGTCGTAATCATACTCCAGCATGATCATGGAACGGCCCTCACTGGTGGTGGAACTCATGCTCTTAACACCCTCGAGCATGCTGACCTGGTCCTCAATGAGCTGCGTGACCAGTTCATCCATATCCTCCGGGCTGGCGCCGGAATAGTTTGCCATAATGATCATCATCGGCTGGTCCATATCCGGCATCTGCTCCAGAGTTGCATTAAATACAGAAGAAATACCGAACACGATCAGGCATAAGAGCGCCATCAGGACTGTGACCGGACGCTTCAGTACAAATTTAGTAACTCCCATTTACGTCTGCCTCCTTACTGTGCTTTCGGTGCGCCGCCCTGACTGTTTCCGTTTGCAGGTGCTGCGGCCTGGTTCTCACTGCCTGCGTTCCCTGCCTGCTCCGGATTCTGGCCGTCCTGGTCAGCCGGTGCTGCCTCTGCATCCTGTTTCTCACCACCTGTTTCTGCTGCTCCCGGCTTCTGACCGTCTTTGCCTGCATCTGCTGCTCCCGGCTTCTGGCCATCTGCGTTTCCTGCCTCTGCCGGAGCGCCGCCTGCTGCACCAGAAGCTTCTACCTCTGATTTCAAACGGATATCCGCACCCTCATACAGGTTGGAACTCCAGGTGCTGACTACCATATCGTCTGCGTTCAGGCCAGAAAGGATCTGCGCATTCTCGGAATCGTAAATGCCAACCTCAACGGAAGTCATCTTCGCTTTGCCGTCTTCATACAGATACACATACGCGTTCCCGCCGCTGTAATAGATTGCATCAACCGGAACCAGCATTGCATTTTCTGCACGCTCGGTCACCAGTTCAATCTTCACAGTACTGCCGATGGCGATCTCATCGCTTCCAGTCATATCGCCCTTCACCTTAAAAAGTCCGGTGGAAGCATCAACCATGTTGCTGATCTCGGTGATGTTTCCGGTATAAGTAGTTCCATTCTTGGAAATTTCCAGTTCATCACCAGTCTTTAAGTTCTGCATCATGCGCTGGGTCACATAAAAAGTAATGCTGTTTTGACCTTCCCCTGCGATAACGCAAAGCTGCGCAGACTGGTTTACACGGTCATACACATCCACATCGACGCTCTCCACGCGTCCTGCGATCGGTGCGCTGATGGTGCTGTATTCCACCTGTTTCTCATACTGCAGCTTTGCCGATTCATACTGAAGCTCGGCAGATTTCAAATTATTCTGGTACTGCTCATATTCCTGGTCGGACAGATCGCCGCTGCCATATAAGATCTGCATTCTGTTTAAATTGCTCTGTGCCTGGGAAAGATTGACCTGTGCGGAATCCATGTTGTTTTTTGCAGATTCCACCTGCTCTGTGTTAATTTCCATCAGCACCTGCCCCTGACTGACGATGTCACCAGCCTTCACATTCACTGCCGTTACATCGCCGCCTGCCTTGGCATAAACATAAACAACATCAGCCGCTTCCACAGTACCCGTCAGACTGGAGGTGACCGATACGTCACCGGTCGTTGGATTTGCCGCATTGACGACGGTTACGTTCGATTCCTGCTGCATTCCGCCGGGGCTTCCCATGCCGCCGGGACCTCCATGCCCGCCTGTACCTGCGCTGCCTCTGCTGCCCAGGAAAAATGCTGCGCCCGCCAGGATGATCACCGCTGCGCCTGCTCCTGCCACGATCTTTTTCTTTTTACTCATCATGATGCACTACACTCCTTCACCGTTTTCTTTTTTATGTTCCATGTTTCGTTTCCGATCTATTTTGCAGCTGTTTTCGAATTTCTAGGTTTTCCCTTCCCACAATATCACGGCCAGCACAATAGCTCCGGCTACCAGAAAGGTCCATCCCGCAATATATGCCAGATGCAGATTCCCGGCAATCGGTTCCGAAAGGATGTCGCTTTCTTCCAGAAAAGAAGCTGCCGCTAACATCCAGATTCCCGGATGATACAGCCAGCGGAAGGTCCTGAAAAATTCCGACCGTTCTACCCCCGGGCGAAAGCAGGAAATCCACACTGACATACCAAGGCCGCCGACAAGCAAATAAATCAAAGCGTTTACCAGGGCCCGTACCGGGAACGTCCGGCTAAGCATTCCACCTGCCCCAAGAAACAGGAGAAGCACCAGACAGATTCCGGCATATCCCAGAACTTCTTTTTTTAAAATTTTGCCATCCGGCGGTCTGGCCGAAGATTTCTGTCCCATGTGCGTTCTCCTTTCCGTGTCCATCCCAAGATTGCATCTGCATACTGCGTATTTCCATTCTCTGACATGTTAAACATCCTAAAAAACAAATGTGAGAAAAATGTGAGAAATTCCGCATATTTCTGTGAGGAATATTTCAGACGCCCCGGAAAAATGCTATAATATAACGAGCGCAAGAGAGCCAGGAACGTGCTTGCACGATCATGGCGAACGGCGAGGCAATCGAGTGACGCAGTCACGAGAACGAGCGCAAGAGAGCCAGGAACGTACTTGCACGATCATGGCGAACAATGAGGCAATCGAGTGACGCAGTCACGAGAACGAGAAGAAGAAAAGCCATTCACTGTTTCCAGTCCTGTCTGGCAAACCTTGAATGGAAAAAGAAAGGGGAATTTTTATGCCGCATATCCTCATTACCGACGATGATCCGCACCTGCGCCGTCTGGTGCGTACTTACGCAGAACTGGAAGGCTACGACTGCACCGAGGCCTCTGATGGTGCCGCCGCTGTCACCGCACTGAAACAGAATCCGTATGATCTTATGCTCTTAGATGTTATGATGCCGGGACCGGATGGCTTTGAAACCCTGGAAGCGATCCGCCGCTTCAGCCAGGTGCCGGTCATCATGCTGACCGCACGGGACGAAGAATACGATAAACTAAATGGCTTCCAGCTTGGTGTCGATGACTATGTTGCCAAACCATTCAGCCCAAAAGAGCTCATGGCACGCATCGGTGCTGTGCTCCGCCGCACCCAGACGCGCACGGAAACTCCCGCCCTGCAGGAGATTTCCTTTGGCGGGCTTTCCATCTTTCCAGACTCCCACATGGTTACGATAGACGGGCAACGCGTGAGTCTTCCGCCAAAAGAGTTCGATCTGCTCTTAAAGCTGGCACAAAACAAACACATTGTCTTAAGCCGCGACCAGCTGCTGGAAAGCGTCTGGGGATACCAGTACTGCGGGGATGGGCGCACCGTAGACACGCACATCAAATCCTTACGCGAGCACATTGGTGCCTACCGGAAGCTGATCCAGACTGTATGGGGAGTGGGGTATAAATTTGAAGAACCAGATAAAAACTAGATTTGCGGCCCTGAAAAACCGGATGGTCTTCCGGCTCTGGGCTTTTATGATGATCCCTGTCATGTTCGGGATCGGCTTTATGTGGGTAGTACAGATTTTTCTTTTTGAGCAGAACTATGCCAATGCCTCTGTCAATGAGGTGTTGAACCAGCTGTCTCCGATTATGGAGGACCTGCGCTGCCGCGACATCGGAGAAGATGAAAAGTTTTTATCCTTTATCAGTCACATCAATGCGGGTGGTGATCTGCTTTTAACCTCCACAGATGGCACACTTGTAAAAATGTATTCCTCCGGCCACCTGGTGCAGCCGCAGGAATGGGAAACAAAATTAAAATCGCCCAGGCTTCTCAGCAAGAACTCCGGGCTGGAAGAACTAATAGCAGGCCGCCCTTACAAGCATATCGAAAAAATGCACGGACAGATCATCGGCTATGAGCTGGGATTTCCGGTCACTTACCACGGCGAACGCAATTACCTCATTTTACGCAATGCCCTTATGACCCGGACGGTGTTAAACTTAAACCGCTCTCAGCTCATCGTCTTAAGCATTCTCCTAACCGGCATTGCTTCCGTGCTTGCCGCAGTTTTATCAAAACAGTTTACCCGTCCGATCTTTCAGATCAAGGAATCGGTCGATAAGCTGACGCAGAATGAGTTTGACATTGGACCGGACCTGGACCGGCAGGATGAATTAGGACAGCTTTCGCAGTCCGTTGGCAAGCTCGGCAAAGCACTGCAGCGGCTGGATGTGCTGCGCCGGGAGGTCATCGCCAATGTCTCCCATGAGCTCCGCTCGCCGCTCGCCCTCATCACCGGCTATGCCGAGATGGTGCGCGACATCACCTGGAAGGACGAGGCTATGCGCAGCGAAAACTTAAACCTGATCATCAGCGAATCCAACCGCATGAGTGAGATGGTAACCGATATTCTCGACTACTCCCAGTTTTCAGCAGGCTACAGCAAGCTGAAAAAAGACTGGTATGACTTAAAAGATATCGTCAATGCAGAGCTCACCCGCTGCCGCCAGGCCGCCGCTGAGCACCACATCACCCTGACGCTTCAGGCACCGGAAGCAGAATTAAACTTCGAAGTCGATGCCTTGAAAATGAGCCAGGTGATGCGCAATCTCTTAAACAATGCCATCAACCACACGCCGGAAAACCGGGAAATTTTCATCCGGCTGGTGCCAAAATCACAGGTTCCGCTTTCCAGTCCTGTGACTGCTCTGCAGACCGATCAGGATTTCTGCCTGGTCGAAGTGATCAATCCGGGGGAGCCGATTCCTGAGGAAGACCGGAAGATCATCTGGGAGCGCTACCAGCGCAGCCAGCACCAGAGCGGCCGCCACCTTGGGACCGGAATCGGACTTTCTATTGTCAGCACGATCTTAAAGGCGCACGATATGCCTTACGGCGTGAACTGTAAGGACGGCTACAATATCTTCTGGTTTTTATGCCGGTAAACTTTAATAGGGCCGTGTGAGTTGCCTTTTGGCAACTCGCACGGCCCTTGTCATATACTTAAATGGTTATTCTCTACCGTTTCAATTTCTCGCGCTCCTGGTCCAGCACTGCCTTTGTCTCTTCCATGGACTTTCCAAGCACGCTTGCGAGCAGCTCCTGCGGGATCGTCGGGGAATAATAAAAGCCCTGCTGGTAGATACATCCGAATTTTTCGAGAATATCTAACTGGCGCTGTGTCTCCACACCCTCCGCGATCAGGCGCTTGCCAAGCTTGTCCGAAGCCTTGATCAGGCATTCTACGATCGGCTCGGACTTCGGGTTGGTCTCAAGCTCCCACATAAACATACGCTCGAACTTTAAGGTATCGACCGGAAGCTCCAGGATCTTGCTGATACCGGAGTAGCCGGAACCAAAGTTATTTAAGATCAGCTCCACGCCCAGCTCCTTTAACTGCTGCATCACGATCTCGATGATGACTGGAGAGGTGGTAAGCGCGTATTCATCGATCTCCACCGCCAGCTTTCCGGACGGAATCTGGTATTTCTGGATCATGCTCTGAACCGTGTCTACGAAATTTTCCTGGATGATCAGGACCGGGGAAACCGGAACCGCTATGGATTCGTATTCCACACCCTTTCGCTCCAGCTCTGCGATTTCCTGTGCCACACGCTCCAGCGCGTAATATTCCACACTGCTGATCTGGCCGGTATCCTCGGCGATCGGCACAAACTCAGCACTTCCGACCATGCCGATATCCTTCACAAACATGCGCATGTAATATTCCGCACGGACAAAACATCCTTCTTTTGTATTGTAAGTCGGCCGGAACCGGATCTCCAGCTCATGGTTTTCCAGCGCTGTGCTGATATATCTGGCAATGGCCTGCTTGCGCAGATAGGTGGCATGCAGCTTACTGTCATAGACCGCATACTGGTTGATGCCGGTCTCTGCTGCCTTGCTGACTGCCAGATCAAGATATTTTAACAGCTGGTCTGCACCCTCCGCATAACCCGGGTAAGAGCAAAGTCCGATCTGGCAGGAACACATACAGTCTATTCCGTCGATCTTCCAGCTCTGGGAAAAGCGGTCCAGGATTTCTTCTGCCAGGCGCACTGCCTGTCCCTGTGTCCGGCCCTTTAAAATCGTGATGAATTCCACGCCTACATACCGGTACACAATGCACCCGGTTTCTTCCTTCAGATATTCCAGAATCTCTTTTAAGAGTTCTTCACAATAGGCAAAACCAAACAGCTCATTCATGCGCTTGAAGTTCTCGATATAAAACTTCATGACTACGCCCTGTCCCTCGCCGGTCAATGCACGCTCCAGCTGGTGACGGCAGACCATGCGGTCGCCACCAAGACCGGTGTCGCCCAGGTCCGAGGCTTCTGCAAGCGGTTCTGCAGCAACCGTTTTTTCCATCGGCTCTGCTTTACTTTCTGTATTTTGTTTCTTTCTTCCAAATAGGCCCATAACCAAATCCCCCTTTTTCTGTGAGCAATTTGTATTTTATATTACGCTACACAAGTGCACGTTCGATCTCCGCACAGATTTCCTCCGGAGTTTTATGATCGGTCGCCACCACAATGTCGGCTGCTGCCTCATAGAGTACCCGGCGCTTTTCCTGCAGACTTGCAATGTATTCCACATTCATGTGGCCATTTAAGACCGGACGGTCACTGCTGTCCTTGACCCGCTCATAAACGGTCGCGGGAGATGCCGTCAGAAGGACCACCTTTCCGCTCTTTTTCATAAGCTCCTGGTTTTCCGGCCGTACTACAATGCCGCCTCCGCAGGAAATGACTGTGTTTGCTTTTCCCTGCAGTCCGGCCAGCATTTCCGTTTCCAGACGCCGGAAATGATTTTCCCCGTATCTGGAAAAAATTTCCGTGATCGCCATGCCCTGTTCTTCTTCAATTTTCTGGTCCATCTCCACCAGTTCCAGATCCAGCTGGCGCTTCAGCTCTGCCGCAATGGTGCTCTTTCCTGCTCCCATAAACCCGATCAGAAAAATGTTGCAGCCGGGTTGTCTGCTTTCCTGTGCCATCTCCATCATGTCCTCCGCTTGTAACATTTATCGTAACTGTCCGCAGATGCTCACAACTTCCTGTAACACAATTTCGGACATAAGGGAAAGCTGCTTTGCTCCCCCGGAGGCCCGGAATCTTACTCTTGTAACTGCTGTTTGTGAAACCATGCAATTACGTTTTTCGTAAATGCGCAGACCTACTGAACAGTTATCTTTTTTCTTATATGCAATTATAGCAGTAGTTCTGTTTTTACGCAATCGTTTTGTCCGGGTCTGTCTATGCGAAACCCGACAAAAGCAGACACAAATCTGTCACTGTTTCCTGCAAAAAACGTATTTCTTTTCCGTTTTCAGGCAGAATAGGTTACTTTGCCTTAGACGGCAGGAAGGTTACTACCACACCCGCGCAGATCAAAACAGCACCGATTACGAAAGATGGCGTGATCACCTCATGCAAAAGCAGCACGCCCATGACTGCAGATACCAGCGGCTGCAACGGGTAAAACATGGAGCAGGTGCTGGCATTTAAGAGCTGCAGGCTCTTATTCCAGCAGGTGTGCGCCACCGCGGTTCCAAACACTGCCACAAACAGGCAGGCACCGAGCGCTACCGCCGTCGGATGGCTTCTCGTCACAAACACGTTCTCGATCACGGCCGCCGGAATGTTAAATACCAGTGCGATCGCCATGCCGTAAAGCGCAGTCTGCACCGGATCATAATATCCGGAAATCTTGCGGATGGATACCGAAGCAGCGGACCACAGGATCACAGAACCAATGGAACACAAAACACCCATCATATTGATTTCCATGCTGCCTTTTCCCAGAATGATATAAACACCGATCAGGGACACCACAATGCTGACTACATTTTTCCAGGTAATCTTCTCCTTTAAGAACAGTGCCGCCATAACTGAGATCACCACCGGGTTTAAGGAGTTGATCAGGGATGCCATAGAGCCGGATAAGAGCGCTGTTCCGCCAAGCTGCAATATGATAGAAAGAAAATATCCAAGTCCGCCTAAGACCAGCAGATATTTCCAATGCTCCCGTTTTACCTTTCTCGCTCCGCCCTTCAGCTTTAAAATCCCATAAAGGCACAATACCGATACCGCATACCGGCACAGGCCAACCGTTACAGGTCCCATCACCGCCAGCGCATACTTACTTACAATATAAATACTGCCCCAGCAAAAAAATGTGATCACCAGAAATAAATATCCTGCATTTCGTTTCATCTTCTTCAAGTCCTTTCTCATCCTGTCATTTTTATATCGATACAGATTACGCGTGTGTACCCAGTAACCTTATATCAATGCCCCTTGCTTAAGCAGCTCCCTCCGGACTGCACCGGCAAAATCCGCCTCAGCAGTCTTCGCCTGAAGTGGCGCAGCCATGCTGTCCGCTGTCTGCAATGCCGCAGCCACATGCTCCTTTGCCCGAAGCTCCGCAGCCGCACGGTCCTTCGCTTGAAGTGCCGCAGCCACACCGGCTGCATGTCCGGTTGCAAAGCATGTCCCCATGACGCGCACTGCGGCAAAAGCGGTATCGTCTGCCCAGATCATCCGTCCGGCACCGTACAGATTCTCAAGCGTTTCCGACTGGAGTGCTCCCAGAGGAATGTCAAACCAGTTTCCCTCTTTCACCTCCAGATAGGTAGCCATCTGGCTGATATCCTTATGGATCTCCGGCTTCCAGCCACCGCGCGCGATCCCGTCTGGCCGTTTGCGGCCGGAAAGCACATCCTCTCCGGTCAGCATGGTCCTTCCCACCAGCTTTCTGGTCTCCCGAAAGCCAATGGAAGGTCCGGTCATGACCAGCTCGCTATGCTCCATGCCCGGCATATAGCGCTTCATGGCCGCCGCATAGCTGACTGCCTGCTTTCTCAGCTCCTTCTCCATCCGTGTCAGTTCCCGGGCAGATAAGCCCGTTGGCATTACACTCGGGATCAGTGCACAGACCACATCTGAGCCTTCGCGGGTCAGCAAAAAACCGCTTTCCCGCACAAGATGCTTCATGCCGTCTGCCCTTGCCAGCTCAACTGCGCGTCCTACCGCAGCCGGAGACATATCCTTTGTAATATCCACTCCACTTAAGCGGAACGGGAGAGATGCCGCCTGGACATGTCCGTCCAGACCGCCCCACTTTACCCTGGCACCAGCCAGGCGGGCCAGGTTCGCATCGCCGGATGCATCGACAAATGTCTTTGCCTGGACAGTAAACACGCCCTCATCGTCCATACAGCGGATCCGGCAGATCTGATTTTCTTCTACGTCTGCACCGGCCAGCTGGGCATGAAGCAATACTTCCACATGGAGTCTGTCAAGAAGCGCATCCAGCGCACATTTTAAATACTCCGGCTCAAAAGAAATGTTCCAGTTGCCGGAAGCAGAAAGGCGGTTCTGGGCCGGTGCACCAAGCTCTTTTAATGCTTCCAGGACCAAGCTTCCAGCGCCCTCCACCACCCGCACCGGATGCTTCCCGCAGGTCGTAAATCCACAGAAAGCCCCGACTCCGGAATGGGTTGCCTCGCCGCCCAGATAAGAATTCCGCTCGATCAGAACGGTTTTCGCGCCAGCCTGGACCGCACCAATCGCTGCTGCACAGCCAGCTGTGCCGCCGCCAGCAATTGCTACATCATACTGCTCCAAACGTTCCATATCCACACTCCAAAAACTGTTATTCTGCGCCCCTGGCGGAGCGCTTTTCATTCATAGTACGCAGTTTCTTATGAATCAAAATAGCGTTCCTGCACTTCCTTCACCGGCATTTCTTTTCCGGTATATAAACGGAAGGCCTCTGCGCCCTGCCATAGCAACATTCCGATTCCCGGGATTGTCTTGCAGCCGGCTGCTTTTGCATCCTTTAAAAGCTTTGTCTCTCTCGGATTGTATACAATATCAGAAACCACCAGCTCCGGCCGCAGCATGCTGACATCCGGGATTACACTCTGATCATCCATTGGTTTCATGCCAACCTTTGTGGCATTGCAGAACAAGTCGGCACCGGCCAGTGCACGGCGCACGGCGCCCACATCCTCCAGGTCAAAAATCTCTGCACGGCACTCCGGCACATGCTCCCGGATCTTCTGCACCGTTGCTTCCCCGTTTGCATAACGGACGGAGGATTTTCTTGCCAGGATCACAACATCCTTTGCACCGCCAAGTGCAGCAGCGATCTGGATCGCCGTTCCTGCACCGCCGCAGCCTGCGATCACCAGCTTCTTTCCGTGAATGTCGAAGCCATGCTCCAGACAGTTGTGGATCCAGCCGGTGCCATCGGTGATATGCCCCACCAGCTTTCCATCTTCATTGACAATGGTGTTGACCGCGCCGGTCAGCTCTGCCGCCTTGGAAAGCTCATCACAGCAGGAGGCCGCCACCGTTTTTCCCGGCATGGTAATGTTGCAGCCCCTAAAATTCATCATTTTCAGAGCCTCGATCGCTTTTTTCGTATCATCCTCTTTGATATCAAATGCCAGATAACGGTAATCCAGCCCTAATTTTTCAAAGCTGTAATTGTACATCGCCGGAGAACCGGAATGCGCTACCGGGCTGCCGATCAGGCATAATAATCTTGTATGTCCACTGATTTCCATGCTATGTATTCTCCTTCTATCCTTCGCAAACGTTTTTTCTTCTATAAGTTTCATACCTCGCAACACCACATCTCACCGGATTGGCTTCCTGCAAGTACCATGCTCCTGCACGCTACATTACCAGCACCAGCACGGTCACGATACAGACAATGCTGATCAGCGCCGAGATGGAATTGAGTGCACTGGAAAGGCCAAAGTCTTCTCCGATATCTGCCGTAAAAGCCGGTACTGCTGCTGAGATTGGGCTAAATACCAGAAAAGCCAGTGCCTGACGGTATTCCAGCTCCAGCGGAAGCAGATGAAAAAATGCCACCGACAGCACCGCGGCGATTCCATAACGGACCAGCAGGATCCTTCCCATAGCTCCAAGCTGTTCCCGGCTTCCGGAAAACCGGACGCCTACCCCAAGCATCAGCATGGCAAGGAACGGGTTTGCATTGCCAAGGATCCCGGCGAAGGTTGTCACTGCATCCGGCAGATGGATCTGCAGCAGATTCAAAATCAGCATGAGCAGATAAGTATCGAACGGAATCGATCTTAACAGGGTCGATACGATCTTTTTGATAGAGAAGCGGTCCCCGCCACCCTTGATCATGGAAGCAATGCTGTAAGAGCCACCCAGACAGACGAAGGAATTTCCCGTATCAAACAGGCTGGTCGCCAGCATTCCGGCAGGTCCAAGAAAGCTCTGCGCAAACGGCATGGTAAAGGTGCCAATGTTATAGCCCGAAATATTTAATACCTCAAAGGCTCTCTTTTCCTTCGGCGAGTGCAGATTTAGCAGATATAAAACCGTCATATACAGCACGCCACCGCCAAATCCAAGCAGGCAGATCACCAGCAGGGAAGGGGCGATCTTACTTCCGCTCACACTGCTTATGATAGCCGCAGGCAGCGTGATCTTTAGTACGATCTTTGATAATACGTGAAAATCCTCTTCCTTAAAAAAACCAGTCCGGCGTAAAATATGTCCAAGCACAATGACCGCAATAAAGCACGCCGCCCGCATCAGGATCACTCCCATGACTTACTGTTCCCCTTTCTCTGTCTGGATTCCGCAGCTGATCCGCAGCTGCACAGCTGCTTATCTGCTCCTCTGCTCAGCTGCACAGCTGCGGGCAAAATCCATCGCTGCCCATGTAACACATGAACAGCAACAAAAATCCCATATGTGATTCATTGTGCATCAGAATTTCCTGGATGGCAAGTAGTTTTTCTTTGTTTTCCGTTTTGTTATTCATATTTCGTTCACAATTCATTCAAAAACCTTTTACAGATTCAACATGATTTCTTCACGATTTCTCTCTATACTATAACCATAAACAACAAAAGCGAACGAGTTGTTTATAAAACGCTTAAAAGATTTTTTTCATAATACTCGAGCTGATAACACGAGTTATCAGCTCTCCTCCCTTTTTAACTACAAAAAGCAAGTGCTATTTCCCGGCACTTGCTTTTTTCGTATTATTTTCCTATCTCACACAGATATAAACCAGATATCCCGCATACATGAACAGCATGAATGCGCCCTCCAGCCGGCTGATGCGCAGCTTGCTGCGGCACAAAAACCAGGTAACCACACTTGCTACAATGAGACATGCCGTGTCGATCACCGCAAATGGTGTTACCGCGATCGGATGAACCGCTGCGGATGCTGCAAGCACCATCAGGATATTAAAAATGTTGGAGCCGATGACATTTCCAAGAGCCAGCCCATTCTCGCCTTTTCTGGATGCGACCACGGAAGTAACCAGCTCTGGCAGGGAAGTCCCCAGCGCTACAACGGTCAGGCCGACCAGGGTCTGGGAAAGGCCAAAGGAAAGTGCGATCGCCTTCGCACTGTCGACCACCAGATTACCGCCGCATACGATCGCTGCAATGCCGCCGAAAATATAGATCACGCTCCTAAGCGGGGAAAGCACAGAAATTTCTTCATCTGCCTCAGTCCGGTTTGCCAGCGCATCGCGGATCGTCAGGGCAATAAAGCCTGCAAACAGCACCAGTAAAAAGATGGCTTCTGGCCGGCTGATAAAGTGGTCACGGATGATCATGAAAAACAATACCACTGCCACTCCCACAGACGCCGCATAGTCCCAGCGCAGCTGTACTGCAAACGGGCGGATAACCCCACAGGTTCCCAGAACCACCAGAAGGTTAAACAGGTTGGAGCCGATGACATTTCCCACCGCGATCTCATTGTTGCCGGTCAGCGCTGCCGTTGTGCTGACAGCCAGCTCCGGCGCACTGGTTCCAAAGGCCACAATGGTAAGGCCGATAATGATACTTGGCACCCGCAGTACCCGCGCAATGGAGGAGCTCGCCTCCACAAAATAATCTGCTCCCTTAATGAGGAGCACAAAGCCGATGACCAGCCAGACGTACATTAACATAATTTTTTCCTTTCTCATCTGAATCCGTACCAGATCAATCCTGCTGCTGTTCATATGCTGCAAAAACATCAGCAAGTGTTCCTGACCTATGTGCATAAATACCTTATACAAAGTGAGATAAAGTATAGGTTGTTTTGTCCGCGTTGTCAAGGTAAGGGTTCTGATTTTCCTCTTCTCCTGCTCCCAGACGGAAATGTCACATGACTGTGCAACAGCCCGAGCGTTAAAAGATTCGGATACGCCATCAGTCCATTCACCAGATCCGAAAAAATCCAGATGAATTCCAACCGGCTGACACAGCCAAGATACACCGAGATCAGGTAAAGAATGGTATACAGGCTTTCCACGTTTTTTCCCGCGTGCAGGCCTTCTGCCAGATACAAAAACATCTGCTGCCCAATGTAGTACCAGCCCACGATCGTGGCAAACGCGAACGCTGCCATACTGCAGGAAACCAGGATGCCGCCGTACCTGCCAAGCATCCGCGAAAAACAGAAGGACGTGAGCGCTGCACCATCCAGATTCCTGTATAAAACCAGAGGAGATTCCCTGCCCACACATAAGATGACCATAGCTGTGAGTGTACAGATCACAATAGTATCAAAAAACACTTCAAACATAGCCCACATTCCCTGCTCCTCCGGCGTGGTATCCTCCGCCGCGCCGTGCAGGACCGCCAGCGTACCAAGACCTGCCTCATTCGAAAAGACGCCCCGTGCCATACCATAACGCACACTTCTGGAAAATAAAAAGCCGGCCACACCTCCACCCGCTGCCCCTGGCGTCCACGCCTGTTTCAGGATCTGCAATAGCACAGGAACAATGCTGTTCCGGCATAAAATTAATACCACGACCGAGAATAGCACATAGATTCCGGCAGACAACGGCATAAACCAGGAAGTCATACGGGAAATCCTGCGGATCCCGCCCCAGATCACTGCTGCCGTCAGCGCCGTAACCAGGACAGCTGCGATATCCGGCTTCATGCCAGCCTCATACCGCAATGTCTCACTGACCGCATTGGCCTGCACCATACTCCCCATGCCAAAAGATGCAAGCACGGCAAACGCTGCATAGAGGCATGCCATGCTTTTGCAGCCAAGTCCGCGCTCCATACAGACCATCGGTCCGCACTGCCATGCGCCATCCGGCAGGCGGTAACGGTATTTTTGTCCAAGACTGGTTTCTGCATATGCCGTTGCCATGCCAATCAGCGCAGACACCCAGAGCCAGAATACTGCGCCCGGGCCGCCCGCCGTAAGGGCTGTCGCTACCCCGACAATGTTCCCGGTGCCGATGGTGGCTGCAAGTGCGGTACAGGAGGACTGGAAGGCAGTTATTTTCTTATCAAAAGCTTGTCTGGGATCTTTACTTCCGTTTTCTTCTCCGGAAATCACTTTTCCCACCGTCTGTCTCCACCAATACGGCAGTCCCCGGATCTGAAATCCACTGGAACGGAGTGTAAAAAACAATCCCGTCCCCAAAAACAAGACCATGGTCCACGGTCCCCAGACCATCTGGTGTAGTGTCTGCATGAGCTGCTGCATGGTTATCCCCAGGCGAATCGTTTTCTGTTCAGTTTATGCACAAACAGTGCTCGATTTGTCACCAAACAGATTCCGTTTTTCCTTTTTATCCTGTCACTCGTATTTTCCCGGCAGATGTGCTATAATCCAGCTACAGGGAACCCTTGTAACTGTTCAGTAGTTTCACAGTTACAAGCACTTACGCTTATCTTTTTTGTTCCATCATTCCCAATCATCCATTACAGCGCGGACCATCCCCGGATGTCCGCAGAAAACGAGGTTTTCTATGCCCGGATTTACCACACATTATATCTTAGGAATGAAGGCCTACAATGACCTTCCCAATAACCAGTTAAAATATATCATTGCCAAATACCGCTGGCTCTACCAGCTGGGACTGCAAGGACCGGATATGTTCTTTTATAATATCCCGATCCTGCGTCACCGGGACTACCGAAATGTCGGCTCCTACATGCACGAGCACCACATTCAGGATTTCTTTGCCTGTTATCTGCGTCACTTAAGCGAAATCAAATCCCGCCAGCAGCGCGAGGAGGGACTTGCCTACTTCTGCGGCTACTTAAATCACTACATCGGGGATTCCATCTGCCACCCTTATGTATATGGACGCATCGGCTACGATGCCAAGTCTCCAAACAGCCAGGCCCATGGCCGCCACGCTTCCCTGGAGAATGACATTGATGCCATACTCCTGTGGAAATACAAGCACAAAAAACCATCCCAGTTCAACCAGGCAGCAACCATCTGCTTAAACGGCATGGAAACTCAGTTTATCTCCCGTTTCCTTGCCGACTGTATCAATGAGACGTATTATCCCATCACCTACAGCAACAACTTCCAGGTAACCCCTGCCATGATCCACCGTTCCATTCTCGCTCTGCGCTTCGGCTGCCGGACCCTGGCAGACCCAAAGGGATCCAAACGCAATAAGATTGCCTTCGTGGAGAAGCTGGTCCTGAAAAATCCGGTGGCATCCCAGAAGCTGGTCACTGACGAGATCAATAACCCACGTGAAGTCCTGAACATCGACCACGACATCTGGTGCAACCCCTGGGACCGCAGGCTTGCCTCCCGCGCATCCTTCCCGGATCTGTTCCGCCAGTGCCTGCATAAAAGCAATGACGTTTATGCCATCATCAACTCCTATCTGACTGGTGAACTGCCATCCACAAGAGAAAGCATGGACCGGTTGTTAAATGAGCTTGGGAGTTATTCGTATCACAGCGGACTGCATGTGCCGGATTAAGAATATCGGATGAAGGAATTAGCGGTCGTGCCTGGCTCATCCGCAATATGCAGTACAAACAAAAGAAAAGATGGAGACCAGCGATCCTTACCGGACCACCTGGTCTCCATCTTTCATACAGTAATGCTTTTCTACATTCAGTTCTTTCATCCACGCCTTGGTCTCCGGCGTTGTATACTGATCTCCTTCATTATCCCACAGCCACTGCGGTGTCGGCCACATACAGATCTTCGGGCTGACTGCCTCATAAAATTCTTTCGTCACGGCATGCTGTCCGTGGTGCGCCATCTGAACAATGTCGGCTTTTAAATCTTCCTTTGCAACGGTTTCCAGCACATGGTTTCCGCCATCTACCTGCAGATCTCCAGTAAACAGAATCGTCACGCCATTGACTAACATCCGGTAAACCATGCTGGCATCGTTTCCGTCCCGCTCGCCGACGTGGTCATCATCCGGCTCGTATCGGTCATTTAAGACGGTGATGCAAACATCGTCCACCAGAATCTCATCGTCCTTTTTCACCGGGCATGCCTCTCCCTTGGGAAGGGCCGCCAGTGCCTTGAGGATCGCATCTGCGGTACCAAGATCCCCCAGTTCATGGGTCTTATACCAGTCCAGGGATGCAAAATCATAGTAGATATGGTCGATGGTGATGCCGCTGTCCTTTCCCTCTGCCTCGCTCTGCAGGATGTTTAACAGGGCTCCCACATGATCGGTGTGGGCGTGAGTCAGAAACCAGGCGCTGACATGACCGCCGCGCTTTTTGATTTCTTCGGTCAGATGATCTGCATCATCCCACCAGCCGCCGTCTACCACGATCAGGCTTCCTTCTTTTGTTTCCAGAAGAAAGGACATCATCTGGGCCTTGGTCTGTCCGGCTAACATGGTAAGCTCGGCTCCTCCAAGGATCGGTTTGGTCAGCGCGTCGATTTCCTGCTCGCTTTTTCCCTGCGCCTCCAGCTCTTTTCGCTTTTCCCCTTCGGTCACCAGCTCTACATTTTCGTAAGCTCCGCTGTTTCCGGTCTGCTCCGTCTTGTGGGCAGATTCCGTCGCTTTTCCCTGTTTTGCCCGCACTGCACCGCGTACTGCAAACACAATGCCAAAAACCAGCACCAGTACCAGAACGATTCCAAGGATCAGACTCCACACGTTCCTGTGCTGCCGGTAGCTGCGGTACCGTCTCGATGCGGCACGGTCGATGGACATTTCCATCTGCCAGCCGATCTTTCTGCTTCCGCTTTTTCTAAATCTGTGTCTTCTGCCAAATCTTCTCATATAATCCCCTTGCTTTTTCCGCATTGCGGTGCTATGATGTTCAATATAATTCGATTTTAAGTTTTTTTGAACAGGAGGCCGCTATGAAACATCAAACTAACCACTCCCTTTCCGAGAAAAAATCACTGCTCGGACAGATTGACTGGTTTACCACACTAGTTCCCTTTTTCTGCATCCTGGCGCTCTGCGCCTGGTTTGTCGTAAGCCCGGAGCAGTCTACTGCTGCCATCGGCGCAGTCCGCAATTTCCTGGGTGATGAGATGGGCAGCTATTACCTCATCATCGGACTGGGCGTCTTCATCTGCTCCCTCTACATTGCCTTTTCCCGGTTCGGACAGATCCGCTTAGGCGATGCAGAGCGCCCGTTGTACTCCGGGTTCCAGTGGGGTTCCATGATCTTCACCGCCGGACTGGCGGCTGACATTCTGTTCTACTCCTGCTGCGAATGGATCTTATATGCATCAGATCCTCATACAGCGGAAATGGGAACGGTACATGAGTGGGCTGCCACTTACCCGCTGTTCCACTGGGGACCGATCCCGTGGGGCTTTTATCTGGTGCTGTCCGCGGCATTCGGCTTCATGCTCCATGTCCGCAAACGTTCCCGCCAGAAATACTCCGAAGCCTGCCGTCCGGTTCTGGGAAACCGTGTGGATGGCTGGGCTGGAAAGCTGATCGACCTGATTGCAGTCTTCGCACTCCTCGCCGGAACCGCCACAACCTTCTCCCTGGCGACACCGCTTCTGGCAGGTGCCATCAGCAATGTGACCGGCATTCCGCAGAGCACCGGCCTGACCCTGGTCATTCTGGTTGTCGTATGCGCGATCTATACCTTCAGCGTCTACTTTGGCATGAAAGGCGTGCAGCTCTCCGCAGCAACCTGTACCTGGCTGTTCTTCGGTCTCCTGGCTTATGTATTCTTTTTCGGTGGCCAGACCCGCTTCATCATTGAAGAAGGCATCACCGCCCTGGGCAATATGACCCAGAACTTTATCGGTCTTTCCACCTGGACGGATTCCCTCAGGACTTCCTCCTTCCCGCAGACCTGGACCATTTTCTACTGGGCCTACTGGATGGTATGGTGCGTGGCTGTTCCGTTCTTCATCGGCTCCATCAGCAAGGGCCGCACGCTGCGCCAGGTTATCCTGGGCGGCTATGTATTCGGTCTTTCCGGAACCTTCACTTCCTTTATTATTATGGGGAACTACGGACTCGGTCTGCAGATGCACGGAAAGCTGGATGTGCTCTCCTCCTATGCCGCAGACGGAAACCTCTACCAGGCGATCCTGGATATTTTGGGACAGCTGCCGCTTTCCAAAGCCGTGCTCGTCCTGTTAGTCCTGTGCATGATCACCTTCTATTCCACATCCTTTGACTCCATCACCATGGTGGCTTCCACCTACACGTATAAGGAGTTAAAGAGTGATGAGGAGCCGCACCGGAACGTGAAGCTGTTCTGGGCAATCTTCCTGATTCTGCTGCCGCTGGCCCTGATCTTTTCCGAGAACTCCATGTCCAACCTGCAGACTGTATCCATCATCGCAGCTTTCCCGGTCGGCATCATCATGCTGCTGATCATCACGTCGTTCTTCAAAGATGCGGATGCGTATCTCAAAGAGCAAAAATAAATTTATGGCAAATCCGCCGGATTAGATTTCCGGCGGATTTTTGCTTCATAGGAAATTGCGTCCTATGAAGCAAAAATTACTCCGCAAGGATGCGCACTCGGCGCAAAGGTAGATGGTTGCCAAAGCAACCGCGCCTCGACGCGAGAATGTGCCAAGGCACATTCTTTTTTATTTATTCTCTTCGTCACACGCCACATTGTTCTGCGAAGCAATGTTCTGCGTTTCCTCCACGATGTAGATCGGCCGGTCTTTCAGTTCGCTGAACAAAATCGCGATGTACTCTCCGATAATGCCAACGATCAGAAACAGAATCGCGAACATAAAACAGTTCAAGATCACGATCGTGGCATAGCCGCTCGGCGCTCCCTGGCGGGTAAATAAGGTGTAGACCATCACAGCCACGCCGAGAAGTCCCGCAAAGGCTCCGGCATAAATGCCAAGCTTTAACGGCAGGTTGGAAAAGCACATGATCGTGTTCATGGAGAACACAAGCAGCGTTCGTAAGCTATACTTACTTTCCCCTGCCACCCGGTCGTGGGCCTCATAAGTAATGGTTGCTTTCTGAAAACCAATACTCTGAACATATCCCCGCAGGAAGCGCACCTTCTCGCGGTAATTCTTCCGGAGCACATCCGCTGCTTCCTTCGATACTGCAAAAAAGTCCGATGCGTTCGGCTCAAATTTCACGTCGGAAAGGGTGTTGATAACCCAGTAAAAACCAGCCGATGTGATGTTCTTGATCAGTCCTGCGGATTTATTTTTTGTCCGCACCATGCTGATGACGCCACAGCCTTCCTCAAACTTGCGCACAATCTCCGGCAGACATTCCGGCGGGTGCTGCAGATCTGCATCCATGCAGACGATCCCGTCTCCCTTTGCGTAATCGATTCCGGCGATCATGGCTGCCTCATGCCCGAAGTTCCGTGAGAAAGAAACAACCTTCACCTTCTCATCGTGGGCTGCAAACTCCCTTAGTATGGAAAGGCTGTCATCGCGGCTTCCGTCATTAACAAAGAGCAGCTCATAGTCCCATGGCAAAATCTCCAGGATCAGCTTCGTTGTCTCGTAAAACAGCGGCAGGGCCTGTTCTTCGTTGTAGACCGAAACCACTACCGATAATTTCTTTTCCATCATGCTTCCTCGTCTATGCTTCTTCGTCAAATACTTTGATGTCTACGGTGGAATGAGCTGGTACGCGCTCTGCCTCAGGCGGCAGCTTCATGTAGTCGCCGTATACCCAGGTCAGAACTTCATGCGCATGCTTCGATGCCATCAGTGTGGTGCCTGCAAATTCCACATCCGTAATTTCTTCACACCATTCCTTCTGGATCGTCACATACAGATAATCCGGCTGATAGTTGCTGTAGTAGCGCAGACTGCTGCGCCCATGTTTATCTTTTAAGGCTGCTGCATGCTGGAGCTTAAAGATCAGCTTCATCGGAATCAGTTTTCCGACTGCAGAGCCTCCGCCCACCGCCAGCTTATGGAACAGACTGTACTTGGAAAAATCCAGGTGATAACGGTGTCCCATTGCCAGCAGGTAAATGCTCTTGTGAAGCAGACGGGTAAACCCTGCTGCTGCCTTGTTCTCCGGGAGCTCATCGATGATGAAAAGATCTACCCAGAGGTGGTTTAACTTGCCCTCGTAATACTGCACCTCTGGCGTGTTCTCATGGCGGCGGCTGTTTTTATAAATGACGCGGGCTGTAAAGTCAAAGAACGCTTTGCCGCCCTGGAAATCCTCCGGCATCAGAAGCTCCATGGTGTCCGGGAGTTCCCGTTTTACTACCTTTAAAAATGCCTCATAGTTGCTGCGGGTAAATGCAATATCCGCATCATCATCCCACGGGATGAAGCCTTTGTGACGGACCGCTCCTAAAAGCGTGCCGCCGTCCAGCATATATTTGATCTTATATTTTCTGCAGATCCGGTCGATCTCCTTTAAGATTTTCAAGTTGATCTCATGGACCTTCGTTAAATCGTACTGCATATTCGCCCTCTTTTCCGGCTGTCGGATTTTCTTCTCAGCGAATCTGCCCGGCAGCCTGAGACTCTGTGTTGCTGTTCATACACTGCGCAAACAGCAACGGATTTTGCTGAAATGTTTTTCTCCAACGAACGGACTTATCTTTCCTGGTCGATTGCCTCACGGATGGTCTTAGCCATGTAATCGATCATCTCATCGCTCATGCCCGGGTACACACCAACCCAGAACGTATCCTGCATGATGCGGTCGGTGTTCTTTAAATCCCCCACGACACGGTAACCGCGGTTCTCCGCACGCATCTGGTCAAAGCACGGATGCTTGGTTAAGTTTCCGGCAAACAGCATACGGGTCTGCACGCCCTTCTTCTCCACATACTGGACCACCGCATTGCGGTCCACGCCTTCCTTGCAAGTAATGAGGAAACCAAACCAACTCGGTCTGGAGTTTTCACACGGCTCCGGCAGAATCAGCTTGTCTGTGGTATCGGCAAGAGCTGCCTTTAAGCGGTCGAAGTTATGGCGTCTGCGCTCTACAAACCCCGGGAATTTATCCAGCTGTGCACATCCGATGGATGCCTGCAGGTCGGTTGCCTTTAAGTTATAGCCGAAATGAGAGTAAACATACTTATGGTCATAGCCCAGCGGCAGCTCGCCGTACTGGCGGTCGAAGCGATGTCCGCACAGGTTGTCCTTGCCGGACGGGCAGACACAGTCACGTCCCCAGTCACGGAAGGAACGGATGATCTTGTTAAGCAGCGGGTTGTCGGTATAGACAGCACCACCCTCGCCCATGGTCATATGGTGCGGCGGATAGAAGCTGGAGGTTCCGATATCGCCCACGGTTCCGGTAAATTTTTCTACGCCGTCCAGTGTATATCGGCTTCCCAGGGCATCGCAGTTGTCCTCGATGAGCCACAGGTTATGGCGATCACAGAACGCCTTCACTGCTTTTAAGTCGAACGGATTTCCCAGGGTATGGGCGATCATCACCGCCTTGGTCTTCTCAGAATAAGCAGCCTCTAACTGAGTCACGTCGATATTGTACTGCGGAATGGTCACATCCACGAATACCGGAACTGCGCCGTACTGGATGGCCGGAGTCACGGTCGTCGGGAAACCGGCTGCCACAGTGATGATCTCATCGCCCGGGCGCACCTGGCGCTCCTTTAAGAGCGGGGAGGTCAGCGTCATAAACGCTGTTAAATTTGCGGAGGAACCAGAGTTTACCAGTGCACAGTAGCGCACCCCCAGATACTCTGCCAGCTTTGCCTCAAACTCATCGGTGTAGCGTCCGGAGGTCAGCCAGAATTCCAGTGCGCTGTCCACCAGATTCACCATCTCTGCTTCATCGTAAACGCGGGATGCGTACGGAATGCGGTCTCCCGGTTCGTAAGTCTTCTTATTATTAATATGATAGGTTCTGCAGTAATCCGCTACCAGGTCAAGGATTTCCTGGCGTGCCTGCTCCTGTGTTTTTTCCATATGTTTATCTCCTATTTTGTTTCAATCCATGATTATTTCAATCCACAGTCGATAATTTCACGGAAACTGACTGTGATTTGCCTCATGTCAGTGGGGGATACCGATTTATCTCCGCCCAATTTCTTACCGTTTTTAATATTCCCTGATCTGCGCATCCATTACCTGCTTCATGTCCTCCCCGGCCAGATACGCCTTCGACCAGATGATGGTCTTCTCGATCGCATCCTCAATATGCCAGTGCGGCTTCCATCCAAAGGTCTTCTTGATTCTGGAACAATCAAGCTTTAAGAAGTTTGCCTCATGGGGGCCTCCGTCATGCTTGTTGACCCAGGATGCACCCTCACCCCAAAGTTTGCAGAACAAGGTTACCAGCTCACCGGTTGTCACGCAGTCACACTCATCCGGTCCTACATTATAATATCCCTGGTAAGTCTGGTCCTCATACTGTCTCTGGGCAATTTCCAGATACGCAAACAGCGGCTCCAATACATGCTGGAATGGTCTGGTAGAATACGGGTTTCGCACCACGATCTCTTTTTTTGCTGCCATGGCACGCACGCAGTCCGGGATGATCCGGTCGTTCGCAAAGTCGCCGCCGCCGATGACATTGCCCGCACGTGCGGTAGAAATTGCACAGTGTCCATCCGCAAAGAAAGATTTCTGGTAGCTGTGTGTTACTAGCTCCGAGCAGGATTTGCTGTTGGAGTAAGGATCATAGCCGTCTAACGGATCGCACTCCCGGTAGCCGTACTCCCACTCCCGGTTCTCGTAAACCTTATCCGTGGTTACATTTAAAAAGGATTTCACTGACGGAGTCTGGCGCACGCACTCCAGTACATTCACCGTTCCCATCACGTTGGTCTCGTAAGTATAGACCGGATCCTTGTAGGAATTGCGCACGATCGGCTGTGCCGCCAGATGCAGCACGATTTGTGGCTGTACCCGGTCAAACACTTCCTTTAAATGCTTCAAGTCCCGAATGTCCCCGATCACACTGTCCATGGTTGTCTCCAGCCCGGCGATGGAAAATAAAGCCGGGTCAGTCGGTGCCTCGGCCGCATAGCCTGTCACCTGTGCTCCCGCAAGAGTCAGGATCCGGCACAGCCAGGAGCCTTTAAAACCAGTGTGTCCGGTGACCAGAACCTTCTTTCCCTGATAAAATTCCCTGCATGCATTCAGATCGTAATTCATATCATTCTCTCCCAATGGCCTCTGCATGTCCGCAGCCAGCCCATTTTGTTTTTGCAGCATCCTGCACGTTTTCTATTCCTTCCAGATCTTCCATCGTGCTTTGCGCCGCACATTTATTCCTTCCAGATCTTCCACGGTGCCTTACCAGACTGCCACAGCTTCTCTAAAAGCTGCATTTCTCGCTGGGTATCCATGCACTGCCAGAAGCCGTCATGGTAGAAGGACATCAGCTGTCCCTCAGCTGCCAGGCGGGTCATCGGCTCCTGCTCAAACACCGTGGTGTCATCCTTTAAATAGGAAAAGACTTCTGGATTCAGCACCATAAAGCCGCCATTGATGATGGCTCCGTCCGAAGCTGCCTTCTCGCGGAAGGAACGGATCTCGTTATCCGGTCCGATATCCAGCACACCTTTCTGCTGGTCGATGCTGACCGTTGTAATGGTTGCGGTCTTTCCATGGGATTTGTGGAACTCTACCAGTCCCTTTAAATCTACGTTGCAGACACCGTCACCGTAGGTCAGCATAAACGGCTCATCCCCGATATACGGCTGGATCCGTTTCACGCGGCCGCCGGTCATGGTATTTAACCCGGTATCAACCAGGGTTACCTTCCACGGCTCCGCATAATTGTTGTGGACCTCCATCTTGTTGTTCGCAAGGTCAAAGGTCACGTCGGAGGTATGCAGGAAATAATCTGCAAAGAACTCCTTGACCACATACTGCTTATATCCCAGGCAGATCACAAAATCGTGAAATCCAAACTCAGAATAGTATTTCATAATATGCCATAAGATCGGCCGTCCGCCGATCTCGATCATCGGCTTCGGCTTTAAATGACTTTCCTCGCTGATCCGGGTTCCCAGACCACCTGCCAGAATTACAACCTTCATCTTCTTTCCTCCGTTTTTTCCTCTCCGACCATTTCAGTCTCAAACTGACGGTTTTGTCGGTCCTACTCATTTTCTGTCGACGTCCTGTGCGCAGTCTCATTCCGTCTCCATCTCCTGCACATGCTGCGCACAACAGCTATGTTTATCTTAGTCCGCTGTCATTTTCAGTAACACTGCCAGACGGGTCACACCGCGCTTCTCCAGTGCATTCGGTACAAAGAAATTACTCTCGAACCGCAGTGTCACCGGCTCATACGGCTCTACCTGGATCGTGCATTCCTCATTCTGCTCCGTAAAGTTGATGTATTCCTTCGGCTCGCCGTTCACATACACAGTCAGCCACTGGTCCTTAGTCAGGTCACGCGGATAGTTGAAATTCAAATGAATCTCTCCGGTGCTTCCTGCCATCACCTGAACCGATGCGCGCTCATCCAGCCAGCCGTCGTCGTAAAATCCGTAGATCGGACGGCATTTAAATAATGAAGCTGCATGCGTGATATCCTGGAAGCGGTTGTTTTCCGGGTCCTCCTGGATCACCAGCATGTCATCGGTAATGAGTCCGATATCTCTCAGATCCTTGATGTGGACAACCTTCACGCAGTCCTCGCGGTTTAACCGGTCAAACACCCGGAAGAACTCTGCCTGGGTAAAATTATCCATCTCGAATTTATCGCCTACAATATAGATTGTTTTTCCGAAAATGCCAACACCGTACTGCCCGTAGGTTTCCTCTGCCAGCGCATTGTAGCGTTCCTGGTCAGCCCAGTAATACAGGTTCGGGAAAAGTCCCCGGTAATAATGCTCCACCGGAAGCATGAACAGCACATACAAGGTAAACAGGCTTAAGTACGGAAGCGCCTGAACCCAGCGGCCCCGCTTTGCCATCTGCTCCGTCAGCGTGCCGTACATCCAGGAAAGGAATAACAGCGCTGCCGCCAGGGAAACATACACCCAACGCATCTCCACACGGATCGTCACACTGGAGCAGACGATGCAGGCACCGATAAATGCCACAAACAAAAATGCTTTCTGCAGGTACGGCACGATTTTCTTACCCTTGTGCAGGACACGGATCACAAACGCCAGAACCAGAAATGCGATCATCAGGTCTGCCAGGGCAATGAGAATCGTTACCCACAGCGGAGCTTCCCGGAAGTTCTGCCCGTTTAAATGCTCCGGACCTGCGTTGATTCCAAAGATATAAGCGATCTGGCTCAGCACAAAATGCAGAACTGAACTGATCGACATGGTATCCACCACATCCGTTCCGCCGGTTCCTGGAGGGGAAATGGTTCCGATAAAAATAAAACGCAGAAGCTGGATCAGGGCAAAACTGGCTGTCGGCGCAGCCCAGAGCTTCCAGTTCTTCGAAAGCTTAAATACCAGGGAAAAGTAAAACAGCGGAAGCAGCACCATATAGCGCTCATGGACCAGGCAGACACAAAAATACAAAACTGCAGCCAGATAAAATTTCCGGCTTCCTTCTGCCTCATCCTCACTGCCTAAATACTCCAGCAGGAAATACAAAATCCCAAGCGCCATCCACATCGCCATGGTTTCCATGAGTCCCAGTGCCTGACCGATCTGATAGTAGGACATGCGGGACATCAAAAACATGACCGCACAGAGAATTCCCACATACGCAGAATGGCTGAACCGTTTTGCCATGCGGTAAAGATTGTAGGCAAGGCAAGAGTTCAGCACAATATTAAAAGGCACATACCAGTTGATATGAGTGCCGAATAATTTCATTTCCGTCCATGCCACCAGATTATACAGGGCACGGAAACGGGTTCCGCCGCTGGTAAACACCGCCGCGATAAACGGGTTATCGTTAAAGCAGAACCACTGATAGAGATCATCCATGTAAAGGCCCTTGATCTCCATATGGCGGTTTACTACAAAGGCAAAGGCCGTCAGCAGGATCAGGATCAGGGCTTCGCTTTTCAAAACGTCTGCCCGTTTGGTCCACTGGTACTGCATGGCCTCCGCCTTCTGCTTTCCGCTAAATTCCATCTTTTCCATAATTATATACTCCAATCAGCAGGCGCTTTCTTTGCGCCTTCTCGATATACAATGCAAATTTCGTTACGCTGCTGCCTGCGGCAGAACTTTCCGTTTTGCAAATTCCCGCCTGTGAGCATCAGCGAATATTCCCGCTGCTATCCCTCTTCGTACGCAGAATATGCCTTGCGGTAAAAATGCATGAGCAGCTTTACCACCGGCTTCGGCCAGATTTTTG
This sequence comes from Clostridium sp. AM42-4, assembly GCF_003480105.1. Classification (NCBI taxonomy): domain Bacteria; kingdom Bacillati; phylum Bacillota; class Clostridia; order Eubacteriales; family Clostridiaceae; genus Clostridium; species Clostridium sp. AM42-4. Next base: position 132,314 of record NZ_QUIK01000009.1, read on the forward strand.
CGTACATGGCCGTCTCATCTGCCGCACGCTGGTGATTTTCGATGCAGGCCTTTGTCGTTGCCCCATCGTGGATCCGGTAGCGGATCAGCGGGCGCTCCACGCACACGAAACGTCCCGGGCGCTCTGCCAGCTTCCACATGGTATCCCAGTCCAGCGCAAATTTATAAGGAGAATCAAACAGCGGTGCGCCAAGCGCTTCTTTATTATAAGTACAGGAAGGACAGATGATGGGGTTTCCAAACATCAGCGCCGCTTTCTTCACCCAGGTCCGGTCTGCCAGAACGTGCAGACGCAGCGGCAGGCGCAGAAGCATTTTGATAAATTGGATCATGCCCGGGCGCATTAAGGTCTCCCCTTTTAAGATCGCGCAATCCGTGGTAAACACAGTCGTATCCGGATAGCGTGCCCAGCATCGTTTTACTTCCGCTGCGTAATCCCGGTGATAGCAGTCATCCTGATGTGCGATCGTCACCAGACGGGTATCCGCCTTCTCGTATGCGAAATTCCAGTCATCCTGGATATCGCTCTTTCCCTCCCGCACATAGAGCGGGATATCGTGGATCTTCGACATCGCCTCCAGAAACGGACTCGGTGTGGAAGTGCAGAGAATGATCTTTGACTTTACCGACTGCCGCTTCAGGGAATGAATGCAGGCATCCAGATACGGAGAATCCTTATAAGCGCAGATTGCAAAGGTATGATCGGGCATCCTAACGGCCTCCTTCCTGTTTTTACTTTGTTTCTCTTTTTTGTTTTGCTATTTGTTTTCTTTCCAGCCTTTCCGAAAGCATTCTTCTTTCGTACTGGTTTTTTCTTTATTATCTATGGGATTTCTCGTATACTTACTCTTCAAAAAATGCCTCTTCCAGCATCAGACACAGTGCATGATAAATCGGAAGATGCAGTTCCTGAATCTTAAATGTCTCAGGCTCCGGCACAATGATCGCCACATCGGCACGTTTTCCTAAAAGACCGCCGTCTTTTCCGGTCAGACCGATGACGCTTAAGCCTTTCGCCTTCGCAACGGTCACGGCATAATCCACATTTTTGGAATTTCCGGAGGTAGATATCCCCAGGAATACATCGCCTTTGTCCCCATATCCACAGACCTGCTGGGCGAAGATCATATCCGCATCTACATCATTGGCAAATGCCGTGGAAAGTCCCGGGTGTCCATCTAAAGCAATAGCCCGTAAACTGCCCTGCAGACTGCGTGCGAGCTCTGCCCCGTGACCGGCATGCTCCTCTGCCAGGCGTTTCTGCAATTCTTCGCTTAACGGGCGACGCTTTTTAAAGCCCTTCATCAGCTCGCCAACGATGTGCTCCGCATCCGCGCAGCTTCCGCCGTTTCCGGCAACCAGAAGCTTTCCGCCGTTTTCATAGCAGGCTTTTAACATCTCATAAGCCTTCAAAATATCATCCCGGTTCTTATTTAAGACCGGGTAACGCACAAACAATTCCTCAAAGATTTCCTGCTGTTTCTCTGTTAATTTCATCGTATGCCTCCAACAAATCTTCTGCGTACAGATCGTAGGGGAAATCTCCCTGTTTTTTCTGCTCCTCATGAACCCCGGCACCATACCCGGTTCCCACCAGCACAGTGCGGACTCCGTAATTGCGTCCGGCTTCGATATCGATCAGCTTATCACCGATCATCCAGGACTTGCTTTTATCCACAGTAAAATCCTGCTCTGCCATCTCAAACATGCCGGTCTCCGGCTTTCTGCAATGGCACTGGATCTTGTACTTTCCGATGCCATGCTCCGGGTGATGCGGGCAGTAATAAAATGCGTCAATGCCCGCTCCCGCTTTTTCCAGCAGCTCGTTCATGTAACGGTGCAGTTCTTTTACATCGTCCTCGGTATAGTAGCCGCGAGCCACACCGGCCTGGTTGGTGATCACCACCAACTTATAGCCCTGCTCCTTAAATGCCTTTAAAGCCTCCGGCACTCCGGGCAGAAGCACCAGATCTTCTTTGCGGTGCAGGTAGTTGACTTCTTTATTCAGCGTACCGTCCCGGTCCAGAAATATTACTTTTTCCATGCTATGTTCCTATTTCTACGTGCTTCCCGGACAGACAAAACTTTTCCTGTCCGGATCTCGTTAAATTCTTTCCAATTTTCCAAAATACTACAATTTGAATTCGTAGTCTCCATTTGGCAGATGCACCTTCACCTCGTTGTAGTCCCAGCGGTTTTCATCCGCGATCCAGGACTGGGCGCCGCGCAGCTCAAAGTTCCAGTCTGCCAGCTGGCCACCCATCTGCTCCATGCGGTCTGCCACCTTGTGTTTGACATTGTACGGGCAGTACATCAGAAGGTAACCGCCGCCACCGGCGCCAAGAAGCTTTCCGCCCAGCGCACCGGCCTTAATGGCCTCATCGTAAAGCTCGTCGATCTGCGGGTTGGTGATCTTGCTGCTCATGCGCTTTTTGCTCTGCCAGCCATAGTCCAAAAGCTTACCAAAGCTGTGCAGATTGCCGCGCAGAAGCTCATCCTTCATCGCGTAGGCAAGGGCTTTCACCTCGCACATGGCATCGAAGGCATCTTTCTTTTCGTAGTTTTTCACCTGATCCTTGATGATGTTCGCCGACACATGGATGTTGCCGGTATAACATAAAAGCAAGTTGTACTGCAGCTCGTGCAGAATATCTTTCTTGATGCGCAGCGGGTTTACCACCACGTTGTTGCGGCCGTGGAACTCAATAAAGTTGATGCCGCCGAAGGTTGCCGCATACTGGTCCTGATAGCCGCCGTCGATCTTTAAATCCTCACGCTCGACCTGGTAAGCCAGATCTGCCAGGCGGTACGCATCCATCTCAATGCCCTTCCAGCGTGCCATGGCCGTAAGTAAGGAAACCATAACGGTAGAAGAAGTTCCAAGACCGGAACCGGCCGGAGCATCACACTGTAAGTAAACCTCGCAGCCCTGGTTGATATCCATGGCCTTTAAGGCAGCGGTTACCAGGTCCAGCCGTCCATCGTAAACGAAGTTCTCCTTCGCATTGTATTTGACGGTCATATCAAAGTCCAGAGAGTGGACGATAATCTGGTCATCCTCTCTCGGAACGATGGAACAGTACGCATATTTGTTGATGGTGCTGCCGATAATGGCTCCGCCCTGCTCTACGCAGAAAGGTGCCACGTCTGTACCGCCGCCGCCGAAGCTGACACGGAGCGGTGCACGTCCTCTGATTACCATACCACAACTCCTTTCTTTACATCTTCCATAAACTGATAATATGCCTCCGGAATGCCAATATCGATAAAGTAACCGTCATTGACAAAGCCGCCTAAACGCCGGCCCTCCTTCAGCCATTTCGGGATCATCTCGTTTTCCAGAGAAACCTTTCCCGCCGGAATCTCGTCCAGCAGTGCACGCTTCATCAGGTACACGCCGCCATTGATGGTGCCCGGCTTTGCCTCCAGACTCTTCTCGTTAAAGCCGGTGAGCCGTCCTTCTTCCAGAATGGCTGCCCCGTAACGGGAAATGTCCTGCACCTCGCGAAGCACCAGTGCCATGTCAAGATCCGACTCCTGCTGCATGGATACCAGACGGCTGTAGTCGATCTGATAAAAGGTATCCGCATTCAGGACGAAAAAGCTGTCCTCGGTCACAAATCTGCCGGCATTTTTAATGGCCCCGGCTGTTCCGAGAAGTTCTTCCTCATAAGCATAGTGAACGGTGATGGGTGTTCCATCCGGAGCTAAAAACCCGCTCCCGTCCCCGAAATACTCCTCCACCATGGAACCCTTATAACCCACGGCAAAGATAATATCCGTGATGCCGTGCTTTGAAAGTTCGTGCACCACATACTCCATAAAAGGCTTCTCGCCGATCAGTGCCATCGGCTTCGGGCGGTCACTCACCACACTCCGAAGCCTGGTACCCAGACCGCCGGCCAGTAAAATTGCCTGCATTTCTTCCTCCTGCGCCGCCTAAACGGCTGTTTTCTTTCTTTTTCAAGTTCTGCTGCTGTCTGCGCATGCATACACAGCAACCAAATTCTCCATCCGGGCAATCCCAGCCCGGAATCCATTATCGTTTGAAATCATCCTCGATAACCTTCCATGCTGCATCCATGCTGAAATGCGTGCGGATGTAGCTCTGGGTCTTCTCGCAGAGTGCCTTGCAGCCCTCCGGACTCTGGTAAAGACGGGTCACGGTCTCGGCAAATGCCTCCGGCTCGTCCTCCACCAACAGTACATCCTCCACCTGCGGGATTCCCTCCGCACCGATGGATGTAGTCACGATCGGGGCACCGTTGTAGATTGCCTCGACCACCTTGCCCTTCACGCCTGCACCGTAACGCAGCGGTACAACCACCACGCGGCAGGTCGCATAAAGCTCGCTCAATTCTTCTTCGGATACAAAGCCCTTGATGATGATGCCATTGCCCGGCTGCTGCAGAGCTTTGATTTCATCGGTTACCTTAGATCCAACCACAATAAACTCTGGCGGAGTGACTCCGGCTGCCTTCATCTTCTGACGGATGCGCGGGTAAATATCCTTTGCAAACCAGAGCACTGCATCTGCATTCGGCGGATGTGCGAAGCCACCGACGAATAAGAGACCATTGCGCTTCGCAAAGTCTTCCTGTATGTCGGACTTGAACTCATCAAACACATACGCGGTGATATCCTTCACGTTGATGGTTGGGTCGATCTCATGGATCGCATCACGCTCAATGTAAGACGGGTAGTAAGAAACGGCCGCCTTGCTCATCAGCGTAAACTCAATGGATTTCCAGTATTCCGCATCTTCGCGGATCTTCGGATCTTTCGTGATCTGGTATTCACGGCTTTCCCGCAGCCAGTGCAGGTCATGTCCGTAATAGATCACCTTGATATCGGTATTGTCTAAAATATAATCAATGTATTTGGATGCGATGTGCGGGCGGTTCAAGTACGCCACTGCAATATCATCGCCATGGTCACGCAGCCAGTCCCAGATCTTGACCTGGTACTCCGGTCCGTATAACACCTCAATGCCCATCTGCTCCAGCTCGCTGGTATACGGCTCCTCGTTCATGAAGTTATCACCGAGGAACTTCACCACATAGCCCTTCTTTAAGAACATCTTTAAGTACTGGTACGTGGTCTTGGAACCGGCGTCCTTATCGTAGGTCGGCACATAGTGGTCCACCACCAGGATGATCGGCTTGCCCATGCTGCGCTCTCTGGCACGGAACGGATCCGGATTGCCATCGTTCTCGCACTGCTTTGCAAACTCGTCTGCCCATTTTTCTTTCAGCTTCTTGCTGTTGGCAACCTGGTAACGCTTTAAGCCGGTGCCCTGTACATCGGTACCGTTGGAAACACCCTCAAAGTGGATGACCTTGGACTTCGGCTGGTATACCACGCGGTAACCTGCCTTGCGCACCTCAAATGCCAGGTCGGAGTCCTCGCAGTAGGCCGGTGCAAACCGGGTATCAAAGCCGCCGATCTGGTTCCACAGCTCGTTGGAAAGCAGGATCGCTGCACCGGAAATGTAGTCCACGTCCTTGACGTAGTTGTACTCCGGCTTATCCGGATTATCCAGACGGCCATAATTCCAGCCGGAACCATCGCTCCAGATGATGCCGCCTGCTTCCTGCAGACGTCCATCCGGGTAAACCAGCTTGGAGCCTACCATTCCGATGGTCGGGTCCGACTCAATGAGCTGAACCAGGGAAGAAAGCCAGTTTTCGGTCACCTGAGTATCGTTGTTTAAGAACATCACATATTTACCACGGGCATGACGCGCTGCGTTGTTGCAGTTACGTAAAAAGCCCTGGTTTGTGCTGTTTCTGCAGATGACCAGTCCTTCCGCGTACTCGGAAAGATGCTCGGTCGCATCCGTGGACACATCGTCCGCGATGATGACCTCATAAGAAACATCCTTCGTGTTCTCTAAAATAGAAAGCAGGCACGCGTAGGTATAGTGGATCTGGTTGTATACCGGAATGATAATGGAAACGGTCGGGTTCTCCACCTTCTCAAACTTCAGGCGGCCGTGTTCCCGGTAAATCTCACCGATGTTGAAATCGCCATCACGCAGGTTTCGTCCCTCCGGTGTCGAGTAAAGCTTCATGGAGCGAAGCGGATGCAGCATGTATTCTTTCTTATAATGAAGCTTCTTTCGCTCTACCGATCCCTTTGGATACTTCTGGTTAAACTTATCGCCCAGCTTCCGGCGGATCTTAAAGAGAATCGCCTCATGCTTATTTAAGTAATTCAGGGTCTTTGCCATCTCACCGATCTCATGCTCATGGTTATGGATGATGGCCTCTAAGTTCGTTACATGGTTGTTAGTCAGACGCTGAACTTCCGTGATCTTGCGGATAGTCACATCCTTCTCACGGCTGTGGATCTTCATCTGCTCAATGCGCTCCCTTGCCCGCGCAAGGTCACTCTCCGTCTGGCGGATGTCACGCACGGTACGGGAATAAACCATGTAATTGCCCAGGTACAGCTGCTGGTTCTCACCGTGCACATAATTCTGGAAGTTTACCTCCATCTTCCGGTATACTTCTGCCATCTCCGGCGTGATACCGAACGAATCCAGGATCTGCTCTAAGGTCAGCTGTTTTAACACACTGCTGTACTGCTCATAGAAATAGTACAAAATGCGGTATTTCACAAAATGCTCCGGAACCGGGAATAAGAACACCCACTCGTAGTCCAGGCAGTAGATGCCCTCCCGCGTCAGCAGCATATTCTCAAACAAGGCATCGATGTTGGAAACCTCGCAGGCGGTATCGGAAAGCAGCAGATTCTGCTCCTCCTCCGTTAAGTCCGCGCCAAACACCTCATCGAACTCTGCGGTTCTGGTAAACGCACTGCGGCACTCCGGGCTGATGTCGTAGATCTGGTTCATGACGATCTGCAGCACATCCAGCGGAAGCTGTCCGCCCTCTAACTGCTCACCCAGCTTCTCCGCACAGGTCTGCCCCACAAGATACGGGAAATAAACCGAATTGCGGTGCTCGGCAAACTTTGGCTCCGTTACCTTTAAGGTCCGGTGCTGCTTCGTCAGCTTTTCATATTTTTCTTTAAAAGAAGCGATGTGGGCGCTGCCATCCAGGCTTAAAGCGGCTTTTTCCACGTAGCGCTCTTTTTTGACCGGTGCTGCTGCACTGCTGTTTCCAGCCGCTGCACCAGATGTTTCCGACATTCCTGCTGCATTTCGCTCGCAGATACAGGTCTTGATCTGGAATTCTTCTCTTCTTGTCTTGTTATATTTGATAAAAATCCGCTCATCATCCTTGTGGAGCTGCTTTGGATCTGCGCTCCAGAACACCAGATAAGAGTTTGCATATAAATCAAACAGACCTGCCTCGCAGACTGTGTCAAACTTCTCGCCCATCTCCATCATGTGGTATGGCGGGTAATCGTATGCCGGGGTTACCCGGGTCAGATCACCCTTCTTTGGCAGATACGCATCGGAATAAATGCTCACCGGGGTCTTATAGTCCGGCATCGGATAATAGAACTTCAGGGCACCGCTTTCCTCTGCCATGCTCTGTGTCTCTTTTTCGCTGCAGAGAAGCTCCGTTAACTGGCGCTTCGTCAGGGCATTCTCCTCCTCGGAGGTTCCAGCAAAATACTTCATGCCAAGCGCATTGGCTGCTGCCACGATCAGAATACCGGTCGGCTTCAGCAGCGATTTTGCCGCACGGATATGCTCCTCATACGGTGCTGCCAGTGTTCCGGCAAAAATTACATAGTCGTACTTTTTCCCCTCGGCGCAGGCTTCGCCTGCAAAGCCCATCAGGCTGTCCTTGCAATAATGAATGTTTGTTGCACCCGGATAACGCTGTCTTACCGTCTCCAGCGCAGACTCCGTCTCATCCAGCACAGTGACCTGCTTCACGCTGGTGCGCAGCAGTCCGGTCAGCGCACCGTAATCGGCACCAACCTGCAGCACCTCTGCATCCGGCTCAAACTCATACCACTCAAGCAGGAGCTCCCGCTGGGAAGAGAGGGCATACAGAAGGTCCAACCGGTGGTTGTCCTGTAAGATGGAGCGGATATCCCCGCGGTGCTCCAAAAGGAGCGCCTGTATCTCATCATCAATCTTTCTCATGCTCTAAAAACCTCTTTCTTATCTTCACGTTCCTTGTTCGTCATGTTTGCGCTCAGATCAAACCGATTTCTGTCTCAAACATTCCCGGATTCCGTATTTCCGGAGCCTGCAGGCTTCAGCACAGCCTTCACCTCAGATTCCATATCGTACACACCCACGGTATTCTTATTCGAGATGACCGTGATATTCGCTACATCGTACAGCCGGTGATACACTGTGTGCTCGCCCTGCTCAAAGCCGGTGCAGCTCATGGAAAGCAGATACTCACCGCCCTGGAGCGTCATCTTCTGGCGGAAATTCACCTCGTACTCATCGCCGTTCTTCACCGGACGGATCTCGGCACCCTCAAACATCGTGTTGGTTCCGGTTAAGTCCGCCCCCTTTTTATCTTTGATCGTGTAGGTAAAGATTGGTGACTGGATGCTGTCATGGAAACGGATTTTTTCCTTGATTGTGAAATACTCACCCTTTAACAAAAGATTCGTTAAGTTGCCGCGTTCATCGAACATACCAAGATCGTAGATCTCGGCCTTGCCGTTTCCGTACTCGGTGCGGTTCGGGTTGATGGTCAGCTTGTCTTTCATGAGGCCGCTGTGCTTTTTATGCGCATGGCCTGCTGCGCCGTCCTGACCCTTTGCCGTTCCTGCTGCATTTTCGCTGGTATCCGCGCCAGCTCCTGCTGCTGATCTGTCTACCATTTCACCAGACGCGCCCTTCGCACCGGCTCCTGCCGCGTCAGAGTCCATCCCGCCGGAAAAATCATTCATCTCCAGCAGCTCCTCTTCCAGATCGTCCATCTGGTTTGCCAGGATCTTCTTATATAAATCCACCATCTTGCCCGGCGCGCCCTCAGCCACATAGTGTCCTTTATTTAAGAGCACCACCCGGTCACAATATTTGATGACACTGCCCATATCGTGGGTAACCATAAGAATGGTCGTGCCGTTTTTGCGGATCTCCTCCATGCGCCGGTAACACTTCGACTGGAAGAAGACATCTCCCACGGAAAGTGCCTCATCGACAATGAGGATTTCCGGCTCCACGTTGATAGACAGCGCAAAAGCCAGCCGCACAAACATACCGCTGGAATAGGTTTTTACCGGCTGATAAACGAAATCCCCGATATCCGCAAACTCCAGGATATCCGGCAGCTTTTCATCCATCTGCTTCTTGGAAAAGCCCATCATGGTTCCGTTCATGTAGATGTTCTCAATGCCGGTGTAGTCCATATTAAACCCGGCTCCCAGCTCTAACAACGCTGAGATGACTCCGCTCACCCGGACCTGACCGCTCGTCGGCGTTAGGACTCCGGTAATGATCTTTAAGATCGTCGATTTTCCGGAACCATTAGTTCCGATGATGCCCACCGTCTCGCCTTTTTTCACATTAAATGAAATGTCACTCAGCGCAAAAAAGTCCCTGTGGTAATTTTTATGGGTTAAGCTGAGCGATTCCTTTAACCGGTCGATCGGTTTGTCGTACAGCTTATATATTTTGCTCACGTCCTGTACCTGGATCGCGTATTCATTGTTTGAAGACATGGTATTCCTTTCATTTGCAGAGCCGCAAAATGGCTGCTGTTTTCTGCCCGGAAGGTGCCCGGAGCCGGACGCTTTTCCGCTCTTTTGGCCCTGCTGGCCGCAATACGGGTAATTTACCACGACAGTATACCATTAATTTTCCTCAGGTGCAAGGCACGCGGGAGTGTGCGCCATAATTTTCATAAAAATGTTAGAATTTATAAAACATGAAATGAAAAGAGCCACCGGCAGCAACCGCCGATGACTCTCATTATTATAATAGCTTCTCTTTCTCTCCATATTTGCTCAGCACGATATGCCCATTCTTTCTGGTTTCCGGCACATCAATGACCCGCTGGTTGGAGGACCCCCGAAATCTTAGGGTAATATCTTTTTTATCCAGTTCAAATCTTCCATCTACAAGTACGTCCGTCATTGCAAGGATGGCATCCGTATCTTCACTATGACACCGTGTGTTGTGCGGGTCGGTCAGTTCCTCGTAGGTGTACCCGGAATAGATCCAGATATTTTTTCCTGGCAGCTCCGTCCGGATCCGTTCCAGAAACGGACGCAGTGCCTTCTGGTTTGCAACTTCCATCGGCTCCCCGCCAAGAAAGGTAAAACCATCGATGTAAGAGGGTCTGCTCTCTTTGATCAGCTCATCCTGCACCTGGCTGTCGAACTCTCTGCCGTAATTGAAATCCCACGCGACCTCGTTAAAGCAATCCTTACAATGGTGCGTACAGCCGGAAACAAACAAAGAGGTCCGGCAGCCGGGGCCATTTGCAATATCGCACGTAAATACCTGCGCATACTTCATAATTTACCCCCGCTTACTTATACCGCTGATGAACTGCTTGTGCCGCCATCGACAGACACGCTGCTCTTTGTAGACAGATGCAGCACACGGTCACGGATCTCCTGGGTGCGTCCCTGATTCCAGAACTGGGTTCCGATGTAACCGCAGGTACGGCGTGCCACAGACATCTTGTCCTGGTCACGGTTTCCGCAGTTCGGGCACTCCCATACTAACTTGCCGGACTCGTCTTCGACGATCTTAATCTCGCCATCGTAGCCGCAGCACTCGCAATAGTCGCTCTTGGTGTTCAGCTCTGCGTACATGATGTTCTCATAGATGAACTTCATGACAGAGAGAACCGCCGGGATATTCTGCTGCATGTTCGGTACTTCCACATAGCTGATTGCTCCGCCCGGAGACAGCTTCTGGAACTCGGACTCAAATTTCAGCTTGCTGAATGCATCGATCTCCTCGGTTACATGCACATGATAGCTGTTGGTAATGTAGTTCTTATCGGTAACTCCCGGGATGATGCCGAAACGCTTCTGCAGGCATTTTGCAAATTTGTAGGTGGTGGACTCCATCGGTGTTCCGTATACGGAATAGCTGATGTTCTCTGCCTCTCTCCACTCCCTGCACTTGTCGTTCATCTTCTGCATCACAGCCAGCGCGAACGGTTTTGCAGCCGGGTCCGTGTGGGATTTTCCGGTCATGCGCACACACATCTCATGAAGGCCACAGTAGCCAAGGGAAATGGTGGAGTAACCGTCAAACAGAAGCTTGTCGATGGTCTCACCCTTTTTCAGTCTTGCCAGGGCCCCGTTCTGCCACAGGATCGGCGCTACATCGGAAATGGTTCCAAGCAGGCGCTCATGACGGCAGCGCAGTGCGCGGTGACAGAGCTCCAGGCGCTCCTCAAAAATCTCCCAGAAGCGGTCCATATCGCCCTCAGAGGAGCATGCCACATCCACCAGGTTAATGGTCACAACGCCCTGGTTGAAACGTCCGTAGAACTTGTGGCTTCCATCCGGGTTTCTCTGGGAATCCTCAACAGTCAGGAAGGAACGGCAGCCCATGCACGGGTAAACGTTTCCACCCTTCATCTCCTTCATGATCTTTGCTGAGATGTAATCCGGTACCATACGCTTTGCGGTACATTTCGCTGCAAGCTCAGTCAGATGCCAGTATTTGGAATCCTCGGTGATGTTGTCTTCGTCCAGAACATAGATCAGCTTCGGGAATGCCGGGGTGATCCACACGCCCTTTTCATTCTTAACGCCCTGCATTCTCTGGATCATGACTTCCTCGATGATCATGGCAAGGTCATCACGGGTACGGCCCTCCGGAACCTCGTCTAAGTACATGAACATGGTCACAAACGGAGCCTGTCCGTTACAGGTCATGAGGGTGATGAGCTGGTACTGGATGGTCTGGATACCGCTCTTGATCTCATCGCGCAGTCTGCGCTCTACCACGCGGTCGATGATCGCGTCATCTAAGGATTCCCCGCATTCTTCACGTTCTGCGATCACGTTCTTGCGCAGCTTTTTACGGCTGATGTCTACAAACGGAGCCAGGTGTGCCAACGAGAAGGACTGTCCGCCGTACTGGTTGCTGGCTACCTGCGCCACGATCTGGGTAGTAACGTTGCAGGCAGTGAAAAAGCTGTGCGGCTTCTCGATCATGGTCTCGCTGATGACCGTGCCATTCTGAAGCATGTCCTCTAAGTTGATCAGGTCACAGTTGTGCTCCTTCTGTGCGAAATAATCGGTATCATGGAAATGGATGATGCCAGCCTCATGTGCACGCACGACGTCCTCCGGAAGAAGCACGCGCCGGCTCAGGTCCTTGCTGACCTCACCAGCCATGTAGTCACGCTGGGTAGAGTTGATCACCGGGTTTTTATTGGAATTTTCCTGCTTTACTTCCTCGTTCATGTGCTCGATCAGAGCCAGGATGCCATTATCCGTTGTATTGGATTTTCTGGTTAATTCTCTCTTATAGCGGTAACGCACATACTTCTGTGCCACCTCGTAACCGCGCATCTCCATGATGCCGGTCTCCACCATATCCTGAATATCTTCTACGTTTACCGCATGCGTTGCCTCTTCCACCTGCTTTGCGATCATGTCTGCCACTGCGTTGATCTGGTATTCATTCAGCTGATGAAGATGATCGACACTGGCATTGGCTTTGGTGATCGCGCTCACAATTTTAGAGACATCAAAAGAAACCTCTTTGCCGTTTCTCTTGATCACATTAGTCTTAACATCCGTAGTCATGCCCAAACCCCTCTCGTATATACTATATCTTGTATTTTCTTATATTATTAACAACTATATGTCGTAGCAGTGATTATGATACTACAAATATGGGGAAAATGGAAGTGGCAATTTCACGAATATTTCATGGAATATTTGGTTGAATATTTATTTTACATAAGGTATGATTAGACAGGTCCGTCTTGCCAAAATGCGGGAAACACCGCAAAGTTCCTTGCTTTTGAACCCAAACCGCAGACGGAAAAAGGACACAGGAGGTTCGCACATTGCTGAATAAATGGAAACAAAAGATAACAAAATTTGTATGTTTTGCCCTAACATGCCAGTTGTTCATTCTGACAGCCTGGGCTAAGCCCGACTGGCCTTCCGATACCGGCATTATGGCCGAGGCCGGCATTGTCATGGATATGGATTCCGGTGCCATTTTATATGGACAGAATATCCACCTGACCTACCCGCCAGCCAGCATTACCAAAATCCTGACAGCACTCATCGTTCTGGAAAATTGCAGTCTGGATGATACTGTAACATTTTCTACGACGGCTGTCAACCAGGTTGAGGCAGACAGCGGAAATAAAATCAGCGTCGTAGCCGGGGACCAGCTTTCCGTAGAGGACTGTCTCTACTCCCTGCTTTTAGTGTCCTGCAACCAGGCAGCCAATGCCCTGGCAGAGCATACGGCAGGCAGCATTTCCGCCTTTGTGGACATGATGAATGAAAAACTGGTGGAGCTTGGATGCCAGGAAAGCCACTTTGAAAATCCATCCGGCTTAAACGGAGATAACCAGTACGTTTCCGCTTACGATATGGCCCTGATCGCGCAGGCCGCATATGACAATGAAACCATGGTCGAGATCAGCTCCGCTACGACCCATAAGATCGCGCCGACCACCCAGAATCCGGACGGCTTCACCATCCGTGGAGAACACCGCCTCTGTGTCACCGAGGACCAGAGCAGCCCTTACTACTATCCGGAGGCCGTTGCCGGAAAGACTGGCTACCTGATCAAAGCAGGCAACACCCTGGTCACCTACGCAGTCAAGGATAACCGCCGTCTCGTATCCGTTATCTTAAAAGGACAGCCGCGCCAGTACTTTGTAGACGGAAAGGCACTTCTGGAGTTTGGGTTCCGCTCCTTCCAGAATTACACCGTGGCCGACTACGAAAGCCGCTATGTCACCGGAAACGAAACCATCAATCTGGACAAGGGTTCCTTCCAGGCCTCCGATCTGATGATCGACCCGGACAGCGTCATTACCCTGCCAAACGGTGCCTCCTTTGAGGATGCCGATATTTCCCTCGGCGCATTGCCAGAGGTCAGCCCGGACAACGCCGTGGCTCTCCTCACCTACACCTACAACGACCGCGTGATCGGCACTGCTTATCTGCTTGTCAAAGACGGCGTTACCATCGATAATGGGGACGGCAGCACCGGTGCCTCAGCTACAACCGGAGACGGCAGTACCAATGCCTCTGGCTCTGCTGACACCGCAAACAGCTCCCTCGCCACCAGCTCCAATGCTACAGATTCACAGCGCACCCACAGAAGCTTCTCCATCGCCGGTGTACTGGTCACGATCCTGATCGTGCTCCTCGTCCTTGCCGTGATCGGCATTGCAGGATGGATCATCTACTCCAGAAAGAAAGAAGCAAAAGCCCTCGCCGAGCGCCGCAAACGCAGAAGACAGCGGCTGCAGCGATCCGGTGATCAGGAAGAGTTTGAGCGGCTGCTGGAAGAATACAAGAATAAGAAGAAATAACAATTTGATTAACTTTAATAGGGCCGTGTGAGTTGCCTTCCGGCAACTC
>NZ_QUIK01000009.1:146815-157710 GCF_003480105.1 Clostridium sp. AM42-4
CCTTCCGGCAACTCACACGGCCCATCGTTTTTCAATTAAATTGTTTAAATTTACTGGCCCAGCCGGATCGGCTCTCCGCCTCCGGCTGTAATGGTTTTTGAAGTGGTTGTCTGGGATTCTCTCTGAGCTGTATCTCCGGAGCTTTGTGTTTCCTGTCCAGACTGTGCGCTTTCTTCTGTATTCTCTGCCGCTCTTCCGTAATTCAGTGCCGCGTACACATCCAGCATGCCGTTGCTGCTGAGCTTGCCTTCTAACGGCGGGATCTTGCGGGCGGTTTCTAACAGAACCTTGCGGATGTCGGAGAGGTGCAGGTCGGTGCGGTAGGAATACAGGAAAGCTGCCGCGCCGGTTACCATCGGGGTAGACATGGAGGTTCCTGTCATAAAGCCATATCCGCTGTTTGCAATGGTGCTGACGATATAAGTGCCGGGTGCTGCGATATCTACGCTCTTAGCGCCATAATTGGAGCTCTCGGCCAGGTTTCCGTCGAACATCAGGTTCGCAACGGATATCACATTATCTAAATCAAAGGAGGACGGGTAATCCGGTTTCTGATCCGTATCCTCTCCGATTCCTTTCGCGTCTCCGTTTCCGGCTGATACCACAAACAGCATCTTTGATTCGCGCATGACCTTTTCCAGTTCCGGATAATATTCGGTCGTTCCAAAACTGAGGTTGCAGATGGAGGCACCGTTTGCTTCCGCATAGCGGATGGCTTCGATGATTGCCTTTTCCTCACCCACGCCGTACTGGGTTCCCAGCGCTTTTAGAGACATGATCTTGACATACTTGTTATCCGCGATTCCGGCAATACCGCCGTTTCCACGGGTCGCAGCAATGGTTCCTGCCGCATGGGTTCCGTGATCGTCCTCGCTGCCCTTGCAGAGTTCATTATTTCCATCAAAGAAATTCCAGCCGTGTACATCGTCGATATAGCCGTTGCCGTCATTATCGATGCCATCTCCCGGAATTTCGTCTTCGTTGGTCCAAATGGCATCCTTCAGATCCGGGTGGTCGATGTCGATTCCGGTGTCAATGACTGCAACCACCACCTGACGATGCTCCTCTGTACTGGCATTATAAAGATTCCAGGCAGGGAGTACATTGATATCTACGCCTTTTCTGGCGCGGGTTTCTTTGATCCGGTAAGCATCCGGACCAGCCACCGGTGCCGGCATTCCCAGGTAGTTTGCCAGGTCAATGTACGTGGCAAGCTTCGGGTTGCTGTCCTTGAAGCGGTTTGTGATCTCGCTGTACTGAAGCTCCGCATCATTTTTCAATCCCCACTGGTACTTGGAATAGCTGTCAGAAGAAGACAGATTGGTTACGCCCGGACCGTAGACATCTGTAGAAAATGTATATCGCTCCGCATCGTAGTCTGACGTTTCCTGTGTCCGATCTGACGTAGTTTCTGGCCCCGTAACCCTTCCGGATATCTCCGGTCTTTCAGGCTGGTACGCTGCCAGACTGGCGCCGCAAAGGCATAGTGCCAGACCGGAAACTAATTTTCGTTTATAGTTCATTCATTTACTCCTTGTTCTGCTATCCATTTTATGTTATCCACTTGCTGTGTTATCCATGGATCACTTCTATGTGATAACGCCTAATCTTACATTTATGATACAGTTTCTGATTATAACATAAATTACCAGTTCTTACTTTGAAAAATGTGTGAATTTTCCTTACCTTTTTACCCGTGATAGTAGCGTCCTTGCTGATGCTGTTCTGATTGCAGTTCCAATACACATCTTCCGGACCTGCCCATGACATTTTGCAGATCCCAGATAAAGTTTTCCAGGTGCCAGATAACAGAAAAACCCGTGGAGAAAAATCTCCACGGGCCCTCTTACGTTTGGACACAGTAGGCGCACCAGGCGCATCTACATTATATGAAAATTTCGATTAATTTCTAATTAGAGATTAGTCGCAGATGGTAACAACACGACCTGAACCTACGGTTCTACCACCCTCACGGATAGCGAAACGAAGACCCTGCTCCATAGCTACCGGATGGATCAGCTCAACGGTCATCTCTACGTTATCACCAGGCATGCACATCTCGGTACCAGCCGGGAGCTCGCAAACGCCGGTTACGTCAGTTGTTCTGAAGTAGAACTGCGGACGATAGTTGTTGAAGAACGGGGTATGACGACCACCCTCGTCTTTGGTCAGAACGTAAACCTGTGCGGTAAACTTGTTGTGGCACTTTACAGATGCCGGCTTACACAGAACCTGTCCACGCTCGATCTCAGTTCTCTGGATACCACGAAGCAGAGCACCGATGTTATCACCAGCCTGAGCCTCATCCAGTAACTTACGGAACATCTCGATACCGGTAACAACGGTCTTCTTGGTCTCCTCGTGGATACCAACGATCTCAACCTCATCGTTCAGATGAAGAACACCACGCTCTACACGGCCGGTAGCAACGGTACCACGACCAGTAATGGTGAATACGTCCTCGACTGGCATCAGGAACGGCTTATCAGTCTCACGCTGCGGATCCGGGATCCAGCTATCAACTGCATCCATAAGCTCCATGATCTTGTCGCCCCACTCGCCCATCGGATCTTCCAGAGCTTTCAGAGCAGAACCCTGAATGATCGGGGTGTCATCGCCCGGGAACTCGTACTCGTTCAGCAGCTCACGGATCTCCATGTCTACTAACTCAAGCAGCTCCGGATCGTCAACCATATCACACTTGTTCATGAATACAACGATGTACGGTACGCCTACCTGACGGGAAAGCAGGATGTGCTCTCTGGTCTGAGCCATAACACCATCGGTTGCTGCTACTACAAGGATAGCGCCATCCATCTGAGCTGCACCGGTGATCATGTTCTTAACATAGTCAGCATGTCCTGGGCAGTCAACGTGTGCATAGTGTCTCTTCTCAGTCTCATACTCAACGTGTGCGGTAGAAATGGTGATACCACGCTCTCTCTCCTCCGGAGCCTTATCGATGTTCTCGAAATCGGTAGCGGTGTTACCAGCAACTCTCTCAGACAGAACTTTGGTGATTGCTGCGGTCAGAGTGGTTTTACCATGGTCAACGTGGCCGATGGTACCAATGTTACAATGCGGTTTGGTTCTTTCAAACTTTGCTTTTGCCATTTTATAACGTCCTCCTTGATTTGCCCGCCTAGTACGGGCGATTGATTATATGGTTAGGCTGTTCTTTATTATATGCTATTTGTGCAATATTTTCAAGCCTTTTCTCTATTCCGGGCGGCAGCCCGCAAAGGGACTTCAGACAAAGCCGGAAGACCTTTGCGAAACTCCTGTGCCGGAAATTAGATTTGATTGTAATTAAGGTTTAATTACTTTTTGTGCTCGTTGATAACCTTCTCCTGTACGGACTTCGGAACCGGCTCGTACTTCTCGAAGAACATGGAGTAGTTACCACGTCCCTGAGTCTTGGAACGAAGGTCGGTAGAGTAACCGAACATCTCGGAAAGCGGAACGTATGCTCTTACGATCTTACCGCCGCCTAAGTCATCCATACCCTCGATACGGCCACGACGGGAGTTGATATCACCGATAACATCACCCATGTACTCCTCTGGCATGGTAACTTCAACCTTCATGATCGGCTCAAGCAGGATAGCGCCTGCCTTCTGCATAGCCTCCTTGAATGCCATGGAACCGGCAATCTTGAATGCCATCTCGTTAGAGTCGACCTCATGGTAAGAACCGTCGTATACGGTAGCTTTTACGCCGAGTACCGGGAATCCAGCAAGGATACCGGACTTAGCAGCCTCTTCGATACCAGCGCCAACTGCCGGGATGTACTCTTTCGGGATAGCACCACCGACAACGGTAGACTCGAACTTGAAGGTCTCTTCTGCGTTCGCATCCATCGGCTCGAAGTGAACTTTACAGTGACCGTACTGACCACGACCACCAGACTGCTTAGCATATTTGCTGTCTACGTCTACGGCCTTGGTGAAGGTCTCTTTGTAAGCAACCTGCGGAGCACCAACGTTAGCTTCAACGTTGAACTCTCTCAGAAGACGGTCTACGATGATCTCCAGATGTAACTCACCCATACCGGAGATGATGGTCTGGCCAGTCTCCTGGTTGGTGGATGCACGGAAAGTCGGATCCTCCTCTGCAAGTTTTGCAAGTGCCTCACTCATCTTGCCCTGACCAGCTTTGGTCTTAGGCTCGATAGCGATATCGATAACCGGCTCCGGGAACTCCATGGACTCCAGGATAACCGGATGATTCTCATCACAGATGGTATCACCGGTACCGGTAATCTTAAAGCCTACTGCTGCAGCGATATCGCCGGAGTAAACTTTGTCGATCTCCTGTCTCTTGTTAGCGTGCATCTGAAGGATACGGCCAACACGCTCTTTCTTGCCCTTGGTAGCATTCAGAACGTAAGAACCGGAATTCATGGTACCGGAGTACACACGGAAGAATGCCAGTTTACCTACGAACGGGTCAGTCATGATCTTGAATGCCAGAGCTGCGAAAGGCTCTTCATCGGAAGAATGACGGAATACTTCATTGCCGTCCATATCGGTACCCTTGATAGACGGGATATCGGTCGGAGCCGGCATGAACTCGATTACAGCGTTCAGAAGTCTCTGAACACCTTTGTTTCTGTATGCACTACCGCAGCATACCGGAACAGCGGTACACTCACAGGTAGCTTTTCTTAATACTTTCTTCAGATCCTCGATAGACGGCTCTTCGCCTTCCAGATACTGCATCATCAGATCGTCATCCAGCTCGCAGATCTTCTCTACCAGCTCGGTGTGATATAACTCTGCATCATCCTTCATATCATCCGGGATTTCGCAAACAGTAACGTCGTCGCCCTTATCATCGTTGTAGATGTAAGCCTGCATCTCGAACAGATCGATGATGCCCTTGAACTCGTCCTCTTTACCGATCGGCAGCTGTAAGCAGATAGCGTTCTTACCAAGTCTGGTACGGATCTGCTCTACTGCGCCGTAGAAGTTAGCACCCAGGATATCCATCTTGTTGATGAATGCCATACGCGGTACGTTGTAGGTATCAGCCTGGCGCCAAACGTTCTCGGACTGCGGCTCTACACCACCCTTTGCACAGAACACGCCAACAGCGCCGTCCAGTACACGAAGGGAACGCTCTACCTCAACAGTGAAGTCTACGTGACCTGGGGTATCGATGATGTTGATACGATACTCCGGCTGTCCTTTGATCGGACGGTTGTCCTGGCCATGAATGGTCCAGTGACAGGTAGTAGCTGCTGAAGTAATGGTAATACCTCTCTCCTGCTCCTGTTCCATCCAGTCCATGGTAGCAGTACCTTCGTGAGTATCACCGATTTTGTAGTTTACACCAGTGTAATACAGGATACGCTCAGTCAAAGTGGTCTTACCAGCATCGATGTGAGCCATGATACCAATATTTCTGGTTCTCTCCAACGGATATTCTCTTCCAGCCAAAGCTTTTTCCTCCTATTAGAATCTGAAGTGGGAGAAGGCCTTGTTAGCCTCTGCCATCTTATGCATGTCTTCTTTACGTTTTACAGATGCACCAGTGTTGTTTGCTGCGTCCATAATCTCGTTTGCCAGTCTCTCTTCCTGGGTCTTCTCGCCTCTCTTACGGGAGAACATGGTGATCCAGCGAAGTGCAAGAGTCTGACGTCTCTCCGGCTTAACCTCGATCGGTACCTGATAGGTAGCACCACCGATACGTTTTGCCTTAACCTCCAGAACAGGCATGATATTGTTCATAGCCTCTTCGAAGACTTCCAGAGCCGGCTTGCCGCTCTTCTCTTCTACACGGTTAAATGCACCGTATACGATTTTCTGTGCAACACCCTTCTTACCATCAAGCATGATATTGTTGATCAGCTTGGTTACAACCTTGTTGTTGTATAAAGGATCTGCTAATACATCTCTTTTCTGAATATGTCCTTTACGTGGCACGTTACTTCCCTCCTTAATTATAGAAATTAATTCATAGGTACTCACATGTTTCCATAAAAATGTGTTCGCGCACGGTTCTATCTATTCCTGCAACCACAGGCAATATCATCCCGGCACTAACTACTTTTACTTACGTTAGTGGTACTACTAGTGTAAGCTGTTGCTTATTTCTTCTTAGCGTCTTTCGGTCTCTTAGCGCCGTACTTGGAACGAGCCTGCTTTCTGTTGGCTACGCCTGCGGTATCAAGAGTACCTCTGATGATGTGATATCTGGTACCCGGAAGGTCCTTAACACGGCCACCACGAATTAATACTACGCTGTGCTCCTGTAAGTTGTGTCCCTCGCCCGGGATGTAGCTGGTTACCTCGATACCGTTAGAAAGACGTACTCTGGCGATTTTACGAAGTGCAGAGTTCGGCTTCTTCGGGGTTGCAGTCTTAACTGCGGTGCAGACACCTCTCTTCTGCGGTGAAGAAGTATCAGTTGCACGCTTCTGTAAGGAGTTGTATCCTTTCTGCAGAGCCGGTGCGGTAGACTTCTTAACTGCGGTCTGTCTTCCCTTTCTCACTAACTGGTTGAATGTTGGCATTCCTTTCACCTCCTGTGATATTGTCTGTTGGTTGCTGTAATTCTTTTCAGCTTTTTTGCGCATCAAAAAATCCTGCGATTTTCGCACGCCATTCTATTATATCCATTCCACCATAGCATGTCAAGGATATTTTTGTAATTTTTCTGGACAACACAAAATAAAATGAACTGATCAGAGTATTTCCAAAAAGGAGGGTTTTTATGCTTCCATCACGCCCCAAGGCCTTGTTAATTTCCCTGGTTGCATCTTACCTGCTCTCTGCCGTGCTGCTCTTTATCCTGACCTTTGTCCTTTACAGGCTGAAGCTGAAGGAGTCGCAGATCACGCCGGCGGTCTATCTGCTCTATGGCATTTCCTGTTTTGCCGGCGGCCTGCTCTGCGGCAAGGCGCTGCGCACCCGGCGTTTTTTCTGGGGACTGCTCACCGGGCTTTTATATTTTCTGGCGCTTTTTGCTGCATCTGTTTTGCTGCGCCAGGGCAGAATCCCGGACTTTTCCCATGTGCTCCCGGTGCTCGCCTGCTGCGCGGCAGGCGGAATGGCCGGGGGGATCTTAAGTTAAAAGATGAAAAGATGGGCGGTGCCACTTTCTGCCGGCACCGCCCATCCTGCATGATTTTTAATTCTGTTCCGCTGTCTTTTCCGCTTCTTCCTCTTCCGTTTTTTCCGGATGATGGATCTGGATGCGGATCTTTCCGATCCGGTTTTTATCCATATCCTCTACCTTCAGGTGAAGGTTCTCGTAATCTACTTCCTCTCCTTCTTCCGGCAGATGATCCAGAAGGCCGATCACCAGGCCGCCGATCGAGTCATAATCCTCTGACTGCAGCTCCAGTCCCAGGCGGTCATTTAAGTCATCCAGCTTGGTGGAACCATTGACCAGATATTCGTCCGGTCCGGTCTCTTTTACCTCGTCCTCTTCATCCTGGTCGTACTCGTCACGGATCTCCCCGACGATTTCCTCAAGCATATCCTCAAGCGTAATCAGTCCGGCTGTTGCACCGTATTCATCTAACACGATAACAATATTGTTGAAGGTTTTGCGCATCTCCAGCATCAGCTCGGCTGTCTTCTTATATTCATAAGTATAAAGCGGCTGGCGTAGATAATCGCGGATGGAAAAATTCTTTTCTTTTTCGTGATCGAATAAAATGAAATCCTTCATATTAACAATGCCAATGACATTGTCTGTGTTTTCCTCGTAGACCGGGATACGGGTAAAGCGTTCCTTCTGGAACAGCTCCATGAGCTCACCAAAGGACGCCTCTGCATCCACCATGACCATGTCGATGCGCGGGACCATGATGTCTTTTGCCACGGCATCCCCAAAGTCGAACACATTGTTGATCATCTTCTTTTCTTCACTCTCAATGACGCCCTCCTCGTGGCTGACCTCCACGATCGTGCGGAGCTCATCCTCTGTGATCGGATCCTGTTTTTTATTCGGGTCGACCCGTATCAGAAACAGGACCGCCATAGAAAGCTTATTCACAATAAAAATAACCGGAGTCAGAACGACCATCAGCACATGGATGATCCCTGCATATGCAAAGGAAATCTTTTCCGCATACAGCGTGGACATGGTCTTCGGCGTAATCTCACCAAATACCAGGATCAAAAGAGTCAGCACACCGGTCGCAATTCCTACTGCCGCATTGCCAAACAGACGTAAGGTCAGCGTTGTCATTAAGGAAGATGCCGACAAATTTACAATGTTATTGCCAATCAGAATGGTACTGAGCATCTTGGCCGGGTCTTCGATCACCGCGGCAACCATGGCCGCACGCTTATCGCCACCCTCCGCAAGTGTCCGGACCCGGACCTTATTGACGGTAGTCAAGGCAGTCTCCGCCGATGAAAAAAATGCGGACAGCAGAAGAAGGACCAACACTGCTGCAACCTGTATGCCCGTACTGTCTCCAGAATCTAACATGATTTTTACTCCTTTATTCTTTTTCTATAAAAATTATCTACGATTCTACATGTTTTCCTTTTCGCTGTCAACCGGAGTTTTCGCAGGCAGCACACCCCGGAGTTCTTTGAGGATCTCTGCCCCAAACAAAATGCCGGATCCGAGAAAAACAAAGATATCCCCAAGGTTGAAGACAATCTCCTTCAGTTTTCCACACTGGATGCTGAAATAATCCACCACATAACGGCGCACGAGCCTGTCGTAAAGATTACTGAGGGCACCTCCCAGGATCATGGCGATTCCAAGCTTCTGCACCTTTTTTCCTTTCTGTGGAAGCAGTGCTGCCAGATACCCTGCCAGGCCGCAGATCACGGACAGCGGCAGCATACGCACCACCTCCCCATGCTTTTCCAGAAATCCAAAGGGAAAGCCCGCGTTATGGTTATGGTACAAAAGGATCTTTCCGCATGTATGCGGCAACGGTTTTGGAAAATCTTCCGGTTTTTCCCGTTCGATCAGCCATTTGATCCCAAGGTCCAGAGACGATAGTGCCGCAATGATTGCTGTATAGATCATAATTTTTCCTCCCGGTTTATGCTTTTATTTCTCTATTGTACTATTGAATCACTGCCGCGTCAAACAGCATATACTATGAAAAAGCTATGCGGAGCACCCATGATCCCATGCAATACATCCCCTGCCTCTGAAGATTATGCAGACTTCATTGTCCGCTATTCCCCGCGGGCTGTGGAATCCCTCTATGAGCTTGCAGGAACCACCTGCGTCAATCTGGTCAGTCAGGAATTTGCCATTGTCCATGTACCGCTGGCAGGTGTTCTTCCATTAAGTCTTACCCGGCAGACCTATTCTGCCATTCCAAAGCTTTACGGTCTGCAGGATACCACGGCACTGGAAAGCGCAGGCATTCTTCCGGTCTTCTCCCAGCCCAATCTTGCAAGTACCGGACAAGGGGTACTCATAGGCCTGATCGATACCGGGATCGACTACACCAGCCCATTATTCCGGAATCCGGATGGCACCAGCCGCATCTTAAGCATATGGGACCAGACCAGGGAAAATGAGTCCTTACCACCACCCGTTGCCGGTTTCCAGCCTTTTTTCGGGACCGTCTACAGCCAGGAGGATCTAAACCGTGCCCTCGCCGCCGGTGACCCGTTCTCCATAATCCCCGCAACCGACACAAATGGGCATGGAACCTTTCTCGCCGGAGTAGCTGCGGGAAACCAGGCCAGCACACTCCCTGCATTTTCCGGCGCTGCCCCGGACGCTTCCCTGGCCGTTGTCCGCCTAAAGCCAGCCAAGCAATATCTGCGGGATTTTTTTGCCGTTCCGGCAGATGCCGATGCTTATCAGGAAAACGATATCATGGCTGCTGCTGCCTTCCTTCTGGGAATCGCAGGCCAGTACCAGATGCCGCTTGTCCTCTGTCTGGGTGCCGGGACCAGCCAGGGCAGTCACAGTGGCCTTTCTCCCCTTTCCATGCAGCTTCAGGCCTTAAGCGGGACCCGAGGCTTCGCCTGTGTCACAGGTGCCGGAAATGAGACTGGCTTTGGTCGCCACTATTTCAGCCGTCTGCCTGCAAACCAGGAATTCGATGATGTTGAGCTGCGCATTGCCGCCCCGGGTAAAGACTTTTCCATGGAGCTGTGGGCAGATGCCTCTGAGCTTTATACACTCGGCTTTGTTTCTCCCTCCGGCGAAGTGATCGAACGGATCCCGCTGGCGGTAGGACAGGAAACCACCCTTTCCTTCCGGCTGGATGCCACCCGTATCTTTATCAGCTACCAGCTGACCGAAGCCGGGTCCGGCCGTTTTCTTGCATTCTTACGGTTTCGTGGTCCGGCTCCGGGCATCTGGCACATCCGGGTCTACCCTGCCCTGTATGTCACCGGGCAGTTCCACATCTGGCTTCCCCTGCAGTCCTTTCTTCCAGATGACATCCGTTTTCTCCGCCCCGATCCCGATATCACCATCACCGATCCCGGCAATGCCCCTCTGCTTCTGACCATCAGTACCTACAACCATGTCACAGACAGTCTCTACATCCACAGCAGCCGCGGCTTCACCGCTACAGGGCAGGTAAAACCTGACCTTGCCGCTCCCGGCGTCGACGTACAGGGCCCGGCGCTGCAGTCCCGGGGTAACACAGCTTCCACGCCGGTTTCCTTCACCCGCCGCACCGGAGCTTCTGTCGCTGCCGCCATCACCGCCGGAGCCGTGGCCTGCCTGTTTTCGTGGGACTTTACCCAGGGAAATGACACAAGCCTCACCAGCAGCTCCGTCCGCTCCATTCTCATCCGGGGCGCAGACCGAAAAGAAGCGTTCCAGTACCCCAACCGCCAGTGGGGATATGGAACGCTGAACCTGTACCAGGCATTTTTGCTGATGCGGGAGTGAAGTAACAATTTAAGTATATGACAAGGGCCGTGTGAGTTGCCTTTCGGCAA